>NZ_OY762999.1:47500-347500 GCF_963666665.1 Maridesulfovibrio sp.
TCGACGATGCGGTTTGGCACCTCGATGTCGGCTCATCACATCCTGGGGCTGAAGCAGGTCCCAAGGGTTCGGCTGTTCGCCGATTAAAGTGGTACGCGAGCTGGGTTTAAAACGTCGTGAGACAGTTTGGTCCCTATCTACCGTGGGCGTAGGATAATTGAAGAGGGTCTGTCCCTAGTACGAGAGGACCGGGGTGGACGAACCTATGGTGTTCCTGTTGTCACGCCAGTGGCATTGCAGGGTAGCTAAGTTCGGAAGGGATAACCGCTGAAAGCATCTAAGCGGGAAGCCTGCCTCAAGATTAGTTATCCCTATGCTTTAGCATCTAAAGATTCCAGGTAGACCACCTGGTTGATAGGCTGGAGGTGTAAGTGCAGTGATGCATTCAGCTGACCAGTACTAATAAATCGTGCGACTTATTTTTCTTCTCTTCCCTTAACTTTAAATAGTTAAGGTTAATCTTCTCTATTTCAACCATATATTTTTGCTCAAAAGCAAGCTAAATTTGCTTGCGGCCATTGAGGAGAGGTCACACCCGACCCCATTCCGAACTCGGAAGTTAAGCTCTCCTTCGCCGATGATACTGCTAGGTAGCTAGTGGGAAAGTAGGTCGCCGCAAGCTTTTTTATTTCGAAGCCCCCTTGTTAACTCAAGGGGGCTTTACTTGTTTTGGGGGATGGTTGTTTTCGAGTGTTATCTTACTTGAGGGGGCGGGGGTGGTTTTGTGAGGGGGAGAAGAAGGAAAGGCATAATCCTATAGACGTTAGAATTTAGCTGCGCAGTATGTTCGGAATGTCTGGCTATCAGCTGAATATAATTAACGCTAATGTGTATAACTGTGAGTAATATAATATGTCTGGTCTTTTGTTTGCGCAGTGTTAATGTCGATATTGTCTTCCAATCTACTTTCAACTTGTTATTACCGTTAATTGACTGTTCTGATTCAGGGCATTAATAAATGTTCTAGAATGGAATTGCCCTTTTGTGTTAATATTAAGGTATTCCTCCATGGATTAGTTGGCTAGAGCACCTCAGCACAATTGGCTTTCAAAAAAAATATTGAGGCGAATATGTCCCAAGAGAGTAAATCATCCGGGGTTACCCGTCCTAGTAAAGTTTTAATTGTCGAAGACAGCATTACTTTTGCTGGTATTTTAAAAAGAAGCATACTTGCAAAATTGAACGTCGAGATAATGCTATTTAGCGACTATGCTAGTGCTGGAACACCTTGAACACAGCAGCGAAGAATTTTTTGTGGCCCTTCTTGATATTGTCCTACCTGATGCTCCAAATGGGGAGATTACCGATTTAGTTGTATCATATAATATTCCGTCGATTGTCTTTACGGGTGAAATAAGTGAGGAGCTGCGCTCCACAATGTGGACCAAGCGGATTGTTGATTATGTCCAGAAAGTAAATTTTGATGACATTCAGCATGTCGTGAGCCTTGTTGACAGACTAAGAAAGAATATTTCTAGAAAAGCAGTTATCGTGGATGACTTAAATGACACCCGCGCTCTTTTCCGTGATTTGTTGCTGGTTAATAATTTTCAGGTCCTTGAAGCTTCAAATGGAAATGAGGCGCTGGAGCTTGTGAATAATGGAGATGTTCATCTCATAATAACCGGAGATCAAATATCTGTAATGGATGGGCCTGCTACTATTAAAGAAATACGCAAAACTCATTCGAAAGCAGATCTTCCCATAATTGGCTTTTCCCGCGAGGGAGGGTCAGGATCATCGGCAGAATTTTTAAAGAGTGGAGCAAATGATTTTATCAGGCAGCCCTTTGAACCTGAGGAATTTTACTGCCGGGTGAACAACACTCTCGACAGTGCTGAGTACGTTAAGACAATTAAGCGAATTTCTGACAATGATGTACTGACAGATGTGTTTAGCCGTGGTGCTCTCTTTAAGTATGGTGAAAAGTTATTTGCTCAGCAGAAACGTTCTGAGGCCTCATTGGTTGCTGTAATGATTGATATTGATAACATTAAGGCTTGCAATGAAACTTATGGTCAGTTGGTTGGCGATGAAGTAATCAGGTTTGTAGCTGAAATTCTTCGTAACCGTTTCAGAAAGGGCGATGTCGTCAGTCGTTACGGCGGTGATTCTTTCTGCATTTTATGTGCAGATATGAAACTTGATTATGTTGAGTCCGTATTCAAGGATTTGGCAGCTAATATCGCAAAGGAGACATTCGATATTGGCGAGTATAAAATCAAGGTTACAGTTTCAATTGGTGTTAATACCAGTAGTTCTGAATCATTAGAAGAAATGATCTCCGGTGCGGAGAGATTACTGCAAGCGGCCAAGATGAAAGGCGCGGGCAGTATTGCTTGCACTTAGAGCAACTAAGCCGCAGCTTCCATCTGGAAGCTGCGGCTTGTTTCATGTGAAGCTGTAGTTGGAAAGATGGAAAATTTTACTTGTGACTACGTTTATATTGCTGTACTGATTTTGAAACTCAACTTCTGTTTAGGCTGTCTTAGCCACAGTAGAAAGACTCAAGCCGGTTTTATCTTTTCAAGATGCATATGCTTAGCGTATATCTTCCACATGCAAAAACTTTTTTTAATTAATTGCACTCCTTCGCTCGTAAAAGCTTTCGTTGAAATGGGTTTTGAAGTTGATCAGGTTTATGTACAGGAAGGAACTCTTGATCTTCCTGCCATGCTTAACGCCCGTCAATTTGACCCGGACTTAATTTTACAACAGGAATCATTAGGAAGGCGGTTATTTTTAAACGGTCTTCATAAGTTAAATTGCGTTAAAATATTTTGGTCAATTGATACTCATATGAATTTTTTCTGGCATAGATACTATGCTGACCTTTTTGATTGCCTGTTGACTACGCAGAAAAAATATATCCCAGAGCTCCGCAAGCTGTGTGAGACCAGGGTGGAATGGTTGCCTTGGCTGGGCAATCTCTCAGGGGTTGGAATTGCTGGAGGGGGAATTATTCCGCATAGTAGGCGGGAACATGATTTAAGCTTTGTAGGTCGGGTTTCTTCTCATAGACGGTCCCGTCTTTGGTTTGTTGATTTTTTAAAGTCCCATTACAATTTAAATTTTGAAGATAACTTGAATTATCAGCAAATGATGGAGCTATACAGGAATACCAGAATTGCTCCTAATGAAGCTCTTTTCGGTGAAGTTAATTTTCGTTTATTTGAGGCTGCGTCATGCGGGTGTGCTGTTGTCACTCCTGACGTCGGCGGCGGGCTAGGGGAATTGTTTGAAATTGGAAAAGAAATTGCGGTCTATAATGATGTCCTTGAATTGAAGGACATCATTGATCGTTTTGAGAAGGATCCATCTCTTAGCGGCTCATTTGGCATGGCTGCCTACGCCCGTGTTTTAAAAGATCATCGACCTGACTCTCGAGCTGCTGTTGTCCGCGACATTGCTCAAAAGACAACTGTCCGAAGTATTCCTGAAGAGCGTGCTGAACTCTTGTTGTGTATGAGTGAATTCTTGTTGAGTGAATCAGGTGGTTACAAAGTTGATTGGGATCATTTGCTGAAAAGATTTCTTGGCCTTGGCCGAAGTGAAATGCGCGACGTTGCATTACTGAGAATTTTTGCCAGATCAGGAATGAGTGATTTGTTCATGGGCATTGCCCGTCCTTATCTTGATAAAAGCCTTAGTTCTGTCGATTGTTATTTCAATATGAGTGCTTCTCTCGGTGCTCTAAAGCTGGGACTGTGGGAAGTTGCAAAGCATTTTTGGTATTCCGTGCATGCTTCATCCCGACCAGACACGGTGGTAAGGCCGGAAAATGAGGTTCACATTTTGAAGCTTTGGGGTGATGTTTCATTTAAAAAAGGGTTGCGCATACGTTCCGGTGTCGCTTTCAATGAAGTTAAAGACATTCCATCATGTGCTTCTGATTGTTTTTTTGCAGCTCTTCACAAGGACCCATCAGACAAAGAGATCTACAGAAGACTGGATTCGATTTTTAATGGAGTTAAAGGAGGAGAACCCACCAGGCTTGGATTCCTCTCACATCTCTCACTTCACTATCCTGAAGATTGGCGAATCAGTGCTGAAGTCGCTGTCACCAGTTTAAAGGTTTTCAGGCTTCAGGAGGGGCTTCGGGAGTTGGAAAATGCAAAAGAACTTGCTTACATGGCCGGTCAGACCCGTTTTTTTAAGCGCAAAATTGAGCTGGAAATTCCCCAGTTTTATAAATTGGTTAATTGGTCTTGAACATGCTAGAAGCAAGTCGGGAATTATTACTATAGCGGAGGGCGTCCATGTCTGAAGTCGTTTTTAATGAGCAGGCTTTCTATCGTCACCTAGGTGGTGACCGTGAACTCGCGAGTGAAATATTAAAAGTATATATGGTGGATGCTCCTGCAAGAACCGAATCCTTAGCTGAAGCTGTTAAAAATGGTGATCAGGCGCTTGCTGTAAAATATTCACATGCATTGAAAGGAATTTCCGCAACTATCAGAGCTACTGCTATTGCTTTGCTTGCCGAGAAAATTGAGATGTTTTCACGTAAAGGCGATTTGGACAGAGCAAAAAGTTTAATGCCTAAAGTATACTTGGAGCTTGATGCAGTCCTTGCAGCTGTTCAGGAACATCTATCTAAGTAGTGCTTGTGGTTAATGTTGTTTCGTGAATATAATGCAAATTGTAACTTATATGCCAATTTTGTGCTGTAAACAGAATATACTGAGGGGCATGCGATAGTTAAATTGCAATAGCGGTTACGTTATTTTTAAAATCGCAGTTAAAAGATGGTTGGATCTGGAAAAGAGGAGACATCAGATGTTTAAGAATTTGAGACTCGGGTGGAAAATTGGCGGGGGATTTGTTGTAGTTCTTTTGCTGACAGTAGTCGTGGGTATTGTTGGTTGGTATGGATTGTCTAAAGTTGCAGACGAATCCAAGCGAACTGATGTCGTCAGTAAGGCCGTCGCTGATATGTATAACTCAAGATTGATGGTTCTTTATTATACCCTGCGGGGAACTGTTGAATATGAAGAGAAATTTAACAATTCTATTGGTGAAATAGAAAAGAACATTTCCGCCAATACAAATATTTTTTTAGGTAAAGGACTTAAGGATGTTACTGGCGTTGCCGGTAAGGCTAAAAAGTATAGTGAGATTTTTGAGCGCTATGCTCAGTATCAGCATGAAAAAGATGAGGCCATAAGTAATTGTGTGGCGGCCGTTGGTAACCTCGATACCGCGGTATCCAGAATTGAGGCGCGCGCAAGCAAGGCTATGAAACAGGGTATGAGCGGAGCCGTTGCCGGTCTGGATATGGCCAGTTTGTTTGATGCTTATTCAACCATCTCTGATTTGGAGAAAAAGTTTATAACCAGCCGTTTTTCTTTTTCCAACTATCTTCGCACTGGTAAGGATGAATATGCAAAGCAGACCCGTTCCTTGTTGAATTCAGTGATTAACCAGTGCGATAATTTTCGCGGGAACAGCTGGGTTGCCTCCAATTCTGATCTGGATGTAAGTGGCCTTGAAAGGGCCGCCCGTGAATACCTCGACGGGTTTAATTTCATAGTCAAGAAAGTTGATCTTCAAGGAACAGAGTTGAAGGCTATGGCAGAGGTTGGAGCAGAGGCTCTAAGCCTTAGTCAGATGTTGATGGATGAGCAGCAGGTGTCTGCACACGAAGTGATTACTTCATCATTCTCTATGATTTTGGGCGGACTGGCACTGGCACTGGTTGTCGGGGCATTAATTTCGATTACTGTGACCCGCATAATTACCGGCCCTATTCGCGAAGGAGTATCTTTTGCTGAACATATGGCTCAAGGTGATTTTACCAGAACTCTGGATATTAATCAGCGTGACGAGATAGGTATTCTGGCCGCTGCCTTAAACGATATGGTGGTTAAGCTGTCAGCGGTTGTTGGTGAAGTCGGCATTTCTTCGGAAAATGTTGCTTCCGGCAGTGAGGAACTTTCAGCTACAGCAGAGAGTTTGTCTCAGGCTTCAACAGAGCAGGCAGCCAGCGTTGAAGAAGTTTCTGCTTCAATGGAAGAAATGACTGCCAATATCAGGCAGAATGCAGAGAATGCTCATAAAACTGAGCAGATAGCATTGCAATCATCTCAGCAGGCAGAAGAGGGTGGAGAAGCTGTTACCAAAGCTGTTGATGCCATGAAAAATATTGCTGAGAAGATCTCCATTATTGAGGAGATTGCCCGTCAGACCAACCTCCTTGCATTGAATGCCGCAATTGAGGCTGCTCGTGCCGGAGAACACGGCAAGGGGTTTGCCGTTGTTGCTGCAGAAGTTCGTAAGCTTGCTGAGCGAAGCGGAGCTGCTGCTGGAGAGATCGGTGAACTTTCTTCAAGCACTGTAAGTGTGGCTGAAAAGGCCGGCCAAATGTTGACCCAGCTTGTCCCTGATATCAAGAAAACCGCAGAGCTTGTGCAGGAGATTGCAGCTGGAAGCAGTGAACAGCTCTCCGGGGCGGAGCAGATCAACAAGGCAGTGCAGCAACTTGATCAAGTGACTCAGCAGAATGCTTCGGCTTCTGAAGAAATGGCTTCGACATCGGAAGAATTGTCCAGTCAGGCCGAACAGTTGCAGCAGGTTATGAGTTTCTTCAGGGTCAGAAACCAACCTAGAACCAGAGCGCAGGCTTTGCCTCCGGCAAGGACTGTGATGCGCTCTAATCCCGCCCATAAAGCTTCGGCTCCTGAGGCCCGGGTCAGGGAAGTTTCTACCTCAAAAATACAGCACCAGCCCGAAACAGAAAAAATCAGTGGTGTGTCTCTGGACATGGGAAGTGAATTTTCCGACAATGATTTTGAAAAATTCTGATAAGCACTGGTTGTTTTTGCTCGCTTGATATATAGTTGTAGCAATTTGGTAGTTTTTTATACAGGGATGATCAAATTGAGGTAGGTGGAATAATGAACGCTGAGATAAATAGTACGACCAATCAGTATCTGACGTTTACCTTGAACAAGGACATTTATGCGTTGGATATAGCCAGTGTACGGGAAGTTTTGGAACTTACGCCTATAACCAGAATTCCCAGAACACCCAAGTTTATGCGGGGAGTGATCAACTTGAGGGGGCACGCCGTCCCTGTTGTTGATATGCGCCTTAAATTCGGTATGAGCCGGACTGAGGATACCATTAATACATGTATTATCATTGTAGAGGTTTCTTTTGACGGTGAAAGTACGGTGATGGGTGCGCTGGCTGATTCGGTTCGGGAAGTAATCGAGCTTACCGAAAATATGATTGAAGAACCGCCCAGAATGGGGACCACAATCAAGACTGAGTTCATTCGGGGGATGGGCAAGCAGGATGATGAATTTGTTATCATTCTGGATATTAACAAAATACTGTCTGTCGAAGAGCTGGCCATGCTCAAGAATGTACAGCAGGATTCTTCCTCGCCTGAAATTGCATCGGAGATTAATTCCGATCAAGGAATGACGTTGAGTTTGTAATCTTTGTGAGTGGTGGTTTGATCTACCCGAAAATAATAAAATACGCTAAAGCCCGCTTCTGTTACTGGAAGCGGGCTTTGTTCTGTTTTCTCAATAATAATGCAAGGTGTGTCTGAGCCTTGATATCTTCTGCTTATCAGGCAGAAGACTATTTTCTAAAAAAGATTTGAATCACATTATTGAGACATTAGTTGTGATGTTTTAAAAATATGAGTAAACCTATGCTTCATCTTGTTATTGCGGCCTGTTGGTTTAGGCTATTTTTTTAATGAAGAATGAGGCAGATCTCGAATGGTTATGTCTAAGAATATAAGATTTGTTTTACTATGTGGTTGTGCATCTGTATTGCTTTTTAGCACGGGACTTTTTTTATCCGGTTTAAACTGGGTGATGAAGTTAAGTCTCTTTGCCAGTTGGCTGGTAGTGATGGCTACAGCTGTATACAAGTTAAAAAAATACTATGTTGAAGAACAACTTAAACAGATTCAACAAACAGCCGCTATATTGAGACACAGCGGAATCTGCTTTTATACTGCTGATGAGCAAGGTGATCTAGTGTTCTGTGATGATTCCTGCCGTGACCTTGCGCGAGATATTTTCGGGAGGGCAGGAGGTGCTGAACTTTCAAGGATTTTGCAACATTTTCATTCAGAGAAAGGTTTGGAAAGTATCAGCGGGGAGATTTTTTCCGGTAACGGAGCTTATCGATTTGAGATGGACCTGACTGCTGCGGATGGAAAGCTGGTCCGGCTATGCCACGTTTTGCAGCATACCTATTGCCCTGAGGGCAATATCAGCGGATTTGCCGGTACTGTTCGTAATATTTCCGAGCAGGAAAGATATCGGGATGAGTCGGCAAGATTGCAGCGTTATCTGAAGGCTGCTTTAGATTGTGCTCCTGGAACAATGTTCCTCCATGATCTTGAGGGTACTTTTATTACGGTTGGTCAAAAATTTGCTGAGTTTGCCGGAATTGCTCCCGAGATGTGTATCGGAACAAGCATTTATGATTATCTTGCTCCACAGATTGCGGATCAATTGTTAGCAAGAGTCCAAGATATTGCAGCCGGTGGAAGTGAGTTTGCCATCCAGATTCCGGCTATTAATTCGCGGGGAGAGAGATTGCATCTTGATATTCGACATTTTCTTATCCGCAATGACAATGGCGAACCGGAAGCCATAGTTGGATGCGCCCGTAGGATTGATAATAGAAATATGGATATTAAAACTGTAAAGGGCGAAGGTGACGAAATCTTGATGCAGGCTATTTGTCATGAGATGCGAACTCCATTGGCCGGAATTATCGGTAGTCTACACGTCCTTGATCAGATGAATCTTGCTCCTGAAGCAAAGGAATATGTCCATAAATGTGTGGTTTCTGCTGAAAGGTTCAAGGATGTGGTCAATAATTCGCTGAGTGACCTTTCGGGAAAACATGATCCGCGAAAGTTTGAATCGTTGGATCCTGCGGCCATCCTCGAAAAGTCCGTGGATCTTTTTTTGCCGGCAGCATCCATTCAGAATAGAAAAATTAATCTTTCAATCGGGTTGGACTTGCCTGATGCCATCATCTGCAACCGTAAGGTTCTTGGCCAGATG
This sequence comes from Maridesulfovibrio sp., assembly GCF_963666665.1. Lineage (NCBI taxonomy): Bacteria > Pseudomonadati > Thermodesulfobacteriota > Desulfovibrionia > Desulfovibrionales > Desulfovibrionaceae > Maridesulfovibrio > Maridesulfovibrio sp. Next base: position 56,545 of record NZ_OY762999.1, read on the forward strand.
TTGTTTTGCCTAATAAATAGTGGGCTGGATATTTTTCCTGATTCAGATATTACCGCCGGCATAAAGTTAGTACCTTCAGTAGATAATTATTCGGTTCTCACGTTTTATGTCTCCGGTGACGGATGTGTTCCGGTCTTAAGTGGTGGATCTTATTCCGATTGCCTTGAGCAAAATGCAAAAGTTCTTGATGGTGAATTGTATTTTGAGGATGGGAGCACTGCTGAGTTGGGATTCAGGATAAAAGTTCCTGCGGGAAAGAAAGCTGCTGAGCAGGAATTAGTTCCAATACAGAGTCTGAGAATTATTCTAGCGGAAGACGATATAAGTAGTCAGGTTTTCATGCGCAAAAAGCTTGAGAGCTGGGGGCATTCAGTTCGGACTGCCAGTACAGGAGTTGAAGTTTTAAATCATATTGAGAATGAAGAGTTCGATCTGATTCTTATGGATTTGCAAATGCCTGAAATGAACGGGTTTGATGCGATTTCTTTTATCAGAAATGGGAAGCCCCAAGTTCGTGAACTTTCCATTATTGTAATGAGCGCTTATGGGCGGGAAAGCGATTTTAAGAAGATGTCGGATTTAGGCGTGAATGACTATATTGCAAAGCCTGTAAGCACAGAAGAGCTGGAAAAAGCCTTGGCACGTCTTCTAGAGCTGGGAAGTTTTAGCTCCCGTCGAACTTAGCGCGAAAGAACATTGGTGATGTAGTAGGCAATCCCGTCTTCCAGCATCTGTACGGATAAAAGGATAAGAATCAAACCCATAAGTCTTTCACAGGCCTTGAGTCCTCTTTTACCCAGTATCCGGGCCATGGTAGGTCCTGTCATCATAATGATAAAGCTCATAGCCCAGGCAATCAGCACACCGGAAAGTACATTCACCCCGGCATCGCCTTTTGAGCCGTAAACCATAACTGCTGCCAGCAGGGACGGCCCGGCGAAGAGCGGAACCGCAATCGGCACAATGAACGGGTCTTTTTCAGAGTCATCGGCAGCGTTTTCCGGTTTCGGGAAAATCATCTTCATGGAAATGATGAACAGGATTACTCCACCGGCTATACGTAATGTGGACTGGTGGATGTTGAGCATTTTCATGAGTCCCGCGCCCAGATACATGAACAAGATAGTGATTCCCAGCGCAAATATAAGTTCCCTAAGCAAAATCCTGCGTTGTCTTGAGGGGGAGTACTCCCGGAGCATGGACAGGCATACCGGAAGGTTTCCCAGCGGATCCATGATCAGGAAAAGGGGAAATGCTATCTCGACAATTGTGCTGAGCTGACTTGTTTCCATGATTAGTCCTTGCCTCCGGCCTGTCCGTAGGTCGAAAATTTATCGATAACCTTGTCCATTTCGTCGTCAGGGACAATAACAGGTTTACCTACTGAAAGGGCCTGAATGTAAATTCTGGCAACCAGTTCCAGTTCCTCTGCAGCATCGAAGGCGTTGCCGAGGGTTCTTCCAACAGTGATCAGGCCGTGATTGGCGAGCAGTACTGCATTGTAGTTACCGATGGTACTGATCACGTTTTCTGCCAATTCAGGAGTACCGAAAGTTGCGTAGGGGGCGAGAGGAACTTTTTTGCCCGCAAAACCGACCAGATAGTGCACTGCCGGAAGCTCCATATTCAGGCAGGCTACGGTGGTGGCATAAACTGAATGGGTGTGAACCACCGCATTAACATCCGGCCTGTTTTTGTACAGGATGGTATGGAAACCGTACTCACTGGAAGGCTTGCGTTCTGAATCTTTAATATTTCCTTCCAGATCGATAACCACAATATCTTCGGGAGTGGAAAGACGGTAATCCAGACCGCTGGGGCTGATAGCTACCAAGCCCAGTTCGCGGTTATAAACACTCAGGTTGCCGCCGGTTCCGGTTGTCAGGCCGGATTCAAGCATTTTTTTCCCATATTCAACAACAAGTTCTCTTTCATTCTGCAACAACATATCTAATGTCCCTTACAAAGAGGCGAAGCCTTATTAAAAAAGTTTAAGGCCCCCGGCAGGGTCGCCGAAGGCAAAATGCTAGTTAATTAAATGCGCGAAGCGCCTCAATCCTCTTTAACACCGGAGGATGACTATACTCCAGCCAGACGTAAAAGGGATGCGGTGTGAGGTTAGAGAGGTTGCTTACCGATAGCTTTTTAAGTGCTTCGATGAGAGCTTTCGGGGTGTGGGTGGTTTCCGCAGCAAAAGCATCTGCTTCAAATTCGTGCTTTCGGGAGCGGATATTGCTGAAGATGGAAAGCACGATTGATACGGGTGTGTATAGCAGGGCAAAGAATATCAGGCCGGCATGTACGGAAATATTCTGCATGCCGAACGCAGCAAAGAGTTCCCTGTTACCGAGGAAAAAAGACATGAGCAGGAAGATTACTCCGGTATTGATGATGCTCATGGTCATCATTTTGCGGACATGTCCGAGCTTGCTGTGCCCTATTTCATGGGCCAGCACGGCTACGATTTCATCGGCGGAAAGATTGTTGATCAGGGTATCGAAAAGGGCGATACGCTTCTTTTTGCCGAATCCGGTAAAGAATGCATTGGCTTTGGTGGAACGCTTGGAACCGTCAATCATGAAAATGCCGGAAAGTTCAAATCCGTTTTCAGCTGCGAATTGTTCGATTTTTTCTTTCAGTTCGCTATCTTCAAGCGGGGTGAATTTGTTGAACAGGGGCAGAATCCATGTGGGGGCAATGTACTGCACACCAAGGGTGACCAGCACGGTAAAAAGCCAACACCAGAGCCATGCAAGCGATCCGGCAGCATTGAAGAAAAGGAGAACGCCACCGAGAATTGCTCCGCCGATGATACCGCCAATCAAATAGCCTTTAAGTTTATCCATGAAAAAAGTTTTGAGGGTTGTTTTGTTGAACCCGAATTTTTCTTCAATGACAAAAGTGCTGTAGAGGGAAAATGGCAGGGATACAAGGTCGCTGAGTATCGCTAATCCGGCATAGAAAATCAGCCCGGTGACAATCTCCCCGTAGCCGAAACCATTGGCCCAAAGGTCTACTGTGTTGAATCCGCCTAGGACAATGAACAGGATAGTGATCAGCGTACTGATTGAACTTGAGATGTTTTCGAAGCCGATTCCTGCTTTGGTGTAATCTTGAGATTTACGGTAGTCGTCTGCATCAAAAGTGGTATTGAATTCAGCAGGAAGCTCGGGGGAGAGAGCCTTGCGGTTGAGCTGGCGGGCAAATATGCCCAGCAGGCAGGCACCGGCGAGGGAAAATATGATAATGAATAGGTAGATGTTCATTTAAATATGGTGGTTTTGGATTGTTTAAATTGAATGACGCTGGGGGCGCGGGGCATTAACATGTTACGGCGTATAACTACCTCTTGGTCTTAACCTCGTCAATGCAGGCATCTATGGATTAATTTATTGCCATATTCAAAAAGAGCTCTGAACTTGACAATAAATGGTATAGAGTCAACAATTATATATTAAAATAAAGAAATTAGTTTCTAGGTTTGTCGGATATGTGCTTTTTATGCTGATGATGGTTCGAGAGGGAGTTTTACTGAATGAGTTCGCCAAAGAGCATTAAAGAAAATATTGCCCGCGCAAAGTCTTACGGACAGCGTAAGGATTACATGCGTTGTTTACATGCGCTGAGCCTTTCCCTTGATGAGCTTGCATCAAGTCAGGTTTTCGGGCGTGAGAAATTTGAAATAGGTATTCTCATTGATGAAGTTTTCCGACAGCTTTTAGCCATGGAAGAGCTTAAACGAGTACTTCCCCGTGGTTTGAAATATGTCAAAGGGCAGGAGAAAAAACTTGCTGCCATGTTGATGAAGATTCATAACACCATCAAAAATGCACTTGAAAAGGCTGCCGTTGAGAAGGTCCGTAAACAGAAAAATCAGATCGATAAATTTGTACTGGCCGGACAGAAGTTCTTAATGGAGAAGAACGTCAAGGAAGCCAAAAAATATTTCCGCAAAATTACCGATGCTTTTCCAGAAGAAAGGGGGTTGCTGCAGGATGTTGGCAGCAGGCTTGTTAAATCAGGTTTTGCGGCTGACGGCGTAGAGTATCTTGAGCGGGCGATTGAAAAGACTCCATCGGATAGCAGGCCTTATATTTCGCTTCTCTTGGCTTATGAAATGATGACTGAGCAGGACAAGGCTCTTGAAGTCATTAAGGATATTGTTCGCCGGTTTGGAGCCAATGAGAGCATTTTTATCCGTCAGGCTAAACTGTTTTTAGGAAAGCGCATGTATACGGAAGCCTATGATGCGGCTGCCGCAGCTCTCAAGGTCAACCCCCTTAACCGTGAGGCTAAGAAGATCTCGGATAAGTTGGGTCCCAAGATTTTCGGGCGTGGATACACTCCGGGAGCTACCGTCAGTGATATGAAGGCTAAATCTTCGGGCGGTGGTGCCAAAAGTAACAAAGAGAGTGTGTCTTTTAACCTCGACGGCAGTTCCTCTGCTGGTAAAAAAGAAAAAGCTGCAAAGAAAAAAGCTCCCGCTAAAAAGCCAGCAGCTTCCAAAGCAATCAAGCTTGATTTTTAAGGCTAATTTATTTTATTCCCAGTTTTTTACTAGGCCGCTTACGCGGCCTTTTTTATTTGCAAATTTTTACTAAAAGAGTTTGAGCGACAAATGTGTCGTTGCTTCTGAAAAATATACTTTGACAGTATAGTTTCCGGTTTTACAGGGATATAAGGAAACTTGCCGGGTTTATACGTTGTCGCACGACATAGTTGTCGTTTTTATGAAGTTGTTGAATTTAAGGCAATGCATAGATTGTTTGCTGAATCAATACGACATCCATGTCGTAAATTTTTGTGATTTTAATAGCAATTTGTGTCGTTAAAGCTGCTGCTGTGTGGTTATATCTATGAAAATATTAGATTAATTGGGGTTGGCATGAATGGAGCTTAGGGGGCGAGAAATAAGTTTGTCTGAAAAATCACAAAGGAGAATATAGATGGCTCAACTTACTGTTTCATACGATCGCGCAGGCGATAAACAGGTTATTGATACAAATTCCAAGGTTCTCGGCGAAATCGCTATTGATTACTCAGAGATTCCGGCTGATCAGCGTGGCGGAACTGCCAAGCAGCTTCTTGCAGCTTCTACACTGCACTGTTTTTGCGGTTCTCTTGCCAAAGCATTGGAGACCCGTGGTGCGGAGTACGAACGCATTACCGGAACCGCTACTCTTGAAACCGGTGTCGATGATAAGAAGCGTGCCCGTGTAACCGGCATCACCCTTGATGTGACCGTACACATGGATGAAGATTACGGATTTATATTTGATCGTGTTGAAAAGATCATGCGTAAGGGCTGCCTGATTACTGCCTCCCTTCATGAAGCTTTTCCCATGACCTACAATCTTCATCTCGAAGAACTGTAAGATTTTTCAAAACAGGAGCTAAGCATGCCATCCATCATCATAATAGGATCAGGTCCGGGCGGCCATATCGCTGCTTTTGAAGCTGCACGCAGAGGAGCTGAGGTTACTCTGGTTGAAAAAGCTGATATCGGCGGAACCTGCCTGAATACCGGTTGTATTCCTACCAAGACCATTAAATCTTCCGCTGAAGCCCTTGAGACTGCAGGAAATCTTAACGCATTCGGTATCGCTGTTGAGAGTGGAGCTGAGGGTGTAGAATTCAAGGCTGACATGGAAGCTGTCGTGGCCCGTAAGGAAAGGGTACGCAAGGTTCTTTGCGGCGGTCTTGAAAAGACTTGTTCCTCTATGAATATCCGTGTTGTGCGTGGTTCAGCAGAGCTGGCAGCAGACCGTACTGTCCTTGTACATACAGCAGAAGGTACCGAGGAAATCAAAAGTGATAAGGTGATTATCGCTACCGGTTCAAGTATTCTGGACCTGCCTTCCCTGCCTGTGGATCATAAGCACATCATCAATAGCGATGATGCCCTTAATCTGGACCATGTGCCTGCGAAAATGGTTATCGTCGGCGGCGGGGTTATCGGTTGCGAACTGGCCTTCATTTACCGTGCTTTCGGTTCTGATGTGACTGTTGTGGAAGGCATGGATCGCCTTCTGCCCGTTCCTTCTGTTGATATGGATATGAGTAAGCTTCTGCAGCGCGAAGCCAAGAAGCACCGTATTAAGGTGCAGCTGGCTAAGACAGTGAAAAGTGCTGAAGTTGTTGATGGCAAAGTTCAGTGCATACTCGGACCTTCTCCCTTTGTTGAAGGCGCAAAAGGTGATGATACCACCATTGAAGCCGACGTGGTTCTGGTTGCTGTTGGTCGTACTCCCAATACTGAAGGTCTTAAGCTGGCGGAAGCCGGGGTTGAGACAGATGGACGCGGTTGGATTAAAGCTGACCTGAATATGCGGACTTCCGTTGAAGGTATTTATGCTATCGGTGATATTCTTGGTCCTTCCCGGATTATGCTGGCTCATGTTGCATCACATGAGGGCCTTTGCGCGGTGGACAACTGTTTAGGTAAAGAACGTGCTCTCGATTATTCTGTAATTCCTTCCGGAATTTTTACCTCCCCTGAGATCGGCACTGTCGGCCTTTCCGAGGAAGAAGCAATTTCCAAGGGTATTGAAGTCCGTTCACAGGTATTTCAGTTCCGTGAACTGGGTAAGGCGCAGGCCATGGGTGAACTTGCAGGTATGTTCAAGATCATTTGTGAAAAAGAGAGCGGAAAGATTCTTGGAGCTCATATTGCCGGAGCCCATGCTACCGACCTCATTGCCGAAGCCGCTCTGGCCATTAAGAAAGGGTTTACTGCTGCTGATGTCGCCCATACCATCCATGCCCACCCGACCCTTGCTGAAGGTTTTTATGAGTGTTGTGAAGCTTGGCTTCGCGGTTGCTAATCCCGGTATTAACTTTTCAGAACAATAAACTTTTTGGAGATAATCATGAGTGAACTTACTTTTCCCGCAGAAGTCCTTTATCATCCCGAGCATACTTGGGTTCTCATCAATGATGACAACACAGCTGTTGTCGGTATCACTGACTTTGCTCAGGATCAGCTCGGCGAAGTAGCTTTTGTTGATCTGCCTTCCGCCGGTGATCATTTCGACGCCGGTGAAGAGTTCGGTACCGTTGAATCCATTAAGGCTGTGAGCAGCCTGTACATGCCCATTTCCGGCACTGTTGAAGAGATTAACGAAGGTCTTGAGGATGCTCCTGAAGATGTAAACACTTCTCCGTACAAAGACGGCTGGATGCTGCGTATCACACTTGATGCTGACGCAGATAAGAGCCAGTTGCTGAATCACGAAGATTACGCAGAAAAAATTAAGTAAGCCACCTGTCCCGGCCCCCATACCCGGGACATCCACTCCTTAGACGGAGCTTATACCTAAGAGCGGTCTGCTATTTTGCAGGCCGCTCTATAAATATCAGGAGGCAAGCCATGTGTTCTAAAGATCCTTCCAAGCCGTATCTGCGCATTCCGCCGTGGCTTCGGGTCAAGATTCCCTGCAACAAAACTTACAGTGCCACACGGGAGCTGGTTAAGGATCTTAGCCTGAACACTGTCTGCCAGAGTGCCAAGTGTCCGAATATGTTTGAATGTTTTTCTGAACATACGGCTACATTCCTGATTATGGGTGACACCTGTACCCGCAACTGCGCATTCTGCAATATTGAGAGCGGTGATATCCTGCCACTAGACCCCACGGAACCGTCACGGGTAGCTGAAGCAGCCATACGACTTGGGCTCAAGCACGTGGTAATTACCTTCGTTACCCGTGATGATCTCAATGACGGCGGGGCCGCTCATTTTGCCGCTACAATTCGTGCGGTTAGGGAACAGTTGCCGAAGTCTTCCATTGAAGTGCTTATCCCCGATTTTCAGGGCGATGAGGATGCATTGAATTTGGTCATTGAAGCCCGTCCGGATATCATCAACCACAATGTGGAAACTCCTCCTATTCATTACAGTGATATCCGCCCGCAGGCCGATTACAAGCAGAGTCTTGAGCTTATTAAGCGAGTCAAGTCGGCAGGAGCCATAGCCAAGTCCGGGTTAATGGTCGGATTGGGTGAAAATGATGAGGAAGTGCAAGGGGTAATAGATGACCTTGCGAACATCGGTTGTGACATTGTTACTATCGGGCAGTATATGCGACCTTCACTTAAGCATCCCGAAGTGCTGCGCTATGTCCATCCTGATGTTTTTGAAGAATATGCCTGCTACGGCATAGCGAAAGGTGTGCCGCATATGTACAGCGCGCCCCTTGTGCGTTCCTCCTACAATGCAGCCCTGTTTGCGGGGTTGAAAAGATAGTTCTCATTACCTCCTAAATAGAGAGCACCAAAAAATCCCCGGTAACCGTTGTGGTTGCCGGGGATTTTTAATTGGCTTTGTGATCCGGATGGAAAGGCTGGCTTAGTACATGCCGCCCATGCCACCCATGCCGCCCATGCCACCCATACCGCCCATGCCGCCCATGCCGCCAGGCATGCCGGGCATTTCAGCTGCTTTCTGGGGCTTTTCAGCGATAGCGCATTCGGTGGTCAGCAGGAGGCCTGCAACGGAAGCTGCGTTCTGGATAGCGATACGGGTAACCTTTTTGGGGTCGATAACACCGGCCTTGATCAGGTCTTCGTATTCGCCGATAGCAGCGTTGAAGCCGTTACCGTCTTTTGCTTCTTTTACTTTCTCAACAACGATGGAACCTTCGAGTCCTGCGTTGCCAGCGATCTGGCGGAGGGGCTCTTCGATGGCGCGACGGATGATGTCGATACCTGCGGATTCGTCATCGTCGGAGGAGGTTACGTTTTCCAGAGCAGGGATGCAGCGGATGAGTGCAGTACCACCGCCGGGAACGATACCTTCTTCAACAGCAGCGCGGGTAGCGTTGAGTGCATCTTCCACGCGTGCTTTCTTTTCTTTCATTTCAGTTTCAGTTGCAGCACCAACGTTGATAACTGCTACACCGCCAACGATCTTGGCGAGGCGTTCCTGAAGTTTCTCACGGTCGTAGTCGGAAGTGGAAAGTTCGATTTCGTTGCGGATCTGGCCGATACGGGCTTTGATCAGTTCGCCTTCGCCTGCACCGTCTACGATGGTGGTGTTTTCCTTGTCGATTACAACGCGTTTTGCGGAACCGAGGTGTTCGAGGGAAACAGCTTCGAGGTTGAGGCCGATGTCGTCGGAAACAACTGCGCCACCGGTGAGTGCTGCGATGTCTGCGAGCATTGCCTTGCGGCGGTCACCGAAACCGGGAGCCTTAACAGCAACAACGTTGAGGGTGCCGCGCAGTTTGTTAACTACGAGGGTAGCCAGAGCTTCACCTTCGATGTCTTCAGCGATGATAACCAGGGGTTTGCCCATCTTAGCAACCTGCTCGAGAACGGGCAGGAGTTCTTTCATGCTGGTTACTTTCTTTTCGCTGATCAGGATCAGGGGCTCATCCATTTCGCAGATCATTTTTTCTGCGTTGGATACGAAATAGGGGGAGAGGTAACCGCGGTCGAACTGCATACCTTCAACAACATCAAGAGTTGTGTCGAGGCCTTTTGCTTCTTCAACGGTGATAACGCCTTCTTTACCGACCTTGTTCATGGCTTCGGCAATGATGTTACCAATGGTTACATCGTTGTTTGCGGAGATGGTACCAACCTGAGCGATTTCTTTCTGGTCGCGGGTGGGTTTGGCAAGGGTTTCGAGGTGATCGATAATTGCTTCAACAGCTTTGTCGATACCGCGTTTGATAGCCATGGGGTTACGGCCTGCTGCAACGAGTTTAACACCTTCGGTGAAAACAGCCTGAGCAAGGATGGTAGCGGTGGTGGTACCGTCACCTGCGATGTCGGAGGTTTTGGAAGCAACTTCCTTAACCATCTGTGCGCCCATGTTTTCGAACTTGTCTTCCAGTTCGATTTCCTTGGCTACGGAAACACCGTCTTTGGTGATGACCGGGGAACCGAAGGATTTGTCCATAACAACGTTACGGCCTTTGGGTCCGAGGGTTACTTTTACAGCGTTGGCGAGTTTGTCTACGCCGATTTTCAGTTTTTCACGAGCTTTGGCGTCGAAGAGAATCTGTTTAGCCATTTGGTGTTATCTCCTTATGATAAAGAAATGTATACAATTATGCAGCCTTAGGGTTGTTCGTAGTGCGATTGCTGGAGCAGTCTGACTATTCGACAACAGCAAGGATGTCGTCTTCACGCATGATCAGGTAGTCTACACCTTCGATGCTGATTTCAGTCCCTGCGTATTTAGCGAAAAGAACAGCGTCGCCTTCTTTTACGCCCAGAGTAACTCTGGAGCCATTGTCATCAAGCTTGCCGGGGCCTGCTGCGATGATTTCACCTTTGAGGGGCTTTTCTTTTGCGGAGTCGGGGATAATGATTCCGCCAACGGTTTTTTCTTCCACTTCAAGGCGTCTGACCAGTACACGGTCTGCTAACGGCTTAAGTTTCATCAGTTTTCCTCCAATATTTCGATACTATTTTTTACTTTCAGGCTCTAGGCCTGTGGGCCGCTGCGGTCTTTAATAAGTAAGTAGGAAAAAGAATCCTGCCGCAGGGATTGAATGAAAGTAAGTCATTATTAAAAACTGTCAACAGCGTGATTGCTTTTTTTTTGAAAATCATGAAATTGTGACTTTTAAAGCAGATCTTTGGCTACAAAAACGACCCTGCCTATGGGGGCCCAGTTGTGAGCCGGATTATTGCTTTCAAGGACTATCGGTCCGGGGGAAATGTCTTGATTTTCAGAAAGAAGCAGGATCTTTCCCGGTTCCCGTGCAACTCTTCGTACAAGAATTTCTTCATCAATACGGACAGCATAGATGCGGCCCTCAAAAAAATCTTTCTGTGATTCGTCGACTAGTACGTAGTTGCCGTCTTCAATGCGCGGGGCCATGGCATCTCCGGTGACTGTTAGCAGTTTCATAGAATCAGCGTTCCCTTTTTCTGCCATCCAGCCGGTGTTGAATGCCAGCATGCTTTGTGCATTGTTATCAATATTCAGCTTTTCGCCGTCCCGGTCTGCGCGGGCAAGGGCTGTTTGGGGAGTGCGGAAATTATCTCCGCTTGCGGTCTTGTCTTCCGGAAAAACAATACGGGCACCGACTTCATCAAGAACTCTCGCCAGTACTTGAATGTGCTTTCCCCGCTCTTGTTTTATGTATCTAATTATCTGGTTTGGAGCCACTCCGCATGCCTTGGCCATTTGTGTCGGATTGGCGTACTTGCGATTCTGGCCAATCATGTTCCGCAGTCCTTCGACTAAATCATTGTAGAAACCCATATGTCCTCCTTGGTACTAATTAGTATACTTAATTTAAGTAATTGTCCCTAATAAGTTTCTATTTTTTATCATAATTTACCAATTGGTATTATAAATTTATAAAATGGCTTGCAAATAGATTTTTTTGGTAATAGAAACTGTCCCTCATTGGTTCTTTTATCGTAAATATCAAAACGTAGAGAGGAGTATGCTGATGGAGGGGGAGAATCTTTCAGGTGCTGTATTGTTTCCTGACTTGGAAGGAAGGCGTGCAATGTCAGTGGAAGGCCTGATCAATGTGCTGGGCAGGGAAGCTGCCGAGAGGTTGATGTATTGTTGGGGTGGAACGAGGGTATCAGTTCCGGATTTGGATGAGCTGCAAAGACTTAAATTGCGGGAGCGCATTCTCAAGGCTTATGATCGGGGTGCTACCACTGCGCAAGTGGCTGAGAGATTTGGTGTTTCAGTGCGCACTGCTCAAAGGATTCGTAGTTTTGCCAATTACGTTGAACGTGATTCCGAAATAATGTAATATTTTGTCGAGGTAATGCATTTTTATTGAGAAATACCTGCTCGGCTTATGTTATTCTCGCAGTGAACTTTCGTCCGGATACCTATTTTTATGAAAACAAAAAAAACAAGCAGTGTTCTCTTATATTTTATCAAGCGATTTTCTTTAGTCGCTGTGCTCATTTTTGCGGTTTCAGCGTGGGCCTTGCTTACTCAACGGACCCAATATCTTAAGATAGTTGAGAATCACGAGGTTGATCTGGTCAAAAGTAATATTTCTGCTTTTAATTCATGGCTGGAATCCGACATAGAATATACCGCTATTCTCGCTGGCTTGGTAGAGGAGCATCTTGACGCTCCGGGTGAACCATCTGTTAAACGTGAACGTATTGCGGAATTGTTTTCCGTATTCGGATCCAAGTGTAAGGGGTGCGTTCAGCTTCGCTATCTTTCGTCACAAGGGATGGAGTTGGTCAGGGTTAACTTCGATGCCGGAAGGCCGCTTAGGGTTGCGGGAAACTATCTTCAGGACAAAAGCGGACGCCCATATATAATGAATGCAGCAAAGCTCAAAGATGAAGTTTATATATCCAGTTTTGACTTGAATATGGAATTCGGGAAAGTCGTTGTTCCCTATACCCCTGTAATCAGGATAGTAAAAAAAGTTTATGCGGATGGTATGGCACCTGGGTTTCTCGTTATCAATTTTTCCGGCGATAAGCTTTTCAAGATTTTTAATGAAGCTGGAGTTGAATCGTTTGGTGATTTGTTCCTTGTTAATGATAGTGGGGGGTGGATTGTCGGTCCGGACGAAACATATAGCTGGAAATTTCTTTTCAAACCGAAGGAAGGCCTTCTTGAACAGGAATTTCCTGAAATCTGGAATAATATAAATAACAAGAATGATGGCCAATTTATTGGTCCGGACGGTTTATATACCTTTGATTCTTTAAGCAGCAATTCTTTTCATTATATCTTGCGTCAAGATGTCGTGTTTTGTGAGGGCTGGAAAGTTATTTCTCGGGTTCCCAATGATTCCTTAGTGGTTCCGCGTCGTAATATAATGCTTATCTTGTTGGCTTTTCTCGTATTTATGCTTGGTTACCTGTTCTGGAGGCAAGCTTCTGTGACCGTTGCCAGCGAAGATATGCGTCTGGCGCTGGAGGATAGTGAGAAGAGATTCATGGACGTGGCTGATGCTGCCGGAGAATTTATCTGGGAGACCGGTCCGGACGGGAGTTTTGTATTTGTTACCGGTAGGGCTGAGGATGTCCTTGGGTATAGTGCTGAGGAGCTTATCGGGCGTTCTCCATTTGATTTTGTGGATGAGGAATTTTCATGGGATGTGCGCAAGGAATTTTTGGATGCTGCCCAGTTCGGTCACACTTTTAATGGGCTGGTCTTTAGATTCGTCAACCGCGATGGTCGTAAGATCTGGCTCGAATTTAACGGAGTTCCGGTCTTTGACGCTGAAGGGGTTGTGACCGGATTTCGCGGTGCCACTTCCGATATCAGCACACAGAAAAAAGCCTTGCAGGACTTGCAGGACCGTGAAGATATGCTCCAGAGCATAAGTGATTCTGTTCAGGATGCTTTAGTCCTTATGGATGAGAAAGGTTTGGTGCATTTTTGGAATCCGGCCGCAGAGAAAATTTTCGGTTACAGGGCAGATGAAATGCTCGGTGAAAGTCTGCAATGCTGTTTTCATGCAGAGGACAATCTGTCACCGGAAACTTCAGGAAATGGCGAAAATTATATTGAAGGCCTGCTTTCAAGTTACGGTTCATTTACCGTGAACGTCCGCCGCAAAGGAGGGGATGTTTTTCCGGCTGAAGTACTTCTGTCTCCTTTACGCAAGGATGATCAGTGGTGGGTGGTAGGAACCTTCAGGGATGTCACCGAGCGTAAGGAAGCAGAGGATAAGTTGCGTAAGCTAGCAACGACCGACTCCCTGACCGGACTCAGCAATCGCCGCTTTTTTATGGAAAGTGCAGAGGATGCCTTGGAGCGGACACGCAGGTACGGGCGTGAACTGTCATTATTGATGATGGATATTGATTATTTCAAGACGGTAAATGATATGTACGGCCATGATGCCGGTGACGATGTCTTGAAAGGTCTTTCAAAAACAGGTCTTAAAATTTTACGTAATATCGACGTCTTCGGAAGGATCGGCGGCGAGGAATTTTCCATTCTTCTTCCTGATACAGGACTTGATGGTGCCATGCAGGTTGCTGAAAGGCTGCGGGCAGAAATAGAATCCACTAAAATGAATACCCGTTCCGGAGGATTAAAGATTACTGTAAGCATCGGCGTGGCAACATACAGCGAACATACCAAGACATTGGAGCAGTTGCTCAAGGCGGCGGATATTGGTTTGTATGCGGCTAAGGAGGCTGGACGTAATCAGGTCAAGGTGCAGTTAACCTTGGAAGGTTCATCAGAAGAAGAGGGTGTTCAGAGTAGCTAAAGAAGAAGCCCGGAAGTTTTTTCTTCCGGGCCTGTTTTTTAATCGAAGCCGAATTCAATTGTAAATTTGCCGTGGTCTGTGGTGAATGGAATCGCCATTACCGGACCGGCTGTAACATGGGCAATGGTGTGGTTGTCCCCCATAATGACTGTTGGGGTGGAGCCTTGAAGCTTGTATCCCATTTCAGTCAATCCTGCCCTGGCCTGACCGGAAACCATGTTAGTTATTTCTCCGACAGCATCTTTTACATCCTGAATGATGTCCTGAATGTCATCTCCGAGCATGTTTTTTACGATCTGAGCGGCACAGGCTTTTTCAAAAGTAATTGAGATGCTTCCGTTTACTGACCCTGTAAAGCCGACTATGCCCGTTACATCCCCGTTGGCGACATTACCTTTTTTCACAAACGGTTTACCCGCTGTAGGCGTAATCATGGCCATCATTGTCAGGATGTCCGAGGTGGCCTTGATAAAAGGTTTTGCCAATTCTACATTCATTATAGCGACTCCTTAAAAAAAGTTGGCATATATGTTTGCGTGGTAATCCGGAAGAAATTCTCCCCTGTTGTTCCGGGCTTACCTTTATTTCATGTTTTAGGTCATGAATTATTCCAATGCAGTTGCGCTTTCAGCACCTTAACAGAAAAATAGATCATGAACAATTTTTTTAAGAGTGCTTTCAATGTTTTGACATTATTTTTTGGGTTGTTTCAGTCGGCGTATGGAGAAATCGCAGTTAAAGGTAAAAACAGGCTTGCCGGGCCTTATATGATGTTTGACCACAGGCATAAATTCTCGTATTTAGATAAGATTCTTAGTTAATGATGCTTGCCTGCTGATTTATTGTCCGGGCAGTTGGAAGATAAAAATCAAGGATTACAGATAGATGTCAGATAATAACACCGAGTCCAATGTAGGTAAGAACTTTATTACCGCGATTATTGATAAAGATAATGAAACAGGAAAATACGAAGGCAGGGTGGCGACCCGTTTCCCTCCCGAGCCCAACGGTTACCTGCATATCGGCCATGCCAAGTCCATCTGCCTGAACTTCGGGCTTGCCAAGGATTACAAGGGTACCTGCAACCTGCGTTTTGACGATACCAACCCGGTCAAGGAAGATACTGAATATGTGGAGTCCATCGAGAAGGATGTCCGCTGGCTTGGTTTCGACTGGGAGGACAGGCTGCACTATTCCTCTGACTATTTTGACAAGCTTTATGGTTTTGCCGTCCAGTTGATCAAAGAAGGTAAAGCTTATGTGGATAGCCTCAGTGCCGAGGAAATTCGTGAATACCGGGGTACCCTCACTGAGCCGGGCAAGAACAGCCCTTACCGTGACCGCTCCGTCGAAGAAAACCTTGATCTTTTCGAACGTATGAAAAACGGTGAATTCGAAGACGGTACACACGTTCTTCGCGCTAAGATCGACATGGCTTCTCCAAATGTGATCCTGCGTGATCCCACCATCTATCGTATCAGGAAGGCCCACCATCACCGTACCGGTGATAAATGGTGCATCTATCCCATGTACGATTTTACCCATTGTATTTCCGATTCATTGGAGAAGATTACCCATTCCATCTGCACCCTTGAGTTCGAAAACAACCGTGCGCTTTACGACTGGACCCTTGAGAATCTGGGCGTCTACCGTCCGCAGCAGATTGAGTTCGCAAGGCTTAACCTGAGCTATACTGTAATGAGTAAGCGCCGTCTTATTCAGTTGGTGGAAGAAGGCCACGTTTCAGCTTGGGATGATCCGCGCATGCCGACAATTTCCGGTATGAGAAGGCGTGGTTATTCTCCTGCTTCCATTCGAAATTTCTGTGAACGCATCGGTGTGGCAAAGGCTGCCAACATGGTGGATTTTGCCCTGCTTGAGTTCTCCGTACGTGAAGATCTTAATGCCCACTCCAACAGGGTGATGGGCGTCGTTGATCCCATCAAGCTGGTTATAGATAACTATCCCGAAGGTCAGGTTGAGGAGTTCGAAGTTCAGAACAACCCAGAAGACGAATCTGCCGGAAGCCGTAAGATTCCTTTCTCCAAGACCCTGTATATTGAGCGTGATGACTTCATGGAAGATGCTCCCAAGAAGTACTTCAGGCTTTCAGTGGGACGTGAGGTTCGCCTGCGTGCTGCATATTACGTGACCTGTACTGATGTGATTAAAGATGAGAACGGTGAAGTAGTTGAACTCCGCTGTACTTATGATCCGGAAACACGCGGTGGCTGGTCCAATGACGGGCGCAAGGTTAAGGGAACTATTCATTGGGTTTCTGTGGACCATGCTGTTGAGGCTGAGGTCCGCCTTTACGAACATCTCTTCACCAAAGAGAATCCCATGGACAATAAAGACGGTTCCGACTTCAAGGATCATATCAACCCTGATTCCCTTGAAGTTCGTACAGCTTATGTCGAGCCTTCCCTTGCAAGTGTGGAACCCGGTTTCCGCTGCCAGTTTGAGAGGATCGGCTACTTCTGTGCCGATACTGACTATACTCCTGAAAAGCCGGTATTCAACAGAACAGTCACCTTGCGTGACTCTTGGAAGAAAATTGCCAATAATCAGAAATAGTATTACCGTACCTTAACGGGTACGGATAAAATTTTGCGGGGTCCTTAGGGGTCCCGCATTTTTTTTTCGTCGCTGTATACTTCCCACCCATAAAAATATGTGCGGGATAATTGGGATGAAATGTTTTGTATAAAGTGCTATTTCTTGAGTAACTAATAATACTGAATTTCGAATTGTTATTTTGATTGATCGAGATATGAACCGGAGGTCGAAGAATGACTGCTGAAATAGAGAGCGGTTCCAAGCTTGCCATAGCCATTGCCGGAAGAAGTAATGTAGGTAAATCTTCCATAATACGTGCCCTTTCAGGGATTGAGAGTGACGAAGTCAGTCCTGTGGCCAGTGAAGATGAAATGTATCCCCTTACAAGAGCGGAAATTCATCCGCTGGGCCCGGTAACCATTTATGATACCGACGCACATGTTCCCGGTGATGACCGGGCCCGGGCCATCAAAGATGCATTGTATAGTGTTGATGTTGCAGTAATTGTTACCGATGATTCAGGTATTCTTGATGAAGAACGTGAGCTGACCAATCTGTTACGTGATCGCGGAATTCCCTGTGTGATGGTTTTTAATAAGGCCGACATCAGGAGGCCCAGCCTTGCTGATATGGAATTCTGCGGTTCGCGCGGGGTACGTTTTGTTGCTACTTCCACTATTGATGGCCGGGGCATTGAACGACTCAAGAAGTCGATCATGGCTCTTGCGCCGGAAGAGAATATGCTTGATCCCGTGCTGGCCCGTGACCTTATGGGCCGGGGGGATTTTGTGGTCTGCGTGGTCTCTGAAGATCCTGTCTCGCCCAAAGGCCGGCTGGGGCTGCCCAAGTCGCAGGTGCTGCGGGAAATTCTTGATGCCGGGGGCATTGCGGTTATCGTCAAGGAAGGAGAGCTTTACCAGACTATTTCCGGTCATAAGAGGCGTCCGGCCCTTGTTATAGCCGATTCCGAACCCATTAAGAAGGTCATGGATTTGATTCCGCGCGATGTCTCTTTGACAACTTTCCCGATTCTTTTTGCCCGCCATAAGGGTAATCTGGAGCAGTTGGTACAGGGCGCTAATGCGATAGACCATCTTCAGGATGGAGATAAGGTCCTCATTGTTGAGGCCTGCCCTCACCACCCTAAAGCCGAGGACCTTGGCAAAGAAATGATCCCCGCAAGAATTGCCGGGTATACAAACCGTAATATTATTTTTGAATCAAAGACCGGGTGCGGTTTACCCATTGATCTTTCTGAGTACAAGCTTGTCGTTCATTGCGGGGCCTGCATGGCTGAAAGGGCTGACATGCTTAGAAGGATCAGGGATTGTGATCGCCAGCAGGTTCCCATTACCAACTACGGGCTTGCCGTTGCCAAGGTGGATGGAACACTTAAGCGTCTGATCGAACCTTTTTATAAGGATGAAGTTGAAGAGCGTAAGGAGTTGACCGGCAAGATCAATGTGTTCAGGGGGAGCAATTCGCAGGCTATGCATCTGGTTGTTCCTGCTGAGATACATCCTGAGAAAGCTGTCCCGTTTAACCTGATGTATTTGTTCGGAGATATCGAGGTTACAAAGGAGCACATCGGTTTTGCCTCCTTGCCCTTTGCCCGAGGAGGCCAGCAGAAGATCAAAAAGTTTGTCGAAGAACATGGATATTGTTTTTACAAATGGCCCGGACGTGTCTTGGGCGCTGATCTTGGCGGACTTCTTGATTCAGACGATGACGAAGCTTGATAATTAGGTGAAGTTCATGAGCAGGGCAAAAGTATATATTGGAATGGTTTTATTCCTTTTTATATCTGTTTTCACTTTAAGAAGTATCTCTATTTGCCATGCTGAAACCATGAAAATCGGGTTTGTAGCTTCCGGCGATACCATTAATGATAATTCTTTCAACGAGATGGTCGCGGCTGGTTTGCGGCGACTTCAAAAAGAGAGACATGTTGAATTAGTGGTCCGTAGAGGAGGGTTTACTGTAGATTCCGTTACTGAGGCTGTCGAATCCGCGATTAGCGAGGGAGCTGAAATTGTTGTGGTCAACAGTATGCCTGTCGGAAATCGTTTCGGGGAAATAGTTCTTGATCATCCTGAGGTTGTTTTCATTTTTAATGATTCTACAATTGATGGATATTCGAATGTTGTTTCAATCAATTACGCGCATGGTTCGGGATCGTGTCTGGTTGGGGCTTTATGTGCTTGGCAGACAAAAACAGGTAAAATAGGATTTATCGGTGGAAATGAGCTGCCCGTCATTACGGAATTTTTGAAAGGGTTTCAGCGTGGTGTGGAACTTTCCGGCAAGGAAGTCGAAGTTGATGTCAAGTTCGTGCGCCGGGGTAGTTCCGAGAAAGGGTTTGAAGATCCGCAGCAGGCTAATGCTTTGGCTTTGAAGATGTATGGTTCTGGGACAGATATCATTTATGCTGTAGCCGGTCTTTCCGGTAACGGCATAATTCAGGCTGCTCGCGAGACTGGTAATCTGGTTGTGGGCGTGGATTCCGATCAGGATCACCTGGCTAAGGGTACTGTCCTGACCAGTATGATGAAGAGGCTAGATGTGGCCGTATACAAGGAATGTCTTGCTGTTTTGAACGGTAACTTTACTCCGGGGCGTAAAGCATATGGTCTTGCAGACGGCGCTGTCGGATTGACTGAAATGAAATATAGTAAGAATTTGATTTCTCATGATGTTCTTCGTCTTCTTGAAAATTTGAGGAAGGATCTTGTTTCGGGTAAAATCAAGGTGGAACCTTCAGCTCAGTAAAGCGGGATGTTTTTTGATGGCTATTTTTTTCAGGATAAAGCGTAGAATTACCTTGGGTCTTGTTGGAGTGCTGGCAGCAATTTTATTGCCGCTCGGTTATGTCTTCAGCGAACTTTACCAGATGGAAATTAAAAGTGCCATTGAGTCCAAGGGGCGTTCAGTGGCTTCTCTGGTTGCTTTTTCAAGCAGTGAGGCAATACTGAACTTTCAGAATTATAAGCTTGAAGAGTTGGTTAAAAGTGCCTGTGCTGGGGAGAGTATTGTGTCCTGCACTGTGTACAGTCAGTCCGGTGCAGTTCTCAGTCAGTTTCAGGAAATGGATGAAGCAAAGAACATTTTTTATATTGAAAAACGTATTCTGAAAGATGGCGAATATTTGGGGTATGTACGTGTTGGTGCTTTGAATAACAGTCACGCCAAAAATATTTCTTTTGCACTGACTTATTTGCTGCCTTTGCTTTTCGGAGCGGCACTGCTCGGAGCGGTATGCCTGCGTCTGTTTATCAGCAGGACTGTTGTTTCTCCTGTGATCAGGCTTTCGGAACAGGCAAAACGTGCTGAAAATGGGGAGACGGTTGTTTTTGAGGGGCAGGATAGAGATGATGAGATAGGAATTCTCAGCACTTCTCTTGAACAGCTTAATTTCAAACTTATCCAAATCCAATCTGAAATAGATCAAAAGGTCAGAGAACGTACTGACGATATTAGTAAAATTAATCATAAGCTTCGAGATGAAGTGGAAATTCGCCGCAGTACTGAAAAAGATTTAAATGCTGCTCTGGAGGAGCTTTCTTTTACTGTGCGGGAGCTGGAGAAATCAAAGGAGAAATCTGAAAAAGCCAGCCAGTTTAAAAGCCAGTTTCTGGCCATGATCAGTCATGAGATCAGGACTCCTATGAATGCCATACTCGGCATGGGAGATTTGCTTCTTGGGACTGAACTTGACCCTGAACAGTTGGGCTATGTTGAAATTTTCAGGGGTTCTGGAGAACTGCTGCTCAAGATCATCAATGATATCCTTGATTTTGTACAGATTGAATCCGGCCAGATTGAGTTGGTCCCAGTTCCATTTGATCCTTCCCGTGATGTGCAAAGCGTATGTAAAAGTGTGGCCCATTCCGCACATGCAAGAGATATTGAAGTTATCTGTGACGTGGATCAGGGAGTTCCTGCACAGGTTGTGGGTGACCCGGTTCGAGTTCGTCAAATCTTGCTGAATATTGTTTCCAATGCCGTGAAGTTTACCTCCAGTGGTGAGGTTGAGGTCCGTCTTAGTGCAGAAGAGTCCGGGGAAGACTTTGAACGGTTGCTTTTTACTGTCCGTGATACCGGGATCGGAATACCAGAAGGCCGGAAGGAAAGTATTTATGAAAGTTTTGTGCAGGCCGACGGTTTAACTCCCCGTGAGTTCGGCGGTGTAGGGCTGGGGCTGGCGGCTGCTTCACGTCTGGCGGTCCTTATGGATGGTGAGATTCGTTTTGAAAGCGAAAGCGGCAAAGGCAGTATTTTTTATTTTTCTATCCCGTTTAAAAAATCTTTGTACGAACCATTACGCAGCGTAGCTGATTTTTCCGGCACGCGTGTGCTTCTTGTAGACGATAATTATACTGTGCGCGAGGTGCTGGCCAGGAGGATGCAATCCTTCGGAATTGAGGCTGTTATGGCTTCAAGTGGACCTGAGGGGCTGGAGTATCTTGCAGCTGCGGCGACCACCGATAAAGCTTACGATTTATTGTTCGTAGATAGTGATATGCCCGATATGACGGGGGTTGACTTCCTTTCAAAAGCACAGCAGAAAGGGTTGCTTCCCGGACGCGTGGCAATGATGTTTTCAGCCGGGTGTACAGAAGAAGACAGGCAGGAAGCCCGTCTTGTCGGAGCGGATTATACACTGATCAAGCCTGTTTTTGATGCTGATCTGATCCGCTGCCTTGCTTCTGTGGGTGACTCTTCCAAGGACAGGCATAGAGCCGGAAAAGGACTGAATGTCCTGCTGGTGGAAGATAATGAAAACCACCGTAAGATTCTTGAACTTTTTATTCTTGATACCGGTGCGGAGATAACTGTTGCTGTGGACGGCCTGCAGGCAGTGCAGCTTTTTAACGATAATAGCTACGACCTTGTATTTATGGATCTGGAGCTGCCGGTGCTGGATGGAATTTCGGCAGTAAAGCGGATGCGTGAGTTTGAATTAGGCAGTGAAAGACCAAAATCTATAATTGTAGCTCTTGCCGCCAGAGCATACAGTTCCAACCGGAAGGATTCAGCGCAGGCTGGCTGTGACGGATTTATATCCAAGCCGGTTAAATGGGATACCATAAGGTCCACGGTGTCGGCGGTTGCTGCTAAAGGGGATCTCCCTGAAGATATTATTCTGGAGTAGAAAATGATTTCTGGAGAAAACGCAGGACAAGACTTGTTTATCATCAATGATGATCTCAGAGAATTGATCCCGCATTTTGTAGTCCATCAGTTTGATGAGTTGGAACAGATGGAAAGCAGTCTTGAGGCTGGAGATCTGAAAGAAGTAGGGCGTCTCGGACACAGTCTGAAGGGTGCAGCCGCCAATTTTTGCCTTGATCCACTTTCCCGGCTGGGGACGGCAATTCAGGATGTTTCCAAGCTTGGTTTGGAAGATGCTCTTGAGCCTTTGGTAAAGAAGTACCGTTTCTACCTTGATGAACTGAAAATTCAAGTCAGCTGATCTCTTCTGCATTAATTACTGCAGCTCCAGTCCGCACGCAGTCGTTGCCGCTATCATTGTTCTGAACCAGCCAGCATTGCTTGCTACATAGACTTTTTGTCTTCTGCCGCAGAATTTCGATTTGTGCCTGTCATTTCCTTTGAACGGATATACTTTTTCCCCGAATTCGTAGAAGATTCGTGCAAGTTTTTGCAAAGGCCCGTATAGGTTATACCCTTGCTCCATACCTGCCAGCGGGGAAAGTCCAAGGCTTATGAATTCTTTGCCTTCTAAACGGAATTTTTCCATGGCTTGCAGGAGGGTGAATGCAGATGTCCCGTTTACCGCTCCCGAACATAACCTGTCGAAGTTATGGTAATATCCAACGGTCTTTCCTCCAGAGTATATGGGATCGAATCCGGCGAGAGCCTGTAGTTTTCCGTTTATTCTGGACCAGAAAAAACGAACACCCTCTTCATTGCTTTCAGGCAGGGGACGGGTCAGAAATGAAAATTCTTTTCCTCCTCTGTTGCTGAGCCAGTCCTGACAAAGTCTGTTTATTTCTTTCCGGTTCACTTCTGATAGTTCTTTTTCCTCTACGATAAGTCCTGATTTTTGTCCTTTGTTGTTCCATTGGCGAAGCGAACTTTTGGCTTTTCCGCTTAATGAGTATGTCTGTATGTCCAGTTCGGTTTCCACCCCGATCTGGTAAACACTGTACCTTTCATTAAAAAGTTTTTCGGCCAAAGTCTTACTGATTTGCACCAGAGTTATTTGTCCCAGACGTTCTTCAAGTTTTTTTATCAGGAATAATTGGTGGGTTGAGTCTGCTACGGGGTCCGACAATACCACTGCACTGCGTCCCTGCAGGAAATTTCTTACCTCCAGCCATGAAATATAGCCGATGGATTCATACAGTGCATGCTTAAGTCCCGGTTGGGTCGTCGAATAGGACATGCACCTGTTGCCGTACATCTTCAGATAAGGCAGTAGCGTCTGGACACATCCCGGATCATCACTGCGCAAGAAACGAAATTGTGCTGATTTGTATAAATTCATGGCTAACTAAATAAAGCTAAAGGTTTTCATCTTATTATATATCAAAATTAGAATCATATTCAAGAGGTGTGCATGCACTTGCTTGCGGGGTGCTGGATTATGCTCTACAGCAAGGTAAAGTTTTCAATTAAGGATTCGCGGGAGTAGGGATGATTTTTTTTTTATGTCGAGCTATAGAAAAACATTTTCTTTTACTGGCAGTGCTTTTGAGCTGCCTTGCTTTTCTGGAGCCGGCTCTGTTTACATGGCTTAAGCCGCATATCGCCCTCAGTCTGGGCATAATCATGTTTGGTATGGGGCTTACCCTTGATTTCAGCGATTTTGCTGCGGCGATTCGGAATTATAAAGCGGTAGGACTCGGCATCCTGCTGCAGTATACAGTCATGCCTGCCCTGGCGGTGGGGATTTCAGCTCTATGCGGATTGCCGCAGGAAGCTTTGATCGGAATGATAGTGGTCGGGGCCTGTCCCGGGGGGACTGCATCAAATGTAATTGCTCATCTGGCAAAGGCTGATGTGGCTCTTTCGGTGACCATGACCCTCGCCTCAACTTGCCTTGCGCCGATCCTGACTCCGCTAATTATCTATGTTCTTCTTAACCAGCAGATTGAAATTCCATTTCTGCCCATGGTTAAATCCGTATTCTGGATTGTCATTTTCCCGCTGGTAGACGGTTTAGTGTTGCGCAGACTTTTGCGCAGCCGGCTGGATCCGCTGCTGCATATTTTCCCTTCCATCTCCATCATTGTTATTTCCATGTTGATCGCCTGCATTATCGGTTTGAATCAGAGTATGCTGGCTTCTTTTCCGCTTCTTGTTTTCGTTGCGGTTATCCTGCACAATGCCGGAGGATTGGGAGCCGGATACGGGGTCGGCAGGCTTGCCGGATTCAGTCATCGCGAAAGCGTTACTCTCGCTATTGAAGTGGGGATGCAGAATTCCGGTCTTGGTGTGGCTTTGGCGACTAAATATTTTGGTATTGCGAGTGCCTTGCCCGGGGCTTTGTTCAGCCTCTGGCACAATATTTCGGGGATATTGCTCGCGAACCGTAACCGAGTAATTTCTTCAGGAGAGAAGAATGAAAAACAGTCTTGATGAAATCATCGACAGCGGTCTTGCTCATACCTTTCCCTTTTTTGAAGAGCACCCGGAAATGATCAAACTGTTGCGGGATATGAGTATGGCGGTGTGCGCTGATTGCGCAAGTATTACTCCCGAAATGCTGCAATTTCCTGTTTTGCTGGCAGAAAAAGGGCTTAGCCTGTTCGGTGCAAATTTCAGTGCCGTGTTGGGGCAGGTCCAGAGTCTGGACTCTGAATTCAAGGTAGCCTGTACAGCTGGATGCTCTTATTGCTGTTCCTCCCACATCACAGTGACCCCGCAGGAAGCCTTTCGTATTGCTCTCCATCTGGCGGAGAATTGTCCTGAAGATGAATTTGTAAGGCTTAGCGAGGAATGTCTGGCCGCTGCCGGTGATTTTGTTTCCGGTCAGCTTAAGGAATTTGCCCAAGAATATTTTCAGCCTTGCCCATTTTTAAAAGAAGGCCAGTGTTTCATTTATGAAGTGCGACCTATCCTTTGCCGTAATTGGATTTCAAATGATCTTGAGGCCTGCAAAAAAAGTTTCAATACAAAAAATAAAGTCACAGTTCCGCAGAATGCTTTGATCATGGTCCAGAAGGACTTGGTCTTCACCGGGCAGGCGGCTTATCTGGCAGGATTCGGCATTGAAGGCGGTATTGGATCATTTCTGCCTATGATGGCTCAGATTTTGACCGATTTCGAAGGTTCATACGCTAAATGGCTGACAGGCGAAAAGTTGAATGGGCAAATGTGAGTAATATAGAGCTATATCAATAAAAGCGGCCTGTTTTCATAAAAAAACAGGCCGCTTTGTTATTATGTGGTGGCGAAGCCTTAATGAAAGTTTTTGGGATTCTTAAACCCTTTTGCAAAAGGGTTTAAGCCGCCGGAGGCATGTCGTTTAAGGCAATTCAAGTTCGCCTCTGCTGATCATGTCTTCGATTTGAGCCACGTCTTTATCGCCGCGACCGGAAAGGTTGACGATGATGATTTTGTCCTTGTCGAGCTGCGGTGCCAGCTTGAAGGCGTGGGCCAGAGCGTGGGAGGACTCGAGTGCGGGGATGATGCCTTCGGTCTGGGAAAGTCTGAAGAATGCGTCGGTTGCTTCTTTGTCGGAGGCATGGACGTATTCAGCGCGACCGAGGTCCTTAAGATGGGAATGCTCGGGGCCTACGCTGGGGTAATCGAGACCTGCGGAAATGGAGTAAACCGGAGCAGGTTCGCCTTTTTCATCCTTGAGCATGTAGGAGTTAAAGCCGTGCATTACGCCGGGTTCTCCGAGGCAGAGGGTGGCAGCATGGTCACCCGGTTCAAGTCCGCGTCCGGAAGGTTCGACACCGATAAGATTGACGGATTCATCCGCGATAAACTCTGCAAACATTCCGATTGCGTTGGAACCGCCGCCTACGCAGGCGATGCAGTAATCGGGCAGGCGTCCTTCGTCTTCAAGGCACTGCTGTCTGGCTTCCTTACTGATCACGGACTGGAAGTCACGGACCATAACCGGATAAGGGTGGGGGCCCACAGCGGAACCGAGCAGGTAGAAGGTGTTTTCTGCATCACCGATCCATGCGGCAAGTGCTTCGTCAACGGCTTCCTTGAGAGTCTTCTGGCCGGATTTTGCGGCAACAACATCCGCACCCATCATACGCATGCGGAAAACGTTAAGCTTCTGGCGTTCCATGTCTACTTCACCCATGACGATGGTACATTTCATGCCCATGAGCGCGCAGGTTGCGGCAGTAGCTACGCCGTGTTGTCCGGCTCCGGTTTCAGCGATGATTTTTTTCTTGCCCATGCGTTTTGCCAGAAGGATCTGACCGATGGTGTTGTTTACTTTATGAGCGCCGAGATGGTTGAGGTCTTCGCGCTTGAGGTAAATTTTAGCACCGCCGAGTTCTTCGGTAAGGTTGGAACAGAGGTAGAGGGGAGTAGGACGTCCGGAATATTTTGCCAGATAGTACTGAAATTCTCTGATGAATTCAGGATCTTTTCTGAATTTTTCATATGTTTCCGCCAGCTCGTTCAGGATAGGAAGAAGCTGTTCGGGAACGTACTGTCCGCCGTATTCACCAAAAAAGCCGTCTGCATTGATAGTTGCGTTGTCAGTCATTTTTCTCTCCTGAATTTTTTCTACGACAGTGCTGTGCAGGCATAAAAAAACCGCGATCAGTTTTCACTGTCGCGGTTCTATGAAATTTTTTATTCGTTACCTGTTTTTTGAACGTAACCAACCGCGACGCATTAGCTGCGCCACCACCAAAAATAAAGGGTAAAGTTGGAGTAAGAAACGTTCATAGTGAGAAAGTATTTACCCCGCACCAGAAGAGTTGTCAACAGGGAGTCTTTTGTGAAGCTTATTTTATATTTATCTCTGTTAAACCGCGGTTATTTTTAAATATAGCTCTTTTTATCAGATTAAAAATGGGCTATGCTGAAGACAATACGTGTTGTAAAAAAATGTTTTTTTGATGGATAAGTACTATTAATATCAGAAGTTAATTGTGAGGTGTGCATGGAGTTCTTTTTGGACACAGCGAATCTTGAGGAGATCAGGAAGGCTAAGGCTCAGGGTTTGATGGATGGTGTAACTACCAACCCGACATTGCTTTCACGAGAAGGCGGAGACTGGCGGAAGCAGGCTGAAGCAATCTGTGCGGAAGTTGAAGGTCCGGTCAGTCTTGAGGTTGTTGGCGAAAGTGCCGAGGAAATGATCCGCGAGGCCGAGGAGCTTGCAGCGTTCGGCGATAACGTGGTTATCAAGGTGCCCATGACCAACGAAGGTCTGGTGGCTACGGAAAGCCTTTATCGTAAGGGTGTAAATACCAACGTGACCCTTGTGTTCTCCCCTTTGCAGGCTCTTCTGGCAGCCAAGGCCGGGGCCACTTACGTAAGTCCTTTTGTAGGGCGTCTTGACGGGATAGCCCATGACGGCATGGAGCTTATTCGTCAGATTCGTACTATCTTTGATAATTATGATTTTCCAACCAAGATTCTGGTGGCATCAATCCGCCACCCCATGCATGTGCTCGATTCTGCACTGATCGGTGCTGATGTCGCCACCATCCCATATAATGTAATCAGCCAGCTGGCCGCCCATCCCCTGACTGATAAGGGGCTGGCGGCTTTTAATGCTGACTGGGAAAAGCTTACCAAGTAATTTTGGTAAGTATCTTTGACTTCAACCCCGGTCCTTTACACAAAGGACCGGGGTTTTTTGCTACCTGTCTCACCATAGAATTTTATAAAATATTACTGTAAACTGCGTCCATGTCCAAACGTCCTATACTTGTTCTTCAAATGCAGCGCATGGGGGATTTAATCCTCTCTTTTCCGCTTTTTCTTTGGTTGGAGAGAACCTATCCCGGCCATCCTATCTGGGTGGTTGCCGAGGAAAAATTTTTCCGTCCTCTCATGACGATCAGTCCGAGAGTCACCTATTTCCCTTGGGAAGGTGTTCAGGTCCTGCGTCAGAATAAGTATGAGTTGATTGTTAACCTTAGTATCCGAAGTCAAGCTGCAACCCTTGCCGGGGAGTTGCAGGCTGAAGCCAAACTCGGTCCGGTGGCATTCAAGGGAGGGGTAACCCACATCTTGGGGAACTGGCAGCTTTACCGGGCCAGCGTGGTCGAGAATAATCGCCATAATCTTTTTCATTGGGCTGATTTGAATGCTTTGGATTGTGTTCCTCTTAGCTCTCTAGCCAGCACTAAATGGCCTCTTCCGCGCACTTTGCATAAGGATTCCAATCGAATCGGTCTTTTTCTGGGAGCCAGCGAAGAAGCCAAGCGGCCTTCGGTCAAGTTCTGGGCTGATTTATGTTCGGAGTTGCTGGGCAGGGGGCTTCGGCCTGTATTGTTCGGCGGGCCTATGGAGCAGGGAATGGGGCAGGAAGTCGCCAGATTGTGTAAAGGTCCTGTTCTGGATATGTCCGGTAAACTTAAGCTTGGGGAATTGATTGCCGTGGGGCAGTCTTTACAACTTTTAATTACCCCGGATACCGGCCCCATGCATCTGGCGGCATGGTCGGGTTTGAAGGTACTCAACCTTTCCATGGGCAATGTTAATCCGTGGGAGACCGGGCCGTATCAGAACGATCATTTTATCCTGCGTTCCACTATGAGTTGTGCCCTTGGGTGCTGGTCCTGCACCCGCGATCAATTGTATTGCCATTCCCCGTTTACGCCTTCCCGTATAGCTGTGGCTGCCAAGCGTATGATTGTAGAGGACCGGGCCAGTTTACAGAAGATCAATATGCCCGGATTGCGTATGTTTTTAACTGCGCGCAATGCCGATGGATTATATCGGTTGAACCAGTTGAGCGGTAGCAAGGCGCAGGCCGGAGATTTACTGGGGCAGTTCTGGCAGCAGTATTTCGGTGCTGTGTTCGGCTTGTGGCCTGCTGATGGCTCAGAGCAGGTCTGGGCTGAATTTGCTGCACAGAAACCGGAGCTTGCCGCTAAGATGGGGGCACATCTGCCGCGTCTGGGTAAAGAGTTCAGCCGCGGGCTGGCCCGAAGTGCTCCGCTGGATGATTCCTTTTGGAATTCATGTCCTTTGATCTTGAGGCAATATACAGGTTTTATTCAACTTTTTCTGCAAAACAATGACTACAGCCGCGAATCGTGGATCAGAGTTCTCTCTTATTATGAACAGCTTGCTGCGATTCTTAGCAAAAACTGAACAGCACTGAATAATTTTCCTTAAAAGGGAAGAATCTTCCACCATGTTAGGGGATTGTTATCTCCTAATATTCTGAAATAATGTATTTTTATTTTTGGCACGCCTCGTGAATAAAGAAAGGTCGAGGAGTCAGAATATGAAAATACTTCCACATCACGAACAAACTAATCAGGGCTTGAGCAGTCTTCTGGACAGAACATCACTGTCTGAGGAGACTTTTCGCTCATCTATGTTCGACAATTTCCTTTATTCCAGTCAGGCCGAGGCTCAGGCAGCATACCAGCCTGTTCAGAATATTGTTAATGAAGCCGCATCCGTTTATGAGGACGCGACTTCCCGTACTAAGTCTGAAGACGCAGCCAAGTGTATTGATGAAGCCGCGGAAAATGTTGCCATGCAGTCTGTTGAAGAACAGCCGCAGGATCTCAAGGTCAGCCGCGAAGACTGGAATGAAATTAAGGAAGAGCTTGAAGAGTACGGTCTCGATAAGAAAGATATCGCCGACCTTGAACAAAAAGTGATGAGCGAGAACGGCATTACCTACGGCCAGTTGGTGTCTGAAATTTCAGGCATGATGAAAGGCATGAAGGGTATCACGCTTAGTCCGGTCCAAGAACAGAACCTGAATTCAATATTTTCCCAGCTCGGTTTTACCCCGGATGAATCCAAGGGGCTCTTGGCTACTATCCGTCAGGGTAAGCTTGGTGATGTAGTTGAGAAAATGCAGGCCAAGCTGGCAGCTATGCCTGACTCCGAAAAGCTTCAACTTTCTGAAGATGAAACCAAGACCTTGACCGACCTGTTCAAGCTGAAAGGCGATGCAGGTAAGAAGATCACCCAGCTGTTAACCGCAGAAGGTGCTACCGCCGGTGATTTCAAAAAAGGTTTTTCTGTTCTTAAGTCGGCTCTTGCTCAGCAGCAGGCCGAGCAGGACGGAAAGGATCTCAAGTTGGTCAAGACTGTAGCTGAATCCCTGCATTCTGCCATGGAAAAAGCTTCCGATCAGTCTCCGAGTACTATGCGCATGGCTTCGGCTGAGGTGATTAGCAACTCCATGGGAGCGGCAAAGGATGTCAGTGAGAGTGTTAAGCAGGATGGGCAGAACGGACAGAACGGACAGAACGAAGAAAATCCTGCCCAGAAAGATAACAATCCTTCCAAGAATGGTGCCTCTTTTAAGGGCGATGCCAATGCCGGTAAACAGAATGCCGGACAGACTGAAAATAAGAATTCCAACCGTCACTGGCTGGAGCAGCTTCTTTCAGATTCCGATGATCAGGATAGCTGGAATGATTTCTTCGGCAAGCTTTCTGATGAATCCTTTGTGAAGGGCGAAGGAAATCTCAACGGCAATATCTTCGGTAACGGATTTGGTGCCCTGCAGAGTGCAGTCAAGTCAGCTCAGGCCGGTAAGACTGATACCATGTGGGAAAAAACTGCCCGCTCCAACATATTGGAGCAGGTTCAGGAAGGTGTTTTCAAGAATCTAGGTCAGGGTCGCAAGCAGCTCACATTGCAGCTCAATCCTCACAATCTCGGCACTGTAAACGTAATGTTGCAGGTAAAGAACAAGGATGTTCAGGCTACCATCAGAGCGGAAAATCCTGACACGGCGAAAGTTATTGCCGAGCAGCTTGAAGTTGTGAAGCAGGCATTGGAAGAGCAGGGCCTCAAAGTGGAAAAACTTGAAGTCCAGACCGGTATTTCAGATAGCCAGACGGACTCTTCATGGAAAAATGCTGAGGATCATAACGCTGCGCAATATCAGGAAATGATGTCCGAAATGCGTAAGCGTTGGCATACTTTGAGACAAGAAGGAACCTCTTTGGCCCGGGAAATGCAAACTGTAGCTCAGAAGGCACAAATTTCCCAGAGCGGGCTTTATATAGTGGCTTAACATAAATTTAGCCCCGCTTAGCAAAAATTAAGAGGTGTAGTCATGGGATACGTA
Organism: Maridesulfovibrio sp.; assembly: GCF_963666665.1. Taxonomy (NCBI): domain Bacteria; kingdom Pseudomonadati; phylum Thermodesulfobacteriota; class Desulfovibrionia; order Desulfovibrionales; family Desulfovibrionaceae; genus Maridesulfovibrio; species Maridesulfovibrio sp. The sequence goes on from NZ_OY762999.1 coordinate 87,511, forward strand.
GGGTTCAGTAACATACTTGGCAGGGCGGAAGCCGACTTGGCAGCAAGCAACCAGCCAACGCATAAAAATCAGCTGGGACAGGACGACTTTCTGAAGCTTCTCCTTACCCAGATGCAGAACCAGGATCCTGCAAACCCCATGGAAGATAAAGAGTACATGGCGCAGATGGCACAGTTCTCCAGTCTTGAACAGCTTACTCAGGTGAACAGCAACATCAAGACAATGATCGATAACAATGCTCAGGACCAGATGGTTTCCGCAGTTGGCTTCATCGGCAAAGAAGTAAAAGCGGAAGGTTATTCCATCAGTCGCGATAACGGAAAGATCAGTAAGGTCTTCTACGGTCTCGGTGAGCCTGTGGCAAATGCGTTCATCAATATTTACGATAACGATAAAAACCTTGTCCGCACTGTTCAGCTCGGCTCAAAGGCTGAAGGGACTTTTGAGTTCGAATGGGACGGTAAGAACTGGGCTGGCAAGGATGTTCCGGACGGTGTTTACACCATCGCCATGGCAGCGGAAGACGCTGAGGGCAGTCCGGTAATGGTAAAGACGGAAGTCAGTGGTGAAGTCACCGGAGTTGTTTCCGAGAGCGGGCAGCAATACCTGCACCTTAAAGACGGTCGCTACATCAACTTCCTCAACATCAGAGAAGTAGTAAGTCCGACGGATGTCTCTGATTCATCAAGTGAATCATCCGAATCATCTTCAAGCTAATCAGGCCAACGGCATGGCCCGGCTTAAGAGATAGGAAAACATTCGCGAGTCAACAGGACTTTAGGAGGTTCTTATGGGTTTATCAGCATCATTATTCTCAGGAATCACAGGTTTACAGGCCCACGGCGACAAGATGTCCGTGCTTGGTAACAACATCGCAAACGTAAACACAGTCGGTTTTAAAAGTGCCAAAATGCACTTTGAAGACGCCATCAGTCAGGACATGTCCACAGCTACCGGTGTTGCACAGGTAGGTCGAGGCGTGCAGGTTGGGGCAATTTATGCCGACTTCGCTCAGGGGTCCTTTGAAACAACCTCTGAGTCCACCGACCTCGCAATCGGTGGTGACGGATTTTTCATAGTCTCTCCCAAAGATGAAGAGACTTCCTACTACACCAGAGCCGGTAACTTCCGTTTCGACAAAGACGGTTACCTTACCGACCCGCACGGTTATGTGCTGCAAGGCTGGCAGGTACAGGATGAAAGTAATTCACAGGTAGCCACCGGCGCCAGTGTAAGTACTAGTAATGCTGTACGTACCGTTGGTGTGCCTACCGATATCAGGCTGGAGAATTTTCAGTCCGCACCGAAGGCTACCACTACCATTAATATGATCACCAACCTTGATTCACAGGAAGCCAGCCGCTCAACTGACAGCACCGCTCCCTATCTTTCCCTCTTTAATTCATGGGACGGAGCTGCGGAGCCGCCTCTTGGTGATTCCTTGTACGGCTACCAGTCCACTATCAAGGTTTATGACGCTAACGGTTCTGCCCATAACGTGACCACTTATTTCGACCAGGTTACCCTTAGTAACGCCGGCGGTAAGAAGGTCTGGGAATTTATCGTAACCTGCGACCCGGAAGAAGACGGTCGTATCTCCGATGACGGTGTAAACTTTGCCGGAACTTCTGCAGCAGGACTGCTCATGACCGGTACCATGACTTTCAACGCAGCCGGTGACCTGACCGGTGTATCGGCCTTTACCCTTAAGAGTAACGGCGGTACCGCAGCAGCTGACCTCAGGAATGCTGATGAATGGACTCTGGCCGAATTCTCACAAGACGGCTTACCGGTTCTGACAGCCAACTTCCTGTCACGGTCCAATGCAAGTTTTACTGATGCCAGCAATGATCCGGTAACTATTGAGATGAATTTCGGATTAAACAACAAAGATCTCTCAGGTACCGGAACAACTAAAGGTTGGGGTGGGGCAACTGTCTCAAACGCGAGCCTGCTCGGCACCAACATTACTGACATCAGTAATATCCCCAACTTCGGTGATGCTGAGAAGAGCGCACTTGCTACTACCAGTTACAGCTCCGGTTCCACCACTTTGTTCCAGTCTCAGGACGGTTACACCGCAGGTTTCCTGCAGAGTACTTCTGTCAGCAGGGACGGAGTTCTGACCGGACGTTATTCCAACGGTCAGATTCAGGAACTCTACGTATTGACCATCGCTTCATTCAATAATGATTGGGGGCTGAGGCGTGAAGGCGGTAACCTTTTTACTCAGACAAGAGAATCGGGAGACGCTTTGACCGGCTTGCCAAACAGTAGCGGTAAGGGTTCTATCGCCTCGAACTCTCTTGAAATGTCCAACGTGGACCTTGCGGTCGAGTTCGTAAGCATGATCACAACCCAGCGTGGTTTTCAGGCTAACTCCAAGGTTATCACAACAACCGACTCCATGATGGGCGAGCTCATCCAGCTCAAGCGCTAACGTGAATAAGGTGTCCTAATGATGCTGAATATATAGGAAAACTCCTTCTACAACCTCCGCAGTCGGGATTGACTCCCCCGACTGCACAGGTACCCGGAAACCCCGCTGCCGAATATGCCGTTTCGGAAGTGGGGTTTTCATTTTTTGTTTCCGGTTTCTCTTAAGAAAGATTTTTCCTTTCATTAATCCGTTTGTGTTTCTTGATATTTCTTTTTGATGCAGTTTGTGGGTGCTGCGGCAGTAAATGCCTAGTTGACATGGGGTGTTTGATTTTAAAGCATTAAATAACAGATGCTTATGTAGAAAAGGGATGGCTTTTCCCTTTGTTCTGAAAAATGACGGTCAATGAGCTGAAAGGGCGGGAAAAAATTGACTCTTCAGCCGAATATAAAGAAGTCTAGACTTTATATATATAAGTAATATACTGAATTTTAATGAAAAAAATATTTTGGCACGTGCTCTGCTTAAGGTTGGTTAACAAAAACGGAATTTTGTGAACTACAAGGAGGTTCAGATATGTCCTTAGTCATCAACCACAACCTTATGGCAATGCATGCCTCGCGCAACCTGCAGGAAGCGTACGGCAACCTCGGCACTTCAACTCGTCGCCTCTCCTCCGGTTTGAGAGTCGGCACCGCAGCTGACGATGCTGCCGGTCTCGCAATTCGTGAACTTATGCGCGCTGACGTTAAGTCCCTCAACCAGGGTATGAGAAACGCCAACGACGCTATCTCCATGATTCAGACCGCAGACGGTGCGCTGCAGGTAATCGATGAAAAGCTCATCCGTATGAAAGAGCTGGCAACTCAGGCATCCACCGGTACCTACAACTCTGACCAGCGTCTTATCATCGATTCTGAATTTCAGGCTATGGCCTCGGAAATTACCCGTATCGCAAATGCTACCGACTTCAACGGTATCCACCTGCTTAACGGTAACCTTTCAGGGGCCACCGGCACTCATAACGGTAACGGACTCCACTCCACCGGTCCGCTGAAGGTACACTTCGGAACAGGTAACGATTCCGCAGAAGACTACTATTACATCGCAATCGGTGAATCCACCGCTTCAGCCCTTGGTGTGCAGACTTCAATCTCCACTCAGGCTCTGGCACAGGCTGCTCTGGATAAGCTCCAGCAGGCAATTATTTCAAAAGATAAGATTCGTGCGAACCTCGGTGCCATGCAGAACAGGTTGGAAAATACCATTACCAACCTCTCTATTCAGGCAGAAAACGTTCAGGCTGCTGAATCCCGTATCTCAGACGTGGACGTAGCAACTGAAATGACCGAATTCGTACGTAACCAGATTCTCACTCAGTCCGCGGTAGCGATGCTCTCGCAGGCTAACTCACTGCCGAAGATGGCAATGCAGCTCATTGGCGGCTAAAACCGCTTGAGATAATCGGGTGAAGATTAAGGACTGTGGAGGCGATTGATCACCGCCTCCCAGTCCTTGAACATTTTCAGACTGTCGAGAAAGCACCATCTGCTTCGTTGCTGCAAAAAAAGCTGAAACTCACGTATGTTTGTATACGCATCGTTCCAGCCTTTTTTTTGCGCCTCGCATCTGGCACTTTCTCGCCACCCTGAATAGAATGGATTATTTAAGATGGGCTATCGTTTTCAGTGAGATAATCAAGAGCCTTGGCCGCAGCGGTTTGTTCGGCTTTTTTCAGGCTTGATCCTTCCGAATCAAATGATTTCCCGTCCGGGAGATTCAGGTTTACCATAAATATTTTTTCATGTTCCGGGCCTTTGGTTCCGGTCAGCACGTAGGTCGGGCGTTCTTTGAATCTGGCCTGTGTCACTTCCTGCAATTTGCTTTTGAAGTCCTTGGAACTTTCTATCTTGAAAGTTTCAGGCCATTTGTCTTCAAATATCCGCATTATGAATTTCTGGGCTTCGGCATAGCCACCGTCAAGAAATACGGCCCCGATAACTGCTTCCATGGCATCTGCCAGCAGGGAGGAACGGTTGCGGCCGCCTTGTGCTTCCTCTCCGCGTCCGAGTTTTAAAAAATCGTTGATATCCAGTTCACGGGCAATTGTGGCAAGGCTTTTTTCTTTGACCAGTTTTGACCTGATCTTGGTCAGCTGCCCTTCATGGGCTCCCTTAAACCTTTTATACAGCTCTTCTGTAACGCAGAGTTCCAACACTGCGTCACCCAGAAATTCCAGTCTTTCGTTGTCTTCAACAGGCTCAGGCTGTTCATTTGCCCATGAACTGTGAGTAAGTGCTGTGGCTAAATGCTTGACTTGAGAAAATCGATAGTGGATACCTTGCTGGAGGCGAGAAAAATCTTCTACCATACAAACCTGCTTGAATTTATATTAACGAATGTACTCATATTCATGTTTAAAGGCCTTGTTTGAGCCCAAAGCGATTGCCGTAATCGGAATTTCTGCCGATCCTCAGGATAAGGCCAGCAGAATTACTGCCAACCTCCTTGCCTCTGGATATAAGGGAAAAATATTCCCCGTCAATGGGGAAGGAGCCGAAGTTCACGGACTTGGCGCGTTCTCTTCGGTTTCCCAATTACCCCGTGGGATCGATTTGGCATTGATATGCCTGCCGCCAGCTGAATCTATCCAGGCTGTCGACGATCTTTCAGAAATTCTTGTCCGGGCTGCCGTAGTCACCAGTGGCGGTTTTGGCGAGACCGGACGGGAAGGTTATCGTCTGGAGAGGGAATTGGCAAGGACAGCTAAAAATCACGATATGATTATTCTCGGTCCCAATTGTATGGGCCTAATGAATACTGCCCTGGGGATGAACGCCAGTCTTGATCCGGATTTTACCCTTAAGGGCAATATAGCTTTTCTTTCCCAGTCCGGTGCCATGTGTAGCACTGCCTTAGACTGGGCCAACAGCGAAGGGGTTGGGTTTTCGAAATTTATCAGTCTCGGCAATAAGGCTGTGCTTGGCGAAGCCACCATGCTTAATTATCTTGCTAACGATGAAGATACCAAAGTTATTGTCGGCTATTGCGAAACACTCAAGGACGGACAGGATTTCCTCCGCACGGCATACGATACCACTTTCAAAAAGCCTCTCATTTTGCTGCGGGCAGGGGAAACCCCTTCCGGTGCAAGAGCCGCCTCAGCGCATGCCGGACATTTGACCGGGGCTACCACCGCATATAATGCAGCATTCAATCAGACCGGTGTAATGCAGGCTGTGGACATTGAAGATATGTTCAACCTTGCCCATGCATTTTCCTGCCAGCCTCTGCCCAGCGGCTCCAATGTAGCAATTGTTACCAATTCCGGCGGGCCCGGAATTCTCGCCACCGATATGGCAGAGAAGGGCACTTTGAATATTTCCCGTCCTTCTACGGCGACTCTTGAGAAGATGAAGGAAATTCTTCCTCGTTATGCTTCTCTGTACAACCCTATTGATATGCTTGGGGATGCAAATGCTGATACGTATCACAAAGTACTGAGAGCCGTTGCCGAGGATGATGTTTTCCATTCCATTCTGGTAATTCTGACTCCGGCGGCGAATATCCTTAAGGATGTGGAAAAAGCTGCCGCAGATATTATTGAGCTGGAAAAAACATGTGATAAGCCGATCATTACCTGTTTTATGGGTGATCATTCGACCAGAAAAGCTCGCAGGATGCTTCGGGCAGCCGGAATTCCGTGTTATGAATTTCCCGAAACAGCGGTTCGGTCTCTCGATGCCATGACCCGTTGTTACCGTTGGCAGAAAAAAGATTGGCCCATTGATGTCTGTTTCAGGCGTGATTATTCCAAGGCCAAGTCCATTGTAGAGAACTGCCGTAAGACCGGGTTGACCGAACTCGTTGAATTGGACGCTCAGCAATTGGCTTCCGCCTATGAGCTTCCGGTTCCTGAAACTGTTTTGGCCCGCACTTCAAACCAGGCTGCCAAGGCCGCTAAGAGGATCGGGTATCCTGTGGCGCTTAAGGTTGCTTCGCCCCAGATTTCCCGCAAGCAGGAACTTGGCTTGGTTATCACTGATATCCAGACTCCGCAGGATCTGCGTAAAGCTTTTCTGGAGATCACCACCCGGGCGACCAGAAGGTGCAAAGATGCCTACATTACCGGGTGTCTGGTTCAGGCTATGGGGCCGAAGGATGCCCATGAAATCGTGGTCACTTTCAAGCGAGACCCACAGTTCGGTCCGCTTATAAATTTCTCCCTTGCGGGGCTTCACGTGGACCTGCTTGGTGATGTATCATCACGGTTGGCTCCTCTGGCACTTAATGATGCTCAGGAAATGATCCGCGAGATCAAGGCCTATCCTATTTTACGGGGAGTTCGTTCCGGCACGGCGGTAAATCTCGGCGCGTTGGAAGATGTGCTGCTCATGGTTTCCCAGATGGCCTCCGATCTTCCGGAGATTCAGGAAGCTGAGTTTGATCCGGTTATCGCCGGCCCGGATGGTGCTGTTGTTGCCAACATGAGGATGACAGTAAGTTAGTTACAAGGAGGACATTATGTCCGGTTTATATATTGGTTCTACTAGCGGGTATTCCGGTAAGAACATGATTGTCATGGGGTTGGGGCTGCATTTTCAGAAACAGGGCGTCAGCCTTGGATACATGAAGCCTGTGGGAGCGATTCCTGCTGAGGTTGATGGCAGACTCGGTGATGAAGATGCCTTCTTTATTCAGGATGTTCTCGGCGTTTCCAATCCCCCGAATGTTGTTACCCCGGTGGTGGTGACCCACGATTTCAAGGTTCAGGCATTCAACGGCAAGGTTGAGGACCATGTTCAGCCCATTATCGACAGTTATGACAAGATCAGTGCAGGCAAAGACCTGACTCTGGTTGCAGGGTCCGGTTCCATGTACTCCGGCAAATATTGCGGGGTTGACGGAATCCATCTGGTTAAGAAGCTGGGCATCAAATGCGTGGTCATTGACCGTTTCCAGAAGGAACTCAATTACGACTATCTGGTCGTGCTCAAGGAAGCTCTGGGCGATAATCTTGCGGGAGTTGTGCTTAACGATATCCCACCGACCTTCATGGACGAGATTACTACCCTGATCAAACCGTTTCTTGAGCGCAAGGGCGTTAAAGTTCTCGGCGTAATTCCTAAGGACCCGCTCATGGGAACAATCAAAGTAGGCGATCTTGCCGACCGTCTCGGCGGGAAGATTATCACTGCCCACAACCGCACAGATCAGCCCGTGGAAAGTTTTCTCATCGGTACCATGCAGGTGGAAAACTTCATGACTCACTTCCGCAGGCACCGTAACTCTGCAGTTATCGTCGGTGGTGACCGTTCAGATGTTCAGCTTGTAGCCCTTGAAGGGGAATGTCCCTGTCTGGTGCTGACCGGTAACCTTTATCCGAATGACATCATCCTGACTCGTTCAGAAGTGCTGGAAACACCCATTATCGTGGTTCGTGACGACACTTTTACCGTTGCCAAGAAAATGGAAGATATTCTTTCCCGTCATAAGCTGCGTGAGTCAGCCAAAATTAAACACGGTGTTGAGTTGGTGGAAAAACACATCGACTTCACTTACCTGAAAAAGCAGCTTGGTTTGAAATATTAGATTCTTCTCTAGGAATTAATTAGAATGAAAAAGAGAAACGACCTGAAGGTTGTTTCTCTTTTTTTAGCGAAGCTTATTAAAAGTTTTTGAAGATTCTAGAGAAATTTTTTCAAAAAGTTACTCCGGCTCCCGGAGGGCCGCTGGAGGCTTCTCTAAACAAATAAAGGGTTGTTTCGCAATTCGTGTTTGACGGTAGTCATTGGACCGTGTCCGGAAAATATTTTGGTTTCACCGGGCAGGATGAAAATTCTGTTGCTGATGGAGCTTAGCAGTTCGTCGCTGTTGCCTCCGGGTAGGTCGGTGCGTCCGACTGAAATCATGAACAGCAGGTCGCCAACAAAGATGCAGCCCATAGCAGGAAAGAAGTAGGACAGACTTCCGGGAGTGTGTCCCGGGGTTTCGATGATCATTACCGGATTATCGAGAATGGTTTTGCGACCCTGCTTCAAGTCTGTGATTTCAAAACCGAGCAGTTTCTTAAACTCAAGGGAACCGCCGTTTTTAATTGGAATATCGTTCAGGTACAGATCCTTGTGGTTGCCGTAGACCGTGGCTCCGGTCTGTTTTTGCAGCGCTCCGACACCACCGACATGATCAAGATGCATATGGGTCAGGTAAATGGAGTGAACATTCTGTTGCCGCTCTCGAATGGCCTGCAGCATGGGGGCCGGCTCCATTCCACAGTCAATAACCACTGCCTCAGAACCGGCGGTAAGCAGATAGGAATTGGTCTCAAGGGGACCGAGCACAAATGTTTCAACCTGTATTTCTTTCATTCTTCCGGGGCTTGACTGTAAGTCTGCAATAGAGTGAAATCCAATGGTTAACAATAATAATCAAGGAGTCAGAATGCTTTACTTTTTGGGGAACTGTCAAATGGATTTCCTCGGCAGGGCAGTAGAAAAATATGGTTACCCCTGTATCTACCGGGTTCTGGCTTCCCCATTTACATATAACAGTTCGCCGGGAATTATCCCAGAGGAACTGGCAGCCATGGATGCTAAATTCGGGCTGGAAAAATATTACCATGACCGGAAGCTGGTTCACCAGTTCCAGATGATTGCTCCTGATGATCCTCAGCCGCAACTTATAGTGATGAACCTGTTTCATGAAAACAGTCCGCTCTTTGTGCATGGTGAATCCAAATACATTTTTTTCGTTAACCCAGAGGCGTGGAATGAGCACCCGGAATTCGAATCATGGATGAAAGGTAATTGCGGTATGGTGCAGGCAAGGCCTGGCAGTTACCTGAAGCGTTACCGGGAAATGCTCGGCAATCTTCGTGAACGTTTTTCGAGTGTGCCTATCATTGTTGTTTCCCGGCTTTCTCATTATCCGGCTTTTGGTCCCGATCCTTACTCCTATCTTGATGGCTGGTCGGATATTTGGCGTACGGCAAAACCTGTTCTTAATAGCTGGGAAAGTGAAATTGATAATCTGAATGTAGTTGAGTTGGATCGCATTTTTGCCGGGATATGGTCAGGGTCAGAGAAGAAGATCGAAGCACACTGCCCGTTTCTCAAATTCAAGCTCACCGAAGAGAATAATACCATTACCGGGCTGCATGCCAGCCGTGATGTGGAGCATATCGGTTCCATGTGGCCTGTGCTGGCTGGTAAAATAGAGCAGTTTCTGAAAGAAGGGCGCATAGAATATTCGGATGAAGAGGTTGTTCCTGATGAATGGATGCGTCCATGGCAGCCGGAAAAATTTCCCGAGGACAAACTTATCGAGATGCTGTCCTCCGGAGCAAATTATCAGTGCGCACGGGCAGTCGGCTCGTTTTTCCTCGATTTGGGCAAGGATTACACTGAGCTGCTGGCACGTACTGCAGAATTTACCCCGGTCTGTCATAATACATTGCATATGATCAAAACATATTCCCGTATCTGGCCTAATCCTGTTTTAGCTCACTGGTGTCAGGTTCATCGTAATGCAGCTGTTTTATTTACAGCCAATGGCCCGCTTTATACAAAAGATTATTTAAAGCGTATTGATGAGATCGAGCGCTTTGTACTCGGCGGTTAATAGGCTGCTTTAAGGTTATACTTTAGCAGAATTTGTTGTAAGCGCCCTGATTCTTTCATCAGAGACAGGCTAAGATTGAATTTTCTCACAAGCACGGATGGTGTGTATTTTTTGGAAAATGCTATGTAATAATTCAGGTTTTTTTCTGTCCCTGCGTAGGATATGTTGTTTAGCTTTAATCTTTTAATTGCAGCTAGACCGACATCCCTGTTCGAATAAACCGCATCAACCCTGCATCGAGACAATTTTTTGAATTGTGTAAGGTCATCAGGGGTTATGTCGATATTTATATTGCTTTTGAAATCGATGGTAAATTTCTCAAGGTTATACGATGTGTTTGATGGGCCGTAAGTCCCGATTGTCATGTTGCGAAGGCTTTCGACTCCATTATAATTTATCGGTTTTTCCGTACATTCGAAGAAACCGTATTCGGTTGCAATTAAAGGTGGACTGAAGTGGAATTCCTGTTCACGATCTTTGTTTTTTCCTACCATAAAAAGAGCTTGAACCTGCCCTTTGTCGCACATCGCCAGTGATCTGCGCCACGGAAAAAGTTTGATATTATATTCTACCTCAATCTCTTCGCATACCTCCCGGATAATATCTGCTCCCGGGCCAGCAACTGTTTTGCCTTCCAGATATGAAAAGGGGAAGAAGTCTTGAGTGGCAAAAGTAATTTCCATGCGTGCTGCCGAATCGCTTGGAAACATAGCAATAATCAGCAAGATTAAAATGGATGCCAATTTGGACATTGTCCCTCCGTGTTTCAGGAAAAAGGAGAATTTATGAGTATACTAGCATGTGCAGGAAGACGTAGCAAATGGAGCATAAGAAAGCCCCCCTGTTTGGATAAACAGGGGGGCTTTCTTAACTTTATTAATATTTTTCTTACTAGGGATCAATTTGATCTGCTTTGAGAGCCCCGAGCAGAGCCTCATCCAGAGATGGATGGGGAAATACCACTTTGTGGATGTCATCCTTTGTCCACGATTCCTGTACTATCATGGCAGCAGCGGTGGTAAAACCGGAGACATGGTGTCCCACAGCGGTGATTCCGGCAACTTTGCCGTCAAGCCAGACAACTTTTACAAAGCCCTGTGTAGCAGCATAGGCCTGAGCAATGGGATTGGCCACCAACTGGAAGGAGGAGACTTTAACATCACCCTGATCTTCAAGGTCGGCGGGCATAAGTCCCACACGCATGGTTTCCGGGGAACCGTAAAGAATGGACGGGATAGGTCCGTGTTCGTATGGACCGTCTGTTTTTCCAGCAATGCGGCGGACCACATATCCAGCCTGATGGCTGGCGGCGTGGGCGAGCAGGATTTTGCCGTTCAGGTCGCCGATGGCGTAAACATTATCTGCGGCTTCAAGATTTTCATTAATCTTCACGAAGCCGGGACCTGCGATTTCCACACCCAGTGCTTCCAGACCGAGGTCAGCAGAATTGGGACGGCGCCCGATAGCAATGAGAGCTTTCTCGGCGGTGAACTCTTGTCCGTCTTCGGTGCGCAGCACAGCCTGTCCGTTCTCAGCGGTAACGGATTTAACCTTTACACCGAGATTGAATTGCCACTTATGACGTTTAAATACACCCTGCAAAGCTTTGGAAACTTCCGGGTCCTCGTAAACTGCAATGCGGTCAAGGGCGTCCACAACAGTGATTTTACATCCTGTGCGGTGGGCAATTTGCGCCATTTCGAGGCCGATGAATCCTGCTCCGATGACCAGCAGTGAGGTGGGCATTTCTTCCAGAGCGAGGAATCCGGTGTTATCGAGAATGGTTTCGTTGTCCGGCTCCAGTCCGGGGAAAACGGTCGGGTGGGAACCCGTAGCGAGGATCAGGTTTTTATACTCGAGTACAGACTGTTCTTCGGGGTGGGAAACTTCAACTTTGCCCGGCTCAATTACCTTGGCAACTGCGGGGTAAATGTCGATACCCAGAGTTTTGGCTCTCTGGGCCATGGCCTTGCGGGTCGCAGCAATAAAACGATCTTTCTTGGTGCACAGGGCTTTGAAATCAATCTCGATTTCTCCCTTGGCAACGCGCGCCTTGGATTGGGCGGCAAGCTCCTCCACCGGGGAAGTTGCGCCGAGGTACATCTTGGTGGGAATACAGCCCACATTAAGGCAGGTTCCGCCGAGCAGGTCTTTTTCGACCAGCGCGACCTTTATGCCTTCTTCCGCAGCTTCGAGAGCCGCGTCAAAACCGCCCGGACCGGCTCCTACGACCACAAGGTCGTAGGAGCGTGTTTCTGTCGGGAGACTATTTAACGTCATCGGTAATCACCATGGAACGTGCAGCCTTGGTTTCGTCCAGTCGTTTTACGGACATGGTAACCGGTGCAGCCTGCAGCGCTTCGGGGTTCTTTTCCGCCATTTCCGCGATCTCAATGAGATCGTCGATGAAACGGTCGATGGTTTCTTTATTTTCAGTTTCGGTGGGCTCGATCATCAGGCATTCCTTCACGATGAGCGGGAAGTAAATGGTCGGAGCATGGTGTCCCTTATCCAGCAGAGCTTTGGCTACGTCGAGAGCGCGTACGCCGTTCTTGGCCTGCTCAACTGCGGATGCAACGAATTCGTGCATGCAGATGCGGTTGTAGGGAATCTCGTAATGGTTTTCGAGACGTTTGCGCATGTAGTTCGCGCTGAGGACTGCACCTTCGGTGGCGCGGGTCAGACCTTCACCGCCGAGGCGGAGCATGTATGCGTATGCCTTCAGGTAAACGCCGAAGTTGCCGTAGAAGGGAGCAACATAACCGATGGACTTGGGTTCGTCGTAGGAAAGGTAGTACTGGCCGTCTTCCAGTTTTTCCACACGGGAAATGGGCAGGAAGGGCTTAACTCTTTCACTTACGCCTACAGGACCGGAACCGGGACCGCCGCCGCCGTGCGGGGTGGCGAGTGTCTTGTGCAGGTTGAGGTGCACGATATCGAATCCGGCATCGCCGACACGCAGCTTGCCCATGATGGCGTTCATGTTTGCGCCGTCATAGTAAAGCAGGGCGTCTTTCTCGTGGATCATCTTGACCAGTTCGGGCAGATGGGTTTCGAAAAGACCGAGAGTGTTGGGGCAGGTCATCATTACGCCTGCAACTTCATCATCAAGAACTTCGGCAAGCGCTTCAGGGGTGATGATGCCGTCCTTGGATTCAACTGCAACAACATCGTATCCGGCTACTGCGGCGGATGCAGGGTTGGTGCCGTGCGCGGAGTCAGGGCAGACTATCTTGGTCTTCTTGTTGCCCTTGTCGCGGTGGTAAGCGGCCATGAGCATAACCCCGGTCAGCTCGCCGTGAGCTCCGGCCATGGGGTGCATGGTGAATGCAGCCATACCGGTCAGTTCGCAAAGCAGGGATTCGGTTTCGTGGATAACCTCAAGTGCGCCCTGACAATGGTGGCCTGCTCCCTTGAGCTGGGGAATGACCGGATGCAGCTTGGCGAATCCGGGCATTGCTGCCACCTGTTCGGTGAACTTGGGGTTGTATTTCATGGTGCAGGAACCAAGGGGATAAAAGTTGGAATCTACACCGAAGTTTTTCTGGGAAAGCTGGGTGAAGTGGCGAACCACATCCAGTTCAGACAGGGAAGGCATTCCTGCTTCCTTACGAAGGAGGTCTGCGGGAATGAAATCCTCAATTTTGGACTTGGGTTCTTCAGGCCAGCAGCCTTCGCGGCCGGGAACGGATTTTTCAAATACTGTCTTCATTAGATTGTCCCCCGCAGAATTTCAGCAAAGATGCCGATCTGTTCTTCAGTGGTCTTTTCTGTGCAGGCCACCAGCAGTACGTTTTCCAGTCCTTCGTAGTAACGTCCCACAGGGAAACCGGGGATGATGCCGCGTTCGGTGAGCTTGTCGATGACTTCGAAAGCGTTAACCGGAAGAGTTACTGCGAACTCGTTGCCGAAGGGACCCTTAGTAAACATTTCAACACCGTCAATGGCGGTGAGGCGTTCCGCGGCGTAGTGGGCGCGTTCAACTGAAAGGACAGCTGTGCGGCGCAGACCTTCCTCTCCCAGCAGGCAGAGGTGGATCAGGGTGCGCAGGGCGCAGAGGGCCTGGTTGGAGCAGATGTTGGAAGTCGCTTTCTGGCGGCGGATGTGCTGCTCACGGGCCTGAATGGTCAGAACGTAACCGGTCTTGCCGTCTTCGTCTTCGGTGCGGCCTGCAATACGTCCGGGCATCTGGCGGACCAGTTCTTTGGAGCAGGTCATGATACCGAGGTAGGGTCCGCCGAAGGAAAGGGGCTGACCGATGGACTGTCCGTCTGCAACTGCAATGTCAGCACCCATCTGTCCGGGAGTCTTCAGCACGGACTGCATGACCGGGTAGGTGGACATGATTGCCAATGCCTTGTGTTCGTGCACTGCTGCAAACATTTCAGTGAAATCGTTTACTGAACCGAAAAAGTTGGGGTTCTGCACGATTACCGCTGCGGTGTCTTTATCTACTGCTGCGGTGATGGACTTGACGTTGGTGCGGCCATGGTTGTGGGGCACGGTGACAAGTTCAATGTTCAGGTTGGTGGTGTAAGAGTCGAGCATAACCCGGTAGATCGGGTTCAGTGCTTCACTTACGATAATTTTCCTGCGTCTGGTCTTGCGTACAGCCATGAGGCAGGCTTCGTAGAGCGCTGAGCCGCCGTCGTATACAGAGGCGTTGGCGTAATCCATGTCCAGAAGTCTGGCCATGGCGGTCTGGTATTCGAAGATCGCCTGCAGGGTTCCCTGGGAAGATTCGGGTTGGTAAGGAGTGTAGGCGGTATAGAATTCACTGCGGGAGGAAAGGGCATCAACCGCTGTGGGAATGAAATGGTCGTAGAAACCTGCTCCGAGGAAGCTGGTCAGGTCCGTGGTGTTCTTTGCGGCCATTTTTTCCAGCTGCTGCAGAACCGCCATTTCGCTTTTACCTTTGGGCAGGTTAAAGCTTTTGGGGCGCAGTTCGGCCGGAATTTCGGCAAAGAGGTCTTCCACGGAGTTCACGCCGATAACATCAAGCATTTCCCGGACTTCTTCCGGGGAATGGGGTACGTAAGGCATTATGTCCTCCGGTATAAAAATAAATCCCCGCTGACTTAAGCGGTCGGCGGGGAATTTTGTGTACTATTAAATAAAGAACGGCTCCTGATTAGTGAGCTTCTTCTTCAGTTACCTTTTCATAAGCTGCGGCATCAAGAAGAGCATCAGTAGGACCGGTGATTTTTACTTTGATGAGCCAGCCGTCACCGTAAGGGGCTTCGTTGACTTTTTCGGGTGCGTCTTCCAGCGCTTCGTTAACTGCAACTACTTCACAATCAACCGGAGCGTAGATTTCGCTGGCTGCTTTAACGGATTCGATGGAACCGAATTCGTCGCCTGCAGCGAAAGTGTCGCCTTCCTGCGGGAGTTCGACGAAAGTAAGGTCGCCGAGCTGTTCCTGAGCAAAATGGGTGATACCGATAACACCGTTTTCACCATCAACCTTGAGCCATTCGTGAGATTTGGCGTAAAGAAGTTCCTGCGGAATCATGGGGCCTCCTTTTTATGGATAGACTGAGTTGTTTTGTTGTTAGACCGTGTCTTTATGGATAACTCGCTCCTGATAGCATTCCTGCTTAAGAAATAAAAGGCTTCTGCAAGGCTAATTTGCAGAAAAATATTCTGTAAAATTATCCATAACTTAAAAATGAATGATTTAATGATTTTGCAGGGTATGAGTGCGTGTTACGCAAGGTTGTGTTTTGGCGAAAAAAAGCATACGCAGAAGAACAAACAGGAGTGCTTTGCATTGAAAGATTATGTTTCCGGTGAACGGGACTTGATAGAAGTGAAGACCGCCGGAAGGGTCTGGAAGATTGAGCGCACAGCTGATCTTGAAACCCTCTGGGATGAAATAGGTGAAGACGAATTCGGTGATGACGAACGGCTTCCCTACTGGGCGGAACTTTGGCCGGCCAGTGTTTTACTTGGTGAATGGCTTTATCGCAATGCGAATTTGATCAAAGGACGCAAGTGCCTCGATCTCGGTTGCGGACTGGGGCTGACAGCCGTTATCGGGCAGTCACTTGGAGCTGATGTTGTGGCTTTTGATTATGAATTGCCACCACTCTATTTTGCAAAAGATAACGCTGTCTGCAATAACACCTCCCAGCCGCTCTGGCTGCAGATGGACTGGCGGGAACCTGCTCTTGCCGAGAAGTCATTTGATTTTATCTGGGGCGGGGATATCCTCTACGAAAAAAGATTTTTTGATCCGTTGGAAAAGTTGTTCCGGCGGGTGCTCAAACCGGGCGGAACCATCTGGATGGCCGAGCCAAGGCGCGATGTTTCTGTTCCGGTCTGGGAAAAACTTGAATCCTTAGGTTGGAAAACAGCTTTGCCCCTGACTGAAAAGGCGGCCTGTTGTAATACTGAAATGACAGTTAATATCCGGGAAGTTGTTCCCGGCAAATCCATATGATTTTTACGGAGGTTTGAAATGGGTAAAACTATACGTTTCGGGGTTTCCCTTGATTCCGATCTTCTTGAGAAATTTGATAAGCTTTGTGACGAGAAAAGTTATCAGACCCGTTCCGAGGCTATTCGTGACCTGATCCGCAACATGCTTGTGGAAAAGGAATGGGATGAGGCTGAAGGTCAAATGGCCGGAACCCTTTCTCTCGTTTACGATCACCACCAGAGCGGTCTTTCCCAGCGGCTCACCGAACTGCAGCATGACAGTCATGACCTGATCATGTCCACCCTGCATGTGCACCTTGACCACGACAACTGCCTTGAAGTCATGGTTCTCAAAGGAGACGGCAAGCAGATCAAGGAACTGGCTCACCGTCTTATTTCTACCAAAGGCGTAAAGCACGGAAAGCTCGGCCTGACCACTACCGGTGAGGAACTCGTTTAAAATGGAAGATGTACAGAACAGTCCCGCGAAAGTGGCTATGTCCATCGACAGGGTCGGTGTGCGGGATTTGACTCTCCCCCTTGTGGTGCGTGACCGTGAATCCGGAAGCCAGAGCACCATGGCTAAAGTTGCTTTATCCGTTGATCTGCCCGCGCATTTCAAGGGCACCCACATGAGCCGTTTTGTAGAAGCGCTCGAAGATTGGTCCGAAGAGTTGGACTATCATAGCTTTTACAATCTGCTCAGTGATATCCTGCGCCGCCTTGAAGCTGAACGTGCTCATGCAGAACTCAGTTTTCCCTACTGCCTGCAAAAAAAATCCCCGGTCAGCGGTCGTAAGGGAATCATGAGTTATGAATGCACAGTTGAAGGGGAAATGGTCGGTGATAATCTGGAATTCACCCTCGGGGTGAAAGTTCCGGTTATGACTGTCTGTCCCTGTTCCAAGGCCATCAGCGATGAAGGAGCTCACAGCCAGAGGGCAGTGGTCCACATCAGGACAAAATCCAAGGGTTTTGTCTGGATTGAGGATCTGGTGGAGATTGCAGAAGCTTCCGGGTCGTGTGAAGTGTTCTCGTTGCTTAAGCGTGAGGACGAAAAACACGTAACTGAAAAAAGTTTTTCAAATCCAACCTTCGTTGAAGATGTGGTTCGCAATGCCGCTATGGGGCTGGAAAAACATCCTAAAATTCATTGGTATCAAGTAGATGTGGAAAGCTTTGAGTCAATTCACAATCATTGTGCCTTTGCAAGTATTGCCAAACCTGAATAAGTGCTTACTATTATATTGAGGAGGCAGAGGGGATTATTCCTCACCTGATCTCCGCAGACAGCCGCAGTTGCTTACCGAAAGGATAGAGCGATTGCGGCGACACTTTGGAATAAAAAAACTCCCGCCGGATTTTCCGGCGGGAGTTTTTTTTATTGTTATGTCGAGCTGTTCTTAATTGGATTCAACAGCATAAGGCCAGCCGTCCTGACCGTTGGTGAGGATGAACAAGCGGTAGGGAGCTATGCCCTGTTTGGCGAGATAGTCGACTGTTCTTTCAGCTCCGCCTTTTCCGCGCGGGCAGATGACAACTACGGGTTTTGTTGAGCTCTTGAGGCCGTTCAGGGCAGCATTGAGTTTTTCTGTGTCGGCTACGGTTTTAACCGGGTAAGCGCCGGTTTCGATTGCGCCTTTGATGTGGTGGGATTTAAATTCGTCAGTCACCTGAATATCCACAATGGCAACATCAGCCTTAGTGTCGACTGCATTCTGCAGGGCAGCAGGGCTCATGTAATTGTAGCTGTCCTTCATGGCGAAAGCATTTCCTGCAACGCAAAGAAGCAGGGCTGCCAATCCGAGCATTAACATCATTTTCTTGCTAAAAGTCATTTGTTTCTCCTCCTGATAATGATTTAGAGACAACCATTAAGCTCAGGCAGGAGAGTTCGTCGAATATTTAAAACTGATAGTTGTTCTGAAATGGTATTCTGCTTCTCTATAGGATGTGGCTAAGGTCAGAATTTTATTCTTCTTCAAAAAGTCTGCGCAATTCATCAACCCTTTTTTTGTTCACTCCGAAATCGGAATAGCCGAGTCGTGCTGCGGAGCGGACATCAATTTTTCCTTCCGCTTCATCGTAGATGCATTCAAGGTCGTCCACAAAACGGAACCATCTGCTCCTGAACTCAGCATGCAGATATGGTCCGCTGCGGGAAGTTATTTTGCCGCCCATCTTCTTGATACAAGACCTTAATTTTTTCATTACTTGTTCATTGCTGCCGCTGGCTTTGAATGCTTGGGCAGAATGTCCTTTGCCTGTTTCCTGTGTGGAAACGCAGTTGGGGCTGCTCGGACATGGGGTAAGTTTGCCGCCGTTGATTCCCAGATTGTCCGGGGGCGAAGAGAAATGGGCAGCGGTAAAAAGGGCAGCAACACTGATGATGACAATGAGTGTGGTTAGTTTGTAAATCATGTGTTCGAATGTAGAATATTTTTTTGCGTATCTGCAAGGAAAATTCATCAACTATATGCAAAGAAAGGTTTTTATCAAAAAAATACCCCTGAACCGAAGGAGACGGGTCAGGGGTGGAAAATTAAAGTTAGTAGTTTCTAGAACGGGTTGGTCTTAATGCAGAAAGAACCTTCTTTAAGCAGGTCGGCAATGGATATTTCATCCAAGGCTGCATACATGGCCTTACTCGCTTTGATCCAGACCTCGCGGGTAGGACAGTTGTCAATGCGTTTGCAGAGATCATCATTGTCCAGACATTCAACAAGCCCGGCATCCCCTTCAAGGCTTCTAACTACTGCACCGACAGTAATATCTTCCGGGGCCATTGCCAATGTATGTCCACCGCCGGGCCCGCGCTTGCTGGCAATAAATCCGGCCTTTTTTAATTCGCGGATCAGCTTTTCAAGGTATTTTGTTGAAAGTCCCTGACGGCTGGCAATGTCACTAATACGGACCGGGCCTGCAGTGCAGTGCGTGGCGATGTCCAGTATCATTCGGGTTCCGTATCTGCTTCTAGTTGTCAGTCTCATGAAATTTCCTTTTGGTTTACTAACCCATGTAGAAAAGTAATTGCTCTGGGTCAAGAGGGATCGCTTTAACTGAAACCGATTATTTGATTTGTGTGCTGTAAGTGTTTGATTAAATATGTTTTTTATTGAATTTGAAAAAAAATAATTAAAGGTTGCTATTTTGAAATTCTATGGATAAAAGCGTATATTGGCATGCCTGCGCGGGTTGCGCAAAGCAGGCGAAAAAGACCAATACTGGAGAATATTATGAGCCCGAAAGATAACGGGAAGAAAGAGTTTGATGTAATTATTGTCGGCGGTGGTCCTGCAGGACTTTTCGCAGCTTATTACCTTGGCGAGAATACCGACCTTGATGTTCTGGTCATCGAAAAGGGGAAGGCTTCCCTTAAACGACATTGTCCCATAACCGGGGATCAGGAATGCATTAAATGCAAACCCTGCAACATCCTTTCCGGTGTGGGTGGGGCTGGCCTTTTTTCCGACGGCAAGCTCAACTATATTCACAAGCTTGGCAAGACCGACCTTACCCAGTTTATGTCGGTTTCCGCGGCGAAAACCCTCATTGATGAAACCGAAGAAATTTTCAACCGCTTCAACATGGACGGTCAGGTTTACCCCACCAACATGGATGAAGCCAAGAATATTCGCAAAGACGCTCTCAAGCATGGTATCGATCTCCTGCTGATCAAACAGAAGCACCTTGGCAGTGACAACCTGCCCGGACACATTGCCGGAATGGCTGACTACTGTATGAGCAAGGGTGTGACTTTCCGTACCGGTGAGCATGTTGAAGACATTCTCATTGAAAACGGAGAACTTGCAGGTGTTGTGACCAAGAAAGGCGAATACAGAGCCAAGAACGTTATTCTTGCTCCGGGCCGTGTAGGGTCCGAATGGATGGGCAGTGTCGCCAAGAAACATGATCTCGCCATCACCCAGCGCGGTATCGAGGTCGGTGTGCGTGTGGAAGTACATGGCGATATCATGCGTGATCTCTGTTCCGTGATCTACGACCCTACTTTCTTTATCCGCACCAACACCTACGATGATCAGGTCCGTACTTTCTGTACCAACCAGGGCGGATTTGTTGCCCTTGAAAACTATCAGGATTTTGTCTGCGTAAACGGGCATGCCTACATGGACAAAAAGTCCGAGAACACCAACTTCGCCTTCCTGTCCAAGGTTGTGCTTGAAGAGCCCGTTACCGATAACCAGGCTTATGGTGAATCAATCGGCAAGCTCGCCACCATCATCGGAGGCGGCAAACCCATCCTTCAGCGTTTCGGTGACCTCAAGCGCGGTCGTCGTTCCACATGGAACCGGGTACGCAACAGCTTTGTCGAGCCGACCATGAAGAATGTTACCTGCGGTGATATCGCCATGGCTCTGCCTGAGCGTATTGTGCGTAACCTCATCGAAGGTCTCGAGAAGCTCAACGATGTTGTGCCCGGTGTTGCCAACGAGGAAACTCTGCTTTACGCACCGGAAATCAAGTTCTTCTCCACTCAGGTGGAAACCAGCGATCAGCTTGAAACTGCTCTGGAGGGTCTCTTCGTAGCCGGTGACGGTCCGGGTGTGGCTGGAAACATTGTTTCCGCTGCCGCTACCGGAATTCTTCCTGCTAAAGAGATTGCCAGAAGGGCTAATAAATAAAGATACGCTACGCGTTTATTTTATGAAAGAATGGGAGATACTGACTTTGGTCGGTATCTCCCTTTTTTGTTTTTACTCCGGTTGTTTTGAAGTTGTGGTGACATTGCTACGGAGAGTATGGTAACGGCTTGTATTATTTGTTACTGTTTCTCAGCTATAATTACCCAACTTTAAGAAGGTGAGTATGTCTGTAAATTCGGTCCATGATCCCAAACAATCCGCATCGGTTCTTTTTGTCCTTCTTATTTCTGCTGCCGCAGCACTTGGCGGCTTTCTTTTCGGCTTTGATACTGCGGTTATCAACGGTGCGGTGGTTGCGCTGGGTGATTATTTCAAGGTCGGCCCGGTGCTGGTGGGTATGTCCGTTTCTCTCGCGCTGATAGGCTCTGCAATCGGGGCCTTACTTTCGGGATCGGTTTCGGACCGTTACGGACGCATCAAGCCTATGCTGCTTTCGGCATTTCTATTTACCATCAGTGGAGTTGGTTCGGGGCTTCCAGTCACTGTCTGGGATTTTATTTTCTGGCGTTTTCTCGGTGGGGTGGGGATTGGTCTTGCCAGTGCCATTACTCCGGCCTACATAGCGGAAATTTCCCCGGCCAACCTGCGCGGAAGTTTCGGTTCATTGCAGCAGCTAGCTATTGTGGTCGGTATTTTCGTTGCTATGCTCAGTAACTATATGCTGGTGGGGATAGCCGGAGGATCGGCGGATAATGTACTCTGGCTCGGCTTTGAAACCTGGCGCTGGATGTTCTGGGCTGAGGTCCCGCCGGCTCTTCTGTACGGATTCGCAGCTTTTATGATCCCGGAATCACCTCGCTACCTCATTGCATCCAGAAGAGTGAAGGAGGCTGAGGGTATTCTTGTAAAAGTCCTTGGCGAAAAGACTCTCGAAAAAATTGAAGAAATCAAGGGCAGTCTTAAAATTGAATGTACTCCCTCGTTTGCAGTTCTGAGATGTGAAGGCGGGCTTCATCCAGTAGTCTGGATCGGATTGGGACTTTCCGTTCTGCAGCAGTTCGTGGGTATCAACGTCATTTTTTATTACGGTTCCATGCTCTGGCGCAGTGTGGGGTTTTCAGAAGAAAATTCCCTGTGGATTACCGTCATCACCGGGGTAGTAAATATCTTGACCACGCTGGTTGCCATTGTGCTTATTGACCGGGTGGGCCGGAAACCGTTGCTCTTGGCAGGTTCGGCCGGAATGCTGGTTACTCTTGGTGTTTTGGCATATTTGTTCGGTAATGCTCCCCTTGATGCATCCGGACATCCTGCTTTGCAAGGATCCTCTGCCACAATAGCTCTTTATTCCGCCAACCTTTATGTTTTCTGCTTTGGATTTTCATGGGGGCCTGTGGTCTGGGTGCTGCTCGGTGAGATGTTCAATAACCGTATCCGTGCCTCCGCCCTTGCGCTTGGTGCCGGGGCGCAGTGGGTGGCTAATTTTATGGTTTCCGCATCCTTTCCGTCACTTGTAACCTGGGTCGGACTGGGGATTACTTATTCCATGTATGCCTTTTTTGCGGCTGTATCATTTTTCTTTGTTCTCTTTATGGTTCGGGAAACCAAGGGCAGGGAATTGGAAGATATGGAGTGATTTTTAATTTACTGAGGTAGAAACAGAGATATTCGACTGTTTTTTATTTGATTTTTGCAAGAAAAATTCAATTGCATATTGACTTTGCGTCATTTCATTGACAGTGAATGTGTAGGGTTAGCCATTTTATATGATGGAGTAATCCGCACAAGGCGGAACAGAATTAAAAAAAAGTTCCCCGGACTAGAATAATTTGGGAGGCCGGATGGCTCTAAATTTAGGTGGAATAATTGGAAACAGTCCTGCGCTTAAGGAGGTCTTTGCGATTCTCGCAAAGGTAGCGCCCACAGACAGTACCGTGCTGGTCACCGGGGAATCCGGCACGGGTAAAGAACTGCTCGTGCGTGCCTTGCACCACAACAGTAAACGAAAAGAAAAGCCTTTTGTTCCAGTAAACTGCGGGGCCATTCCTAAGGAGTTGCTGGAATCAGAGCTTTTCGGGCATGAGAAGGGTGCTTTCACCCATGCCGTGCGTTCCCGTCCGGGCCGGTTTGAACTGGCTGACGGAGGAACAATTTTTCTTGATGAAATCGGTGAAATGGATCTGAGCCTGCAGGTCAAAATCCTGAGAGTCCTTCAGGAAAAAGAGATCGAACGAGTCGGTGGAACTTCCATCAAAAAGGTCGACGTACGCATTGTTGCCGCAACCAACCGTGATCTTGAAGTCGAGGTCGCCGCAGGAAGATTTCGCGAGGACCTTTTTTACCGTCTGAATGTTATTCCCATGCATCTCCCTCCGCTTCGCGAGCGTGGTGGGGACGTGCTTCTGCTCGCAAAGCATTTTCTTGGCCGTTTCTGCGAAGATAAGGATATGGAGCAGCTAAGAATCCAGTCCGATGCCGCTGATATGCTGGTTTCCTATACTTGGCCGGGTAATGTTCGCGAGCTGGAAAATTTCATGGAACGCATGTGCATTCTTTGTGATGAAGATGAAATCGTTCCCGATGATCTGCCGGAAAAAATCTGGAAGGATGTAGGCAAGGAACCCAAGAAAAAGGTTGCCGAGCTTCTGCAGCCGGTTGGATTCAACTGGCCTACCCTGACAGATATGGAAGAGCAGGGCTCCAATGGACTTAAGGATTTTCTGGAGATGATCGAAGATCGTCTTATGATTGAAGCTCTTGAAAAATCCGGTGGAGTTAAGAATAAGGCCGCAGAACTGCTCGGAGTGAAGCGGACTACGCTTATTGAAAAGATCAAGAAGAGGAATCTGGAAGTTTAGTGAATTTTAAAAAAGTGTGGATTTTGTGAGGGGTAGGCAGGAATATTGCAAAGATAAGTGATTGTGACGCTTAGCCGACTTACCGGAGGTTTCCGGATCCTTTTTATGGCGGCCGTTTTTTGGTTCGCCTGCCCTAATCCTGGTTATGCCTTGGAGTACTTTATTGAGACCAAGGCTGACATGGATTCCATACGTCTTGTCTTCGATCAAAAAAATCTATCTGGAAAAGTTGCCCGTACCGGGCGGCAGCAGATCACGATTTTTTTCCCCGCAAATGCTCTTAAGGGAGAAAAACAGCCAACACCGGCTCCCTTATCATCTCTACGTTTGGTTAATTCACTGAAAATGGGTCCGAGTTCCATCACTATCGGAACCCGGACCAGTGCTTTTGGTTTTATCCGTATGCCTGCGGGTAACGGCCAGATGATGATTCAGTTTTTTCGTGATCCCATTGGCGCCAAGTGGCGGTCTCCGGAAGAAAAGGCTCGTCGTGAAGCTGAACGTAAAAAAGCGGCTCAAAAGAAAATTGCAGATCAGAAAAAGACCGAGGCAAAACGCGCAGCTGACACGAAAGCGAAAGCTGAAGCCCTCCGTGTAGCCTCTGAAAATAAAGCTGCTCCAAAGACTGAGGTTAAGCCTCCACAGCCTCCGGTAATTGATGAAATCGATCTGCCTGAAGATAAAGAATCTCCGCAACTCAAACAGGAATTGGAGCAGGCGGCAGAAGAAACTCCGGTAGAACAGATTCCTCCACAGCCTGTAAAACGTCCTTTTTATTCAGTCCCCTACACTTACCGTGCGCCTGTGGCCAATGTCGGTCCGGGGCAGGCTAAGCCTGTTGATACTTCTGTTCCCCCGGCACGGGCCGGTGGCAGCGCCCGTCGTGTTGTTGATGACGGTGAATCCGGTGGTCAGGTTGTCGCCCGCATAGAACCGGAGAGTTCCGGCGGATCTGCAGGTGGATCCATTGCGCCTCCTCCGGCAGATGAAGCTATTGATGAAGGTGTAGACGAAGGTGTTGATGAAGCATCTGGCGATGGTGCAGCTGTAGAGGGCGTTGCGTATGAAGAAAAATTTCCCGAAGGCAAGGGTGCGTCCGGTTCAGTTACCCCGCCGCAGCAATCCGAAGGCAGCGCTTCAGGAAGTGTCTCCGGCAGGATTGCACCGCCTCCTTCCCAAACGGGAGGACAGGTGTCCGGAAGTGTTTCAGGGCAGGTCTCCGGCAAGATTTCCCCGCCTGCTTCCGCAGTATCTGGTCAGGTGACACCTCCACCTGATAATGAGGATTCTTTTGAGGGTGCAGATTCTACCCCGCTTGAGGATCAGGGTGCTGTTGAAAATGCTGTTGAGGCAGACAATAGAACAGGGGCCCGTGATGAAGCTGTTGAGGGTGAACAGGATGCATCGGCGTCTGATGCCTATCCCGTTGGGGATTCTGAGCAGCTTGATGAAGGCGGAGAGGAAGGAGCCGGGGGTGAAGGTGAAAAGGAGATGTCTCCTGAAGACCGGATCAAGGTTGCCAAGGGAGTTCTTCTTGCCGCGGAAGGGGCTCTGGATGAAGGAGAGATTGAAGCTGCCATTGCCGGTTTTACTGAAGTCTCTTTAATGAAAGAGCTGCCGATGGATATGCGTTTGCGTGCACTTTACGGAAAAGCTGAGGGCCTTACCGAACTGCACCGTGCAGCAATGGCTGAGAATTTCGGCAAAATTGCCAGTGCGTGGATGGAAGCCATGAATGCGGACACCAAGTCTCCGAATGTTCCCATGGCTCTGCTCAATCTGGGCTTGCTTAACCTTAAGGTTGGCAACATGCCTGAGGCCAAGGCTTATTTTAATCTGCTTAAGTCCCAGTATCCAAATGATCCCAATATTCCATATATCAGTTACTATTGGGGTGAGTACTACCTTGGTATGAAGGAATATGAAAAGGCTGCAGACCAGTTCCAGTATCTGGTTCAGATGTTTCCGGACAGTAAGATTGTGCGTGACGCTGCGCTCGGCCTTGCCAAGTCCCTTGATGCCCTTGGTTATGATGAGCAGGCCTTTCAGATTATTGACTATATCGATAAACGCTGGCCTCGTTTTTATATAGAAGACCTGCGCTTTCTGCTTATGTCGGCCAATACCCAGAACAGGTTGGGCAAGATAGAGGAAGCCCGTGAAAACTACTGGGCTTACTACAACCTTTCACCGGAAGCTCCGGAAGCGGATATTGTTTTGGCCCGTATCGGTGATATTTATCTCAAGACAGGCCAGAAAACCGCAGCCAAGGAAATTTACGAAAAGGCAGCCAAAGATTTTCCTGACAAAGAGGGTGGACTGGTTTCCATGATGCGGCTTGCAGAAGAAGGCATTTATGATGATCCCAGCATGAGCCAGATGGACAAGGTCTTTGATCGTCCTTACAACCTCAGGCCGCAGAAAATTTATACCCATATCATTGAAAAATTCCCGGATAGTCAGCTTGCCCCGCTTGCTCAACTCAAGCTTGGTATGTGGTATTACTGGAATAAGAAATACGGGGATTGCCTTGGCGCAGTACAGGCTTTTCTGGATAAGTATCCGCGTAGCGGGTTAAGAGATCGGGCCAGTGAACTTGGTACAAGAGTTTTTGATATGGCTGTGCCGGAACTGGTCAAGGACGAAAACTATGGCCGGGTGGTCGATTACTGGAACAAGTACGCCCAAAAGAATAACGAAGGCAAAGATGTAAATGATGAGACAAGGCTCGGTGTGGCTCTCAGCTTCTGGAAGAAAGAGCTGCCTGCGAGGGCTCTGGAATTAATTGACCGTTATTTACAGGGTGAGGAAATTCCAAAGTATTCAGCTATGGCTCTTGATATGGCCCTTGGTATCTACGTGGATGAACAGGCTTGGAGTAAAGTTACCGAGCTGGTCGATCTTGCCAAGGATAAGTGGAAACTTGATCCAAAGCAGAAGGTTCATATAGAATATGCTCAGGCCATGGCCTATGAGAACCTCGGGGAGACAGAACGCAGTACCCCTCTCTGGGCAGGACTTGCTTCAAATCTGCTTCTGCCTGAATCTTCACGTGCTTATGCCATGTATTACATGGCCAAGTCCTCTATGAAGAAGAAGGAATTGAAAAAGGTATTCGTATATGCACAGGAAGCCTTAGCTATGCTCCTTGAGACCGGGGGAGACAGGGAAAAAATCAAGGATTGCATCCTGATGACAATTTTCGCGGCGGAAAGTTCCGGGCGCTACCGGGAAGCTCTTAAGTGGGCTGCGGAATATGACAAGTATATCCCTCTTTCCGATCCGGAATGGGCTTCCTCCCGTTTCCGTCTGGCCCAGCTTTATGAAAAGGCCGGTGCTGTTTCCGAGTGGAAGAAGCTGATGGAAGAAGTTGCCAAGCAAAAGCCGGGTGATCTCTACGGACGTCTTGCAACTTCAGCTTTGGCGACCCACAAGATTGAGCAGGATGCTTTGAAATTCCAGCCGGCCCAGTCATTTCAATAATTTTTAAGGCAGGTAAATATGAACAGACAGCCCGTAGTTGCCGGACGTTTTTACCCGGACAGCCCCGCTCAGCTTCGCAAGGAGATTGAGATGTATTCAGGAGCCCTGAATAAGGATGACGACCGTCCGGTTGACCGTCTGGTCATGGTTCCTCATGCCGGATATATATTTTCCGGTGAACCCTGCGGTAAAACCCTTGCCCAGAGCAAGCTGTCTGAGACAGTGTTTCTGTTTGGTCCTAATCATACCGGACTCGGTTCACCTCTTTCTGTCTGGGATAAAGGAAGCTGGGAGTTTCCGGGTGGCAAGCTGGATGTGGATGAAAAACTGGCCGCAAAGCTAATTGAAAGCGGCGCGGGATTTGTTTCAAATGAAAAGGCCCACTCGCGCGAACACTCCCTTGAAGTTATTGTTCCTTTTCTGCATTACCTTAATCCGGCAATGAAGATCGTTCCGGTCTGCGTTTCCGAAGCTTCACCTTCAAATCTGCGTAAGGCTGGTGAGGCCATCGCGGAAATAATGGAAGATTATCCGCAGCCTGTATCCATGGTTGTAAGCTCTGATATGAGCCATTTTATCTCTGCTGATCATGCCAAGAAGCTTGATTCCATGGCCCTTGAAGCCATTATTCGCATGGATCCTTCTGATCTGTATTCCATTGTCTCGTCCAATCAGATCAGCATGTGCGGTGTGCTGCCCATGACCATGGCTATGTTTGCCGCCAAGAAGCTTGGTGCTACTTCCGGCAAGCTTGTGCATTACACAAATTCAGGTCAGGCAACAGGTGACTACGAACGGGTAGTGGCCTATGCAGGAGTGATCATCTCATAACGTCTGGTTTATGAAATAGAATCCTAGCTCTTGCCAATCGGCAAAAGCGGCATTATTTGTACTGGTCAGACCTGCTATGGTGCGGTCGGATATTGAACAAAAATGCCTCCTGCGGGCGAAGGATATATGTGCAATGAGTTTTGAGAGCGGTTATGCGATCGGTATTGATACAGGCGGAACCTACACAGACACTGTTGTTGTAAAATGCGAAGACTCAAGCGTGGTGGCTACTGCCAAATCTCCCACCACCCATCATGACCTGAGCCTCGGTCTGGCTTCCTCTTTGGATAAAGCCATGAAGGAAAGCGGGATCAGCCCGGATGAGGTTCAGCTTGTTTCTGTTTCCACCACTCTGGCGACCAACGCCATTGTTGAGAATAAAGGCGCACGGGTCGGTCTGTTTATGATCGGTACCACTAAAGCGCTGAAACTGCCTGTTGTTACACTGCGTTATGTTAAGGGCGGACACAAGATTACCGGGGTGGAAGAAGATCCGCTTGATATTGAATCCCTTGTGGACGGTATTCAGGATATGGCCGGACATGTGGACGCTTATGCTGTCTGCTCGGCTATGAGTATCAAGAACCCCGCTCACGAACTTATCGCAGAAAAAGCTATTTCACTTACCGATCCTCAGCCCGTTTTTTGCTCCCACACAATCAGTACCCGTGCAGGTCAGGCTGAACGTGCCGCCACAGCTGTGCTCAATGCCCGTCTCATGCCGGTAATGAAAGATTTTCTCGCTGGTGTCGGCAAAGCTCTTGATGAACGCGGACTCGGTTCTTCCGTGGTTGTTGTGCGTGGTAATGCTACTCCCATGAGCATGGAAGATGCTGTGCAGCGCGCGGCTGAAACCTTTGCCAGCGGTCCGGCATCAACTGCTTATTATGGCTCTATTTATTCCCCGGAAAAAGATGCGCTTATTGTAGACGTGGGCGGTACAACCACTGACGTTACCCTGATCCGCAATTCTCAGCCCACCATTCAGGAAAGCGGTTCCATTATCGGCGACTGGGAAACCCATGTTGAGGCGGTGGAAATGTTTACCGTGGGTGTAGGTGGTGACAGTTTCGCACGCATTAATAGATCAGGAAATTTTGAAGTCGGCCCGGGCAGGGTTGTCCCCCTGTGCATGGCCGGAGATATTCCCGCTCCTGAAAAATGGATCGGCAAAGGGCATGAGTCGCATCTGCTTAAGGTCGGCCCGTCCGCGGATAAAAGTTCCGATGACGCAGTTCTGAAATATCTTTTTGAAAATGGCCCCTCCACTTTCGGGCAGATCATGGAAGGAACCGGACTCGGTGAGATCGGCCTTGGCGGAAAAGTCCAGAAGCTTGTACGCGAACAGCTGGTGGAGGAAGTCGGTTTCACTCCCACTGACGCACTGCACGTGCAGGGACAGCTGGATATCGGCGACAGGTCTGTTTCTGAAGCTGCGGCCGGTATTCTGGGTAAGGAATTTGATCTTGATGGAGCAGGGTTTGCGGAAATGGTCCTTTCAGAAACAAGGGTCAAGATTGAAAATGCTATGCTCGAACACATTGTGCGCAAGGAAATCGGCGGCAACATGGCCGGATTTATTTCCGGGCGTGCAGCAAGTTCGCTGGTAAGTTTTGATGCTTCACTCAACCTGCCTATCGTGGGTATCGGCGCTGCCGCTCAGAAGCTGCTGCCTGAAGTTGCTGAGAAACTGCATACTGAAGCTGTTTTCCCCTCCCATCATGAAGTCGGTAACGCATTGGGCGCGATTAAAATGGCCCTTGATACCATGAAAAAGGATAGCTGTAATGAGTAGAAACCAACCTTCCGCATACGAATATTGCCTTGAACCTGCCAGTGAGAATACTGAAGTTGAAGTTGTTCACGGTTGGATTTTTAAGGATGATAAGTGGGTGTCCCATGCGTGGTGCGAATTTGCTGACCGGGTAATTGATCTGGGACAGTCCACCCATTCCATGGATAAATTCAACTACTATATCGCTAACCGCGTCAGCGAAGAGCGTTGTCGTCGCTATTCCCGCATTGAATTTTTCACCCTCGTTGGTGACGAAGGCCATTTCGGTCCTTACGATAAGGAACTCTTCTTTGCCGAAACAAGTGACCGTGACCCGCTGGAAGTAATCGAATCAGGCGAGGCCAGCTAAATTGTCGGCCGGATTTTTTATTACCGGAACAGGTACGGATGTAGGAAAGACTGTGGTTACCGCAGGGCTTGCCCGTTTCTTCATGAAATCAGGGCGGCGCATACTTCCGGTG
Organism: Maridesulfovibrio sp.; assembly: GCF_963666665.1. Taxonomy (NCBI): domain Bacteria; kingdom Pseudomonadati; phylum Thermodesulfobacteriota; class Desulfovibrionia; order Desulfovibrionales; family Desulfovibrionaceae; genus Maridesulfovibrio; species Maridesulfovibrio sp. The sequence goes on from NZ_OY762999.1 coordinate 117,963, forward strand.
AAGCCTGTCCAGTCCGGGGCTATTGTCCTGCCTGACGGATCTCTGGATTCTCCTGACGGAGATGTTTATCGTGCTGCCGGGGCGGTCTGGGATATCAACAGGCAATGTCCTTATATTTTCGAGCCTCCGACCTCTCCGCATCTTGCTGCAAGGCTGGCCGGAGTGGAGCTTGATTATGTCGAGATTGCCCGAAAAGTCCGTGAGCTTGAGGGAGACGATTTTCTGCTTGTGGAAGGAGCCGGGGGAATCATGGTTCCCCTGAGTGATGACTCTTCCATGCTCAATCTTATGAAAGAGCTTGGCTATCCGGTAATTCTGGTCATTGAAAACAAGCTTGGCTGCATTAACGAAGCATTGCTTTCCATTGCGGCACTGCAGCAGTCCGGTCTGGAAATTTCCGGGCTGGTCATGACTTCTCCCAATCAGCCCGCGCCGGAAGAGTTTGGCATGGCCGAAGAGAATATCCGTTTCATCGAAAAAATCTCCGAAGTAAAAGTGATAGCTTCCATTCCATATATCGAAAATTGGGACTACAATGATCCCAAATGTTGGGAGCAAGTAGATAAGGCACTTGATTCCTGATTTATTATAAATAACTCGGCGAAGCCCTAATAAAGTTTTTGGGATTCTTAAACCCTTTTTGCAAAAAGGGTTTAAGAATCCGGCAGGGTCGCCGGAGGCATACCATGTCCATTCTTGAATTCGACAAAAATCATCTTTGGCATCCCTATACATCTGCTACTAATCCTCTTTCAGTTTATCCGGTAAAGCGTACTGAGGGCGTTAAGATCCTCCTTGAGGACGGAACCGAGCTTATTGACGGTATGGCTTCCTGGTGGTGCGCCATTCATGGCTATAATAATCCGGTGCTGGTCAAGGCTCTGTGCGATCAGGCCGAGACCATGCCTCATGTTATGTTCGGCGGTCTGACCCATGAACCTGCTGTGGAATTGGCCCGCAAGCTGGTTGCCATTTCTCCGGAACCTTTGCAGCAGGTGTTTCTGGCTGATTCAGGTTCGGTTTCAGTTGAGGTGGCCATCAAGATGGCTATCCAATACTGGTACGCTATGGGCAAGCCTGAAAAAAACAGGTTGATGACCATCCGTAACGGCTACCACGGCGATACCATCGGCTGCATGTCGGTCTGTGATCCGGTCAACGGCATGCATTCCATGTTCACCTCTGTGCTGCCGGAGCATGTTTTTGCCGAGGCCCCGCAGTGTAGATTTAATGAAGGCTGCACGGATGAAGATTTTGCGGATTTCAAGACGAAAATTGAAAAGCATGCCCATGAATTGGCGGCAGTTATCCTTGAACCGGTAGTGCAGGGTGCCGGGGGAATGCGTTTTTATTCCCCTGAATATTTGAAACGGGTCCGCGAGGCTTGTGACGAGCATGGCGTGCTGCTCATCTGCGATGAGATTGCTACCGGATTCGGACGCGCCGGGGCCATGTTCGCCAGTGAAATGGCCGGGATCAGTCCGGACATCATGTGCGTTGGCAAGGCCATTACCGGAGGCATGATGACTCTGGCCGCAACCCTTGCCACAAAGGAAGTCGCCGAGGGCATTTCCTCCAAAGGCGGCGTGTTCATGCATGGCCCGACTTTTATGGGTAACCCATTGGCCTGCGCTGTAGCGAATGCTTCCATAGATCTTTTGTTGAATAGTAATTGGAAAGAACGGGTCGCTGAAATTACCGAGTTGCTTTGTTCCGGGCTGGCACCCTGTGCTAAATCGAGTGCGGTGGCGGATGTGCGCTGCCTTGGAGCCATCGGGGTTGTCGAGCTTAAACAACCCGTGGATATGGAATCCATCCAGCGGGAATTTGTAAAACGCGGTGTCTGGGTTCGTCCTTTCGGGAAACTCGTCTATGTAATGCCGCCCTATGTAATTTCAAATCTAGAACTTGAGGCTCTGACTTCCGCTATCTGCGAAGTTGTAGGCCTTCAGGGGTAATATTTTGGATAGAAACGAGAAACAGGCTTTGTGGAATGCCGTCCATGGTGGCGGAGCAATTGATGAACACACTGCGGTTTCAGTACTCGGTGCTTCCCACGGAGAGCTGGCAGAAATTCTGCATGCCGCGCATACCATGACAATGCGCCGCTTCGGCCGTGAGGTCAGTCTTTGTTCCATTGCCAACGTACGTAGCGGGAACTGTTCGGAAGATTGTTCCTTCTGTGCCCAATCCAGCCATTTCAAGGGAACTCCGGCTCCGACTTATCCGCTTATGTCGGTGGATGAAATCCGTGACTGTGCAGAAAAAGCAGGGCAATCACCTCTTGAATTTTTCAGTTACGTGACCAGCGGCAGGGCACTTAAGGGTAAATCGCTTGAACATGTCTGTGAGGCTGTGGACGGCATGCGTGAGAAAAGTTTCAATCATTGTGCTTCATTGGGCTGCCTTGATTTTGACTCTTTGAAAAAGCTGCACGAATCCGGCGTAGTTCGTTACCATCATAACCTTGAGGCGGCAGAGAGTTATTTCTCCAACGTTTGCACCACCCATAGCTATGACGAGCGGGTGCGCACTGTTCGCGATGCCAAAAAAGCAGGTCTTGAGGTCTGCTGCGGCGGACTTTTGGGCCTTGGTGAAAGCCATCAACAGAGGGTTGAATTGGCCCTTGCCCTTGCGGAGTTGGAAGTTGATTCCATTCCACTTAATTTCCTGATCCCCATTCCTGGAACCCCTCTCGAAGATGTTGAGCCATTGCAGCCTCTGGAAATTCTGCTGACCATTGCAATGTTCCGTTTGGTTAACCCTCATGCGGAAGTGCGTATGGCAGCAGGAAGGTCCGCACTGCGTTCCCTGCAATCATTTATTTTCCATGCCGGCTGTAACGGGCTGATGGTCGGTGATTTTCTGACCGTATCCGGACAGGGTATAGATCATGATCTGACCATGCTTGAAGATTTGGGGCTGACTGTACGCACTAAAAAGTAGTCAGCTGTTTTTAGGCAAAGTAAAGGGCCCTGCTGGAGTTATTCCGCAGGGCCTTTTTTTGAAATTTTTAGGAGTGGTAAAGTATGGTGGCTACGTAATCCTGTATTTTTATCAGGATTTCCGGGGATGGTTTTTCAAAGGTCATTCCCAGAATTGTTTTTCGTGAATCCTTGGTGCACCGCTGTACTTTGCAGGGAATGAAAGTTGTCCCGTTTTCAGTGAAGTAGGGACAGAAGATTTTCATTTTATCACCTATTTCAGGGTCCGGGCGACTTTTATCGGTTATGTAGCTGATACAGCACCCACTGGTGCTCAGGTCTTCCAGCACGGCTACGCTTTTTTTGTCCCCGATTTCAATTTGCGCTTCCATGAAACAGGAAACCCTTTTGTGTCGTCTGAGATTGTATGATTCGATTCGCTTCGGGTATTTCAGGAAAAGTAGTCGGTCAGGTGAGCTGATCATTCTGATTACTTCGGTTTTGTAGCCGGAAGCAATGCCCTCATGAATATAACGTACAGTGGCTTCATTACCGGGGTACATATATTCGGACCAGAGTGACTTGTCCGCATGATGAACCATCGGTTCTTTGACAATAAGTGATTTTACGAAGTCCCCTCCAACGACAATGGTCGGGGCTTTATCATTGAGTCCACCTAACTCGATGGTTATTTTGAGCCCGGGAGTGCAGGCTGCCTTGAGTTTTTCCTTTTGCGAGATCATTGCTTTTTCCGTTTGACGATGTACTTCTTGAACATGGACGCTACTTCAAGTGTAGGTGCAATTTCAAGTGCTTTGTCCAGATGATTTAACGCCATATCATTATCGCCAGCGTCGAAATAAGCTCTGGCCGTATTGAAATGCAAATTTTCGTCATTAGGATTGATCTGGATGGCCCGGTCATAAAATGTGATGGCCTCATCAAAAAGCGATTGTTTGCGCAAGCTGATGGCAAAGAGGTTGAACTCCTGCCTCTGGCTTTCCATGAAAATTTCGTCTTTGTTTAAAAGTCTGTCTATTATCCCGGAAAGTTTTTTGAAATTTTTTTTAGTGCATAGCACCGACCCCATCCCCAGATTGGCTTTAGGGTGTTCCGGGTCCAAAAACAGGGCCTTGGCAAAGGATTGCTCTGCTTCATCAAGATTGCCGTTCAGAAAGTTTTGCTCCCCTTTTTCGATTTTTGCTTTGAGGGACTTCAGGGCCGGGAGGGTTTTTTTCTCGTAGTATTTTATTTCCGGAGCATACTGGGTGATAAATTCTTTTTTGTTTAAGGTTATCACCATACCTGAGGGGACGTTCTGATCATTGAGGGGCTGAACCTGAAATTTGTCCACATCGGATCGTGTGACATAGTAGTATGTCTTGCTCTCGGACCGCTGCATTGTAGTCCCGGCACCAGTGTAGTCTTTGATGTTTTTGGAATAAACACCAAGTACTTGAAAAATATCTCCCATCAACCGTCTCCCCACATAGACATATATCAAGCAAGCTGCGTGCTTTATTTAAATATATTTTTCTTTTTGTTTAACGCAAAGCCTGCTGTTTATAAGCAGGCTTTTCAAAAATGTCGATTAGAACTTGGTCCAACAGATGCTTTGCATGCTTGTGTGTCCGGTCTGGCATTAATTTGTTGGGTCATGTTCCTTCGGTTGCTGCTTGGACGTTGGCGTTTTGGCCTTTTTTTTCTTTTTGGTTAAATAATTTTTGAAAAGTGTGGCTGATTCCAGCCCAGGATTAATTTCGAGAGCTTTCTTTATATGAGAAAGAGCTTCATCTTTGTTTTCAGTGTCAAAATATGCACGGGCAATATTGAAATGCAGGTTTTCGTCGTCAGGATAAATCTCCAATGCTTTTTTATAAAAAGTCAGCGCTTCATCATATCGCCTGCTTTTGCGCAGCACTATGGCGAAGAGGTTGAATTCCTGACGTTGTTCTTCAAGAAAAACGGCATCTAGATTCAGTAGTACTTGGATGATTTCATTGAGTTTGTCGAAATTTTCTTTCGTACACTGGACACTGCCCATACCTAGGTTCGCTTTGGGGTTCTCCGGGTCCAAGAGCAATGCCCCGGCAAAGGCATGCTCAGCATCATTCAGATTGCCTTTTTCAAATGCATCTTCTCCCTTGGTGATTTTGGCTTGGAGAGTCTTCAGGGCTGGCAGGGTTTTGCGCTGGTAGTAGTATAATTCAGGGCTGAACTGGGCTATGAAATCCTTTTCAGAAATAACGGTAATCATCCCGGACGGAATGTCCTGTTCATTTAATGGCTGCACATGGTACTTACTGTAGCCTACGCGAATGACGTAATGATAGGTTTTGTTTTCGGATTTTTGTGAGGTTGTACCTGCTCCGATTCTGGTCTTGATATTTTGGGAGTATACTCCCAGCACTTTCATTTCCTGAGTCATACTGTCGTCCTGCAAAAATTTGAATCAATTTTTTTACAGCAGTATAGCACATAATAGAAAAGCCCGTCTTTTATTAACGGGCTTTTCTATTGTAAATTGATATTGGCTGTGAATAGGTAGTGAGTGCTAAAGCCTTCCTTCTTCAACAGCGTGGCAGGCACAGAGAGTGCCGTTTTCCAGATTGCGTGCGAGGGGAACTTCTTCCCGGCAGCGATCGTTTGCAAATGTACAGCGACCATGGAAGACACAGCCTGTAGGCAGGTTGATGGGGGTGGGCACATCACCGGAAAGATGAATATGCTTCTTCTTTTCCCCGCCAAGTGTCGGAATGGCCGAAAGCAGTGCCCTTGTGTACGGGTGCTGCGGGCTGGCAAAGATTTCCTTGGCTGTGCCCAGTTCGCAAAGACTACCCAGATACATGACCGCCACGCGGGTGGAAATGTGTTCAACAACCGAAAGGTCGTGGCTGATGAACAGGTAGGTCAGGTTGCGTTCTTCCTGCGCATCCATGAGCAGGTTCAGGATCTGGGCCTGAATGGAAACGTCCAATGCGGCGATTGGTTCATCTGCTACAATGAATTCAGGTTCAACAGCCAGAGCGCGGGCAATGCTGATGCGCTGGCGCTGTCCACCGGAGAACTCATGGGGATAGTTTCCGGCCCATTCCGGGTCCATACCCACACTGCGCATTACTTTGTGCAGCTTATCTTTTGCGTCGCCCCGTGAAATGCCCTTGTTATGGAAATAGATAGGCTCCTCAATGATCTGGCGCACGGTCATGCGCGGGTTCAGAGAGGCATAGGGGTCCTGAAAGACCATTTGCATTTTTGTACGGTAGGGAAGCATCTTCGAGTGAGGCAGGTTGTCGATGCGTTCTCCGCCGTAGTATACTTCACCGGAGTTAGGCGGATAAAGGCCCATTACGGTTCTTGCAAGGGTTGATTTACCACATCCGGATTCGCCGACCACGCTTAAAGTTTCACCTTTTTTAATCTCAAAGCTGACGTTGTTGACCGCTTTGACGATGGTGCGGTTGCGTGTGATGCGTCCGTTTTCCATTTGCAGCTGGTCGAGCAGTCCGCCGGAAATGTCGAAGTGCTTGACCAGATTTTTGATTTTTACGAGGGAATCGGTTGGCATGACGAATCTCTATACTTTGTCGGCATGATGGCAAGCCACCAGAATACCGGATTTATTTTCTTTAAGTTCGGGCCGTTCCTGCTTGCAGATGTCAGTACAGTGCTGGCATCTGGGGTTGAAGGGACAGCCTGCAGGCATATTCATGAGTGAAGGCATGGCACCGGGAATCTGGGTCAAGCGGTCTCCTGCTGCACCGGACTGGGGCAGGGCGGCGATCAGTCCCTGAGTGTAAGGATGTCCCGGGGTTTCGGTTACCTGACGGGTTGAACCTGTCTCCACAATTCCGCCCGCATACATGACCGCAATGCGCTGGGTAACTTCCGATACAACAGCGAGGTCATGGGTGATCAGGATCAGGCCCATATTGTCGGTCTCACAGAGTTCCAGCAGCAGATCCATTATCTCTGCCTGAATGGTTACATCCAGTGCTGTTGTCGGTTCATCGGCGATGATCAGTGACGGATCAGTCAAAAGTGAAATTGCGATGACGATGCGCTGGCGCATGCCGCCTGAGAATTCATGCGGGTACTGGGCCAGACGTTTGCGCGGGGAAGGGATGTAGACCTTGCGCAGTTTTTCCAGCGCAATTTCTTCTGCTTCCTTGCGGGTTACATCCATGTGGGCCATGACGGTTTCGGTCATCTGGGTGCCGATGGTCAGGACCGGGTTCAGGGTCATCATGGGGTCCTGAAAGATCATGGAGATGCGGTTGCCGCGAACGCCGCGCATTTTGTCAAAAGGCATTTTCGCAAGATCCTGCCCTTCAAACATGATTGATCCGTTGGAGATATATCCGGGCTTGGAGATAAGGTTGATGATGGAGAAACCGGTAACAGATTTACCGGCCCCGGATTCACCAACCAGACCGAGCCTTTCACCTTTATTCAGGGTGAAGCTAACATTGCGTACTGCCTCAAGGGAACCTTGGCGCAATGCGAACTCGACACTTAAGTTCTTAACATCAAGAAGCGGTTGCATTGGTTACCCCTTGTACAGTTTCGGGTTGAGGAAGTCGCGCAGCCAGTCACCAAGCAGGTTGATGACCAGAATGAGCACAACGAGTACAATGCCGGGGAACATGGTAATCCACCATGATCCGCTGAAGATGTACTCAAAGCCAACATTGATGAGTGAGCCCAGCGAAGGCTGGGTTACAGGCATGCCCAAGCCGACAAAGGAAAGGGCGGCCTCACTCATGATGGCGTTTGCAACCTGAATGGTGGAGATAACGAATACCGGAGAAAGGGTATTGGGCAGCACGTGGCGCCACATAATCCTTTTCTGGGAAAGTCCGATGACCTTGGCCGCTTCCACGTATTCCTTTTTCTTTTCTGCCAGTACGGAGGCACGCACAGTACGTGCATACTGCGGCCATTCAGCAAAGCCTATGACCAGAATCAGCAAGGGAATAGCTATTTCTTCATATTTGGCAACGCCGAACATGGCCTGAAAGATGGCCGAGATAAAAATCGCAACCATGTAGGTGGAAAAGGAAAGCTGCACGTCGGCAACGCGCATGAGGATGGATTCCACCCTTTTACCCATGAAGCCTGCTACCAGCCCGACCATGATGCCGAGGAACGCCTGCAGGGCAACAGCGCCGATACCGATGATCAGTGATACTCGCATGCCGTAAAGCATGGTGGAGTAAAGGTCGCGTCCCTGTGCATCGGTTCCGAGCAGGAAGCTGCTGTTTCCGCCGGGAAGCCATGAAGGCGGAATCTCCGCGTTCATGATGTCGATGTTGTGTGCATCGTAGGGATTAAAAGGTGCGACAAGTGGAGCCGCAAAGCCCATGAACAGCAACACGACCAGAATACCGAAACTTGTGAGGGCAACTTTGTCGTGCAGAAAGTCGTGCAGAAAGTATGATTCTTTGAATCTCTGCCAGCGTGATCTGGTTTTCATTTATTTTTGCCCCGCGATTCTTACCTGCGGGTTGACCAGTCCGTAAATGACGTCAACCACGGTGTTAACAACTACAAATATCAGCCCGACCACCATGAGATAGGCTACCATCAGCGGAGCATCGCCGCGTTCCACAGCCTCGATGAACATGAAGCCCATGCCCTGCCACTGGAATACGGTCTCAGTGAGGATGGTGAAGGCTATCATTGTTCCCAGCTGAACACCGCCCACGGTGATGACCGGGAGCAGGGTGTTTTTGAAGGCGTGGACAATCCATACGCGTCTGGGCATCAAACCTTTGGCCCATGCGTATTTAATGTAGTCGTTTTCAAGAACTTCCATCATTTCGGAACGAATGAGTCGAATGAAGAGCGGGAGCATGATGGAAGAAAGGGCGATGGAAGGCATGATCAGATGCAGCCAGCCGTCAGCAGTCAGGAAGCCTGTGCGCCATCCGCCCAGTGCAACAGTCTCGCCTCGTCCGTAGGATGGCAGCCAGTGCAGTTCCACTGAAAAAATATAGATCATGAGAATCGCGGTCAGGAATACCGGGATTGAGACCCCGACAATTGATCCGCCCATGACAAACCGCGCGAACATAGCCTTGGGCCGGATGGCCGAATAAATACCCAGCGGTATGGAAAAAATTACGATGATCAGGGCGGCACAGATAACCAGTTCCAGAGTCGCTGGAGCCTTGCTCAGGATTACATCAAGAGCGGACTTTTTGTAGAAGAAAGATCTACCGATATCACCCTTGACCGCTCCCTGCATGAAACGGCCGAACTGGACCATGAAAGGATCATTGAGACCGAGTTCGTCCCTGATTTTTTCCCTTTCAGCAGCAGATACGGAAACCCCCGTAATCTCCCTTACCGGGTCACCGAAGCTCTGCTTGATGGCAAAGCCGATGAAGCTGATGATCAGCATTACAATGATCGCCTGTGCGATCCTTCGGACTATAAAAGCAAACATTTTTTATTTAACTCCAGACGGACAAACAATTTGGGGCGCTGCGCGTTTTGGGCGAGTAATTTCGCCTTAGGCGGCAAAAGGGGGCAATCCCCTCTGGACTCCCTAATGGGAGTATGGCTTGCTAGATAAAAATTTCGTTTAACATGGCAAAGGGAACCCCGGATGGGATTCCCTTTGCTTAAAGTTACTTTATCAATAATTACCCTTACTTGATGACGAGGTCGCCGAAGTAGGGGAAGTTCTGTACGTTTACGATTTCTTCGGTGTTCATACCGTCCTTGGAAGCCCAGGACAGGTTCTGCCAGTGAAGGGGTACGAATGCTGCTTCGTCGTAGAGGATTTTTTCCACTTTCTGGAGCATTGCACTACGTTTGGCAAGGTCGGTTTCGGTCTGGGACTGCATAATCAGGGAATCTACTTCAGGGTTGCAGTAGTTACCGCTGTTGTACTGGCCGTAACCGGTTTCCTTGTTGGGGCACATGAGCAGGAACTCAGTGTAGTTAGCGGAGTCTTCGGTGTCAGAGTGCCAGCCGATCATCTGAATGTCGGCAACCTGTGCGTCGAACTGATCCCAGTACTGAGCTTTAGGCATGGTTTTCAGGTTAACCTTGATGCCGATTTTGCCGAGCATGGAAACAAATGCTTCAGCGATTTTTTCGTCGTTAACGTAACGGTTGTTAGGTGCGATCATGGTGCACTCAAAACCATTTTCGTAACCGGCTTCTTTCATGAGCTGCTTTGCTTTCTCAAGGTCATAGCGAGGCTTGAGTTCTGCATTGTAACCGGCAAAGCCTTCAGGACCCTGCTGGCTGGCAACAGTAGCGAAGCCTTTCATTACTTTTTCTACGATACCGGTGTTATCGGTAGCATATACGATAGCCTGACGAACTTTGGGGTTCTGGAAAGGCTTCTGGCGTTTCTGGTTCAGCTGGAAGGTGATGATGCGGGAACCGGACATGGTAACCAGCTGCAGACCTTCAGTGGATTCAACGCGCTTCAGATCCTGCGGGGGAACGGGCATGATGAAATCAACATCGCCGGAAAGCAGTGCTGCTACGCGGGTAGCGTCGTTTTTAATGGGGGTCAGGATGATGGTGTCTACGTTACCTGCTTTGTCCCAGTATTCGGGGAAAGCCTTGAAGACAACGCGTACGCCCTGTTCACGTTCGGCAACAGTGTATTTACCGGTACCGGATTCGTTTACGTTGGCAAAGGAGGGTCCGGTTTTGACAATAGCGTCTTTGGGCTGGCCGGACTCGTCATTGCCGGAGTAGAACTGCTTGTCCATGGGGAAAATGTAAGTAGCCATGTTCAGGAGCAGACCGTAGGGCTCTTTGGTGATGATATCAACGGTGTTGGCATCAACAACCTTTGCGGGAGAGAAAGGCTCGAACAGGCCTTTAAAGTCCGCGCTCTTTTTGAGGCGCTCAATGGTCCAGACAACGTCTTCAGCGGTGAAGGGGTTGCCGGAGTGAAATTTTACACCTTTACGCAGGTGAAAGCGCATGGTTTTGTCATCAATACGTTCCCAGGACTCAGCAAGACGGGGTTCGAAAGAACCGTCTTTAGCCCAGCGTACGAGGGGATCAAAAACCATGTGGGAGTACTGAAGCATACCACCGGAAAGCTGTACATGAGGGTCAAGGGAGACAGGGTCGGCATCCATGGCCAGCTTCAGGGTTTTACCGGCTGCGGCAGCGGGAGCTGCTTCAGTGGTTTCCTTTTTGGCAGGGGCCTCTTCTTTTTTTTCTGCGCTGCATCCGGCGAGACCGAGAGTCAGAATAGCAACTAGCGCAAGAAACAGTAATGAACGTTTCATCCTCACACTCCTTAAAAAAGTAAATACAATAATAAAAGCACCAAGCGCCCGGGAATTCAGGAACATTCCTGAAGAAGACGCACATCGAAATGAGTGTTATAACTGTTAAAACAGCCATAGCTTACGGCTTCCCCTTGCCGTATGCGGTTAATATTATTACACTTGAATTGGTTTTTTCTCAAATTCTTAACTTGTTGAAATGTTTTGTAAAAAATATTTTATTAACACAGGTGTCAAAATAGGCACATAAAAATGCAGAATTTATGAAAATAAAAAAATATAATTCGTTTGGCTGGGTGTTCTGTCTGCTTTTATTAACGTTTATGTCTAGCGGCTGTTCTTCGCTTAATCCTTTTGCGGACTCGATTGCCGAATATGATATAGACGGTAAGCATGAGATAAGCCTCGGACTCATGCCTGGAGAGCAGCTTGCTTTCGAAATGCGTAATCCCGGTTCCGGTGGTTATCAATTTGACGGGGTTTCTTTTGATCCCGAGCTGGTAAGCTTGGACAAGTTTAAGATAATCAAACCTGATTCAGGGCTGATGGGTGATTTCGGGCGTTGGCGGTTTGAATTTACCACCGTGGGGCTGGGGGCATCTCCTGTTATCATTAATATTAAGAGGCCGGGTGAAGATACCCGTGATGCCTACAAGGTTATCAATATGGATATAACCAAGGATGGACCGCCATTCTTCAAATGGTAACCAGGCAACTTATAAAGCACTATCTGCTTTGTTACTGCAAAAAAGGCAGAAACTTACGTATGTGTCATACGTTTCGTTCCTGCCTTTTTCTTGGGCCTTGCATCTAGCACTTTCTAAGTTGTCTGGTGGATTAAATGAGGGGTGCTCAGCACCCCTTTTTTTATTTCATATAATGTTTGTAGCAAGCTATGGCATTCATGGCGAAGAGCGATGTTGTGACTTCGCTGCCGACAATAATTCGTGTTGGATGGCGGACCATAGTCCATTCGTAGGCTTTGTAGGGATGCCTGAAGCAGCCCTCGCCGAGGTGGTCGTGTAAAACTTTTATGCCCCGTTCGATGAGTCCGTCGCCGCGGCTGGGGTAGCGCAGCAGGCAGAGAGTCGCCACTGCCAGTGATGCGTCAAAGGGATTGAGAGTTGCTCCCAGCATATCGTATTTGCAGTAATCCATTGCCACGGCCCGGATTTGTTCGACTTTACCGTCAGGATCGATAAGTTGCCGTTCATCTTCGGGGATGGTCAGCCAAGTGTAGTAAAGACGTCCGGCATAACTGACGTAGATTTCCGGCAGGTAGAAACGTACTGCGCTGTCTTCTTTAAAATTACCGCTGATGAATGCGTTGTGATGAAAGGTAAGGAACCGTTTTACGGTTTCAAGGTTCTCTCCCTCCAGCGCTTTCCACTGGTAGCGGTTGGCGAGGATGCATTCAAGAATGTCCATGTTGTGACCGGGGCAGATTTCATTGCCCAGAGTTTCGCGCACAATGCGTCCGTCTTCTTTGTCTCTTTTGAAGGGCTTATCGAACCAGAGCGGTACGGAACCGTAGTAGTCCAGCGGACGGGTCATGGTGATAGTAGGCAGATTTGTCTTATTGCCTCCGCCAATCTGGTATTCATTGATGATTTCCACCCAAGGGAAATCAAGGAATACTTCCGCAGCACGCAGAAGCTCCTGATTTGCGTTCAGATTTTTTTCTTCGACCAGATCCTGCCATTTGCGGGACATGGCAAGTGCGAGAAAAGTTGTGTCCACATCGGGAACGTAATCGTCAAATCCAAGCTCTTTTTTTGCTTTCCAGTCGCGGGGTTTGAGATTGCAGAGCGGCTGCCCGTTACCGTCTTTGGGCAAACAGGTAATTGCCGGGTGCTTGATGCCTGAGCTGGGTGCCTGCAGCCACTCCATGCTGGTCACGATCAAAAAATGGAGCATGGATTCCAGCATTTCTTTCAGCTTGCTCTGTTCGGGCTGTGGAAGTTCTTCCAATATATAAAGGTTGTAGATTTGTTCCCAGAAAATATCGTCGTAAAATCCGGTGCGGTGGGTGATCCAAGAAACACGCATGGAGAGAGGTTCGGCGATTCCTTTCCATGGACGGCGGAAAATTTTCAGGGCCAGCGGGTTGGAGTGCAGGAAGCAGCGCATCAACCCGAAAAGCAGGTTGATATTTTGAAATTCGTATGATCCCAGCCCGGTCATGATGTTCATGAAGTTTTCGCCGTTGCAGATTGAGTCACCGGGCATGATTACTTGTGCGGAAACCGGAAAATAAGGATCTTCCGGGTTTTTGTTCCAGACCCGGATGATGTCGGAAAGTACCGCGTCCAGCACTTCATTCACTTCTTTTTCGTGTATGCGCGGGGGCTGGGAGTCTGTTTTTTTACGGATGCGCCACTGCGGGTCTTGAACACGGTCGAGCAGTTTAGCCAGCGGGGCGAAAGTTGTCTCAACCCATTGCTTATCCTGCCAATTTTCATAACTGGCTTGCATGGCTGCTTCCATCATTTCCTGATAAGGACCTATCTTGCTTTGGAAAATTGCCGGATGCGAGCACCAGCGCAGGATAAAATGTTTGAAAAGCGGATTGCCGAAAAGTTTCTTGTAGAGTTTGCACAGGTTTTCGCCCGGAATAGTGGGGTTTTCACATTTTAAAATCGGGTCATCACAAATATCGTAAATCGTAGCGTTTCTCAATTTGGCTCCATTAATTTATACGAAGCGGCGAAGCCCAATAAAAGTGTTTGAAGAGTCCAGAGAAACTTTTCCCAAAAAGTTTCTTTGGTCCCCGAAGGGCCGCCGGAGGCATTATGTTAAAATTTCCCTATCAAAGAGGGTGGTGCCTTGCAATCTTTTGGGGCTGCATGTAGTGTCCCTTTTAAGCCTTGAAAGGGTTGTGATGATTAGATGATGATATGATAAAGTGCAGTTATGACAGGAAGTTGTGATGCTCTTGTAGATAAGTTGATCAATAAATGATCAAGACGGGGAAGAACGGTAGACCATGGAAAGATTTATAGCCGACCTGCATATCCACTCCAGATTTTCACGCGCCACCAGTAAAGCCTTGAATCCGCGCCTTCTGGCTGCATGGGCAAGGGTGAAAGGGATTGACGTCATCGGAACGGGTGACTTTACGCATCCTGAATGGGTCGCCGAAATAGAAGAGCAACTGGTGGAGGACGGTTCCGGGCTGCTTTCCCTGCGAGAACCGCAGGGGCTGGAGAACTCCATCGACTGGGTGGATGGTCCTTTTGCCGGACAGACCCGTTTCATGCTCCAGACCGAAATAAGTTCCATCTATAAAAAATACGGCAAAACCCGCAAAGTACACAACCTCGTCTACATGCCCGATCTGGAATCGGTTAAGAAATTCAACGCCAAGCTCGATACCATCGGTAACCTCAAATCTGACGGCAGGCCAATCCTCGGTCTGGACAGCAAAGATCTTCTTGAAATCGTCCTTGAAACTCACGACAAAGCCTTTCTTATTCCTGCCCATATCTGGACTCCGTGGTTCTCGCTTTTCGGTTCCAAATCCGGTTTTGATACCGTGGAAGAATGTTACGGCGACCTTGCTTCCGAGATTTTCGCCATGGAAACCGGGCTTTCTTCGGACCCGGAAATGAACTGGTTCATTTCTGCGTTGGATAAGTACCGTATGGTTTCCAACTCCGATGCCCATTCCGGTGAAAACTTGGGGCGCGAGGCAAATATTTTCAGCGGCAACATGTCTTATGAAGGTATCTACCGCGCTTTGCGCGGTGAAGGGCTGGGTCATAAGTTCATGGGTACAATTGAATTTTTTCCGGAAGAGGGCAAATACCACATGGACGGGCACCGCAAGTGCGGGATCATGCTTGATCCACATGAATCAAAGATGCGCGGCGGCATTTGTCCGGTCTGTGGCAAGCCTTTGACAATGGGTGTTTATTCAAGGGTTATGGAGCTTGCGGACCGAGAGGAAGCACAGCAGCCCAAAGGACAGCCCGGATTCGATTCTCTAGTGCCGCTCAAAGAAATTATTTCCGAGATCGTGGGCACCGGACCCAAAACCAAGAAGGTTCTCGGCGTTTACGCTCCGTTGATTAAGGAATTCGGTTCTGAATTTTTTATCCTGCAGCAGGTTCCTGTTGAGGATTTGCGCAGACACAATGTCCACCTTGCCGAGGGCATCCGCCGCATGCGTGAGGGACAGGTCATCCGTAACCCCGGTTTTGACGGACAGTACGGAACAATTTCCGTTTTTTCCGCGCAGGAGCGGGATGAAATTATCAACGGCGTGAAACTTGTTGTGGTTCGCAAACCCAAAGGTGATCTTGATACCCCTAAGCCTGAGGCTGAGGTGCGCAGAACATCCGATCCGGAACAGGAAAGCGGGGTGGTCCGCTTTAATGAGGCCCAGAAAAAAGCCGTTGAAGCCGGGCCGGATCCGGTGCTGGTTATTGCCGGACCGGGAACAGGTAAAACACAGACTCTCATGGGCCGTATCAAGCATCTGCTTGAAAGGGGAACCCGGGCACGGCGTATTCTTTCCCTGACCTTTACCCGTAAGGCTGCCGAGGAAATGAATGACCGCATGCGCAATATGCTCGGAGATGACGAAGTCCTGCCCCGTGCTGATACTCTGCATGCTTTGGCCCTCGAATACTGGGCTTCGGCCTTTGATCATGATCCTATTATACTGAATGAAGAGACCGCACGCCGTGTCTTTGGAAGAGCCAATCCTGAGCTTAGCGGTGCAAAGCTCAAGTCTGCATGGGATTCCATCAATCTTTCCCGCGAGACCCTGAAGCCTTTGAGTGAAAAGTCTGCTGAAATTTTAGCCAATTATACCCGTCAGAAAGATCAGTATAATCTTGTGGATTACACTGACTTACTGGAATTCTGGCTTTCGGAGTTGAAGTCCGACAAGTATGTGCGGACCTTCACCCATGTGCTTGTGGATGAGGTGCAGGATCTTTCTCCCCTGCAGCTGGCAATTGTCCAGCGTTTGGCCGGGGATGACGGTGAAGGGCTTTTTGCTATCGGCGACCCTGACCAGTCCATTTACGGTTTCCGCGGTGCTGCCGGGAATGTGGCGAACCGTTTTCGCGCTTTCTGGGAAAATTTGATTCTGATTACACTTGAGGATAACTACCGCTCTGCACAAGGGGTTCTGGATGCATCGGCTTCGGTACTGGATAATCCGCCGCAGCTTAAAGCCCATCGAAATTATGAGGCTGATATCCATCTTTTTTCCGCTCCAGACAGCGGACGCGAGGCTTCCTGGATCGGGGAGCGTATCAAGCTGCTCATAGGAGCCACCAGCCACAGTCTTGTGGATGCTGGCGAACAGGGCACTTTGAGCCCCGGAGATATCGCGATTCTTGTTCGTTTTAAAGGATTGATCGGTCCCATTGAGGCCATGCTTAAGCGGCAGGGAATTCCTTGCAGTGTGCCTGAAACTGAGAGTTTCTGGCATGATCCACGGGTGGAGGTGCTTCTTGCTGCTGCACGCCGTATGCTCGGTTTTGCTGAGGATGCAGATGATGAAGTGCCTGAGGTTCCGGAGAAAGTTATTGCCCGGGGACCTTTGGGACTTTCCGCATACCTGAGCGATATGCCTCCTTTTGACCAGCTTTTCTGGGAGAGCAAACCTTTCCGCGATATGGTTAAAGGCTATAAGGAGCATGGCGGGTGGTCCGGTCTGTTGAACTGGATACATATGCAGAATGATCTGGATCAGGTACGCAATAAAGCGGAGAAAGTGCGAATCATGTCCATGCATGCCGCAAAGGGGCTGGAGTTTGAAGCCGTATTTCTGGCTGGTCTTGATGACGGGATTGTGCCTTTTGCAGGGCCGGATATTCTGACCGGAAAGATTTCCGGAGAATCGCCGTTGGTGCAGGAAAATACCGAAGAGGAACGCAGGCTTCTTTATGTGGGGATGACCAGAGCCAAGAAAAATCTTTACATGTCCCATGCGGGCAAGAGACCTTTGTACGGACGGACTCTGATGTTGCCTGTGTCGCGTTTTTTGAAGAATCTTCCTGAATCAGTGAAGAAGTCTGCAATGGTTGCACGAAAGGTCCAGAAGGAGAAGAAGATCAGCCTGTTGGATATGTAGGCTTTTCTTGTCGTTCCGTGCTGATGAATAAGAGTGGAGAAGGTTTCTGGGTTACAACAGAAAAACCTTGTAAACCACCTTTTCATAAACCATTGACATTCTTCTTGCGGCCATAGCGCTCAACCCTGCTCCCCGGAGCCTGCAGAAAATGTGCAACGGGTTGAAGTGATGTTGAAAAAAATTTCTTACCCGTTTCATTTTTATTTCTCCTGACATAATTGAATCTACTTTGTTTTAAGCAATACTTATGCCGTATATAAAAAGGATCTGTGGTCCGGTGTGTTGGGTTTATTAGTGGAACATATATTATAGTTTTAATGAATGAGTCGCGGCAAAAATGTCCATTTTTTTGAATAATACTGATTTTCGTTTTCAATTATCTGCGCCCTCATGGGTAATTTCCGGTACCATTTTTGAGAACTGTCGTTTTCTGGAAGGCAAAGTGGACGAGATCGCATTGCTGTTTTTTGAAACAGAATCCTGCCTTGCTTACACAAAAACTGATCTGCCTGAGGAATTGATTGATACAGGGCTAGCTTTCCATATTCATCATCCTCTTGATCTGCCCTGGGAAGAAGGTGGAGGCAGAGTTGCTGAAATAGTAATAGCCCTCAATGAAAAAGCTGCGCATTTGAATCCTACGGCCCATGTTGTCCATCCTCCGTCTATGGGTCCTGAAGCAGCAGGTTTAATACGGGAATTTGCAGCCGTTGTTTCCCGTGGCGGGGTAAGGCCTGAAACGATCCTTTTAGAGAATATAAAAGAAAATTCTTTGCTTGGTCTTACCAGGGTTATTGCTGATTGCGGGATGAAAATATGCCTTGATCTAGGACACATACTGGCTTACGCACAACATGACCTTCTGCGTGACCCTGATCTTGATGGGCAGGTTGCCATGCTGCATCTTAATGCTCCGGGACCGAAAGGACGGCATCTGGGATTGGACCATCTTAATAGTGATGGGTTTGAAACTCTTGATGTTTTATTTGAAAAGTTAAACAAGGGCGGCACGGTCACTGTAGAGGTCTTTGAGGAGGAATCCTTTTTTAACTCTCTGCAATTATTGAGTGATTATTGTACTGCAAGAAAAATCAAGTAGTACCTTGTGAAATTTTTCTTGTGGTTGCAGTCTTTGCTGGAAATAGAGTACGTAAAGATAGTTTTCCCGTTCTTTTGTACTCATGTACCTAGGAGAAATCTTGATTACATTTGTGCTGGGGGGCAATAAGTCGGGAAAATCAGACTACGCCCTCGACCTGTTTGCAGAATATTCCGGCCGTAAATGTTTCATTGCTACCGGAAAAGCCCGTGATATGGCTTTTCGGCAGCAGATTATGGACCATAGGCTGGAGCGGGATCCGTCCATTCCGGTTCTTGAAGCCGGCGCGGACTTGCGTCGGGTTCTGCTTAAGGCTAGAGAAGGGTACGACCACCTGCTGGTGGACAGTTTGGATTTTTGGCTGTTTTCCTGTTCCGAAGTTGCGGACGGTGAGCAGCAAATCGGGGAGGTTGTCCGGCTTCTATCTGAATGGAAAGGGCCGGATGTTGTTTTAGTGTCATGTGAGGTGGGGCTCGGCCCGTTGGCAATGACACGTGAAGTCCGCAGTTTTGTTCGCAGGCTCGGATCACTCAACCGTACAATGGCCGCAATCGCAGATGAAGTTTATCTTGTGGCCGCAGGGTTACCCCTGACCCTGAAGAAGTAGCTATGGCTTATTTTAAACAGCTTGAAGATCAGCTTCAGGATTTGCTCGCCCTTTGTAAGAAGGAAGAGCGTTGGCTGGTAGTGGTTAATGCCGACCCGGATTCACTGGCTTCGGCAATGGCGTTTAAACGCATAATCGGGCGCAGGGTCGCTGAAGTGGGTATTGCCCATATCAACGAGGTCAAGCGTCTTGATAACCTTGCCATGATTCATTACCTGCGCATTCCGGCCAAGAGGATGATTCCAACTCTTGTGGCCCAATACGACAAGTTTGCGATTCTTGATTCACAGCCGCACCACCATCCTGATTTCGAGGATTTGAGATTTTCCGTGATAATCGATCATCATCCCCTGCCGGAAACCCCATACCCCCATGCGGAGTATGTGGACATCCGGCCCAAGTATGCAGCCAACTGCACCATGATGACCGAATATCTCTACAACCTGAATATCCGCCCGGCCAAACTTCTGGCCACCGCACTTCTTTACGGCATCAAGACCGATACCCAGAGTTTTGAACGTCCCTTCATTGATGATGACGTCAAGGCTTTCAGGTATCTGACAAAATATGCGGATATGGACCTTATCAAGCGCATCACACGCAGTGAAATCCATCCTGACTGGCTGCGTTACTTCTCCCGCGCTTTTTACAATCTGCGTCGCATCGGCCCCGGCCTTTTTTCTCATATCGGCAAGGTGGAAAACCCGGATACACTGGTTATACTTGCTGATTTTCTCATGCGTATTCACGGCGTTTCGTGGGACGTTGTTTCCGGTATTTACGAGGATACCCTTGTGGTTATTTTCCGTGGTGACGGCATGCGCAAGGATATGGGCAAAATGGCAGCCAAGCTTTTTAATGAAATAGGTTCTGCCGGTGGTCATAAAGCTGCTGCGCGTGCTGAAATCAAGCTGCAAGCGCTGGAAGGTGCCGACCCGGAATCCTTTGTGCTCAAGAAATTGACCAAGGGAAAAAAGACCGTAAAGCGTATCTAATCCTTTCTCAATTACATAAATGCAGGGTTTGAACCCGAAGGCATATAATGGCACTCAGAGATAAATTGAATTTTGATGACGAACCCCTGTACTTGATTGACGGTTCAGCTTTTTTTTACCGCGGCTTCCACGCCTACCCGGACCTTAAGCGTTCCGACGGTGTGCCGACCAATGCCATGTTTTTTGTGTTGCGGACATTGCTCAAGGTTATCAAAGAGGAGAAACCGAAATATCTGGTTTTCATCCTTGACGGTAAGGGTAAGAACTTCCGTCACGAACTTTATGACCAGTACAAGGCCCAGCGTCCGCCAATGCCTGATGACCTGCGTTCCCAGATTGAGCCGCTCAAAGAAGCGCTCAGTGTTATCGGTGTGCCGCTTATTGTTTCCGAAGGTGAAGAGGCTGACGACTGCATTGCTTCTCTCGCTGCCCGCTATAAGTCTGAACGTCCGGTGGTTATCCTCGGAGCGGACAAGGACCTCAAGCAGTGCCTTGATGAAAATGTCTTCATGTGGGACCCCGCAGGAAAGAAGGAAAAGATCACTTCTCTCGCTGATTTTCGTGAAGAAACCAAGCTTGAGCCTGAACAATGGGCTGATTTTCAGGCCCTTGTGGGCGACTCGGCTGATAACATTCCCGGTGTGCCGGGAGTGGGTAAGGTGACTGCCACCAAGATAATGGCCGAATATCCGACTCTGGAAGATATCCGTGACAACTACGATAAGCTCAAGCCTGCCATACAGAAGAAGATGAAGGATGAGCTGGAAAATATTTTTGTCTATCGTGAGCTTACCCGCATGCGGTTGGGTAGCTGCACCGATTGCGACCTCAAGAAGTGCGAGCTTCGTTCTGTGGATGGAGATCGTGCTGCGGAATTCATGACTACTTACGAATTCCGTTCACTTGTGCGCGATGTAAAAGCTTTGTTTTCCGCTGTTTCAGGGTCTGCAGTTCCTGCTGGAAATTCCAAGAAATCAACTTCCGGTCAGGCCTCTCTGTTTGGCGAAGAAGCTTCGGCTCATGTTGCCAAGTCCAATAAATCTGCCGCCGGGGGCGGACAGTTTTCCCTGTTCGGCGAAGCTACTCCGGCTCCTGCTGCTCCTGAAAACCGTCTTGAATTGAAGAAAGTTTCCTCTGCTGCTGAACTTCCTGATTTCACAGGTAAGGACGTCGGTTTGGTGCGTGAGGGCAATATGTTTTTCATCGGGCTGGACGGTGATGAATGGATGTGCAAGGTCACTGCTGCAGAACTTGCCGCCGGACTGCAATCAGCAAAGACAATTGTTGTGGCTGATGTAAAATCTTTCCTGCGTGCAGATGATGCATGGGGGCAGATTCAGCTGTCCAGCTGGTTCGACTTAAGTCTCGCTGCCTACCTGCTCAATCCTGAAGAACGCAATTATGCCTGGGACCGTTTGCGGGCCATGCTATTTGCCGGAGAAGAGCTTCCCGATGCTGTAGATGAAGTTCATCCCGATGCTCAGGGGCTGGCTGCGCTGGCTCTTATGCATGTGCTTGGGCCCCGTATCAAATCCGCAGGTCTTGATGAGCTGACAGCAAATCTTGAAATCCCGCTTATCCCTGTTCTTGCTGATATGGAGAAAGCCGGAATCACCATCGATCTGGATGCGTTTGCTGATTTTTTGTCCGAGGTGAATGAACGTATTAATGAACTTACCCGGATCATTCACGAGCGGGCCGGTGAGCCGTTTAATATCCGTTCCAGTCAGCAGATGGCGACTGTTCTTTTTGATACCCTCGGTCTCAAACCGAGCGGCAAGACTCCTAAAGGAGCGCTTTCCACTGCCAATTCCGTATTGGAAAAGCTTAGCGGGCAGCATGAAATTATCACCGATATTCTTGAATACCGGAAGATGGAGAAGCTGCGTTCCACCTATCTCGAACCTTTGCCCAAGCTGGTCAATGCCAACGGGCGTATTCATACCAATTTCAATCAGCTGGCAACTGCCACCGGACGTCTTTCCAGTTCCGGCCCCAACCTGCAGAACATTCCTATTCGCGGTGATCAGGGCAAGCGTATGCGGGCCTGTTTTACTGCCGGGGAGGGCTTGCGTTTAGCCGCTGCCGACTATTCTCAGGTTGAGCTGCGCGTACTGGCTCATTTTTCCGGTGACCCGGCCCTTGTTTCAGCTTTCGAGCATGATGAGGATATTCACTCCCGTACAGCTGCGCTCCTTTTTGACCGTGATCCGGCGGATGTTACTTCCGATGAGCGTCGCAATGCCAAGACCATTAACTTCGGCCTGATTTACGGCATGGGACCGCAGAAGCTTTCCCGTGAGCTGGGTATTAAGATCAACGAGGCTAAGGAATTTATCGTCAAGTATTTTGAAAAGCTGGATGTACTTAAAGGCTTTTACGATTCCGTAGTGGAACAGGGCCGCGAGAAAGGTTATGTAACCACTCTTTCCGGGCGTCGTCGCTTGTTGCCTGAACTTCATTCCACAAATCAGCAGATTCTTTCACAGGCCCGCAGGCAGGCTATCAACACTGTTATTCAGGGCAGCGCCGCTGATATTATCAAGATGGCCATGATCAAGGTGGCTGATAATAGTCAAATAAAGGATCTCGGCGGCAGGTTGATCCTGCAGATTCATGACGAACTTTTAGTTGAAGGCCCTGAGGAGAATATCGAGGAAATCGGTAAGCTCCTGCAAAAGGATATGCAGACTGTGGCTACGCTTGCTGTGCCGCTCAAAGTTGATCTGGGCTTGGGACGCAACTGGGCGCAAGCGCATTAAGGCCTATGACGGTTTAACCAGTCTATTAGACTTTGCTTTTTTGATAAACCTCTCAGCTTTGAGAGGTTTATTTTTTTAAAATGCTTGAATCTTACGATGAATATTTTTAGAATCCGGCAGATTACTTAAGGAGTTCAATTATGTCTGATGCTAAAAAGTGCGGTTGCGGCAGCGAATACGCCAAGGATATGCCTATCCCCGAGGTTAATTTCTCAACATTTGTCATGTCCATGAGTTCTTCCGCTTTGGTTCATCTGGGCGAAGTTCCTGATCCTTCAACCGGTAAGGTTGAGTTTTCTCCGGTGCTTGCCAAACAGTCCATTGATGTTCTTGCTGTGCTTGAAGATAAAATCAAGAACGGCATGACCGCCGATGAAGAACGACTCCTTTGTGAGATGCTTTACAATCTGCGCATGAAATATGTGCAGAAGACCAAGAAATAGCCGACTTTTCGACATTTCCTTTGTGCCCCGTGCGGGCATTTCTTTACATACCGATCTTCCGGGCGCGCTCAGTCGTGCCCTTTTCTAAAATATTTATCGCAAGGATGGATAATTATGAGTGCCGTACCAGTAGGACTTGTAGGCGTAACCGGATACACCGGGATGGAACTTACCCGTATTTTGAGCAATCATGACGGGATGAAGCTTGTCCGGGTTACTTCCCGTGCTGAGGCCGGTAAAAAATTGGCTGATATTTATCCTTTCCTTAACGGCATGGAGCTTGGCAGCCTTGAAATTACCGCACCGGATGTTGAGGACCTTGCTGAGTCCTGTGATCTGGTATTTCTTGCCGTTCCGCACAAGACAGCCATGAACATCGGCGGGCAGCTTTACGATAAGGGCATCAAGGTTGTGGATCTCAGTGCCGACTTCAGGATTCGTGACCGTGAGACTTACGAAGAATGGTACAAGGTGGACCACACCCGCGAAGACCTGCTTTCCGAAGCGGTTTACGGCCTCCCCGAATTTTACCGTGATCAAGTTAAAGATGCCAAGCTGGTTGCCAACCCCGGTTGTTATCCCACTTCCGTAATTGTCGGGCTTACCCCCGCTTTGCGTGAAGGTCTGGTTGAGACCTCTGACATTGTCATCGACTCTAAATCCGGTACCAGCGGAGCAGGGCGTAAGGCTGCTGTTGGAACCCTTTTCTGCGAAGTGGCGGATTCTTTCCGCGCTTACGGTCTGACCACTCACCGCCATACCCCGGAGATTGAGCAAGAGCTTGCGGTTGCATCCGGAGAAGATATGACCGTCTCTTTTAACACTCACCTGCTGCCCATTGATCGCGGTATCCTCTCCACCATCTATACCAAGTTGAAGCCGGGCGTGACTGCTGCAGATGTTCGGGCTGCTTATGAAAAGGCTTACGGCAATGAAAAGATGATCCGCTTCCTTGCCGAGGGGCAGTTGCCGGAAACACGCTGGGTTCGCGGAACCATGTTCTGTGACGTTGCTGTTGTTCCTGATGAACGCACCGGAAGGCTGATCATTCTTGCCGCCATTGATAACCTCTGCCGCGGTGCTTCCGGGCAGGCTGTTGCCAATGCCAACCTGATGCTTGGGTTTGAAGAAATCAGGGGCTTGTCTCTTGCTCCGATGATGCCTTAATTCAGGAATCTTTATAATCCATCCCGATTGATATTAGGAAAACGCTGAGGTATAGCTTTGCTAACTAAACAGTATCCTTTTTAAAATTATTTTGGGAATGCGAAGTTATGGCGGAACGTTCAGATGTTTTTCTAGATTCTTTCTTTGTTGCCAGACAGCCTGTATTTGACGTGCATAAAGGGGTCTGGGGGTATGAATTGCTTTTTCGCAATTCCGAAGGAAGTAATGTTGCTGATATCGGTGATGAGGATGCAGCCACATCTCAGGTTATTGCTGATGGTTTCGGATTGATACAGGAAGATATCGAAGAAGGGCAGAGATTGCTGGTCAACTTTCCCCGCAATATGCTGTTGGAGGGTGCTGCTGATTTTCTGCCCTCCGAAGTTTGTGTCGTTGAGATTCTAGAGCATGTTCAACCTGAACCGGATGTTCTCGAAGCCCTTAAAGACCTGAAAGAACGTGGCTATGTGCTGGCCCTTGACGACTATATCGGACAGGATGGTTTCGAGCCTTTTATTGAATTGGCTGATATTGTTAAAGTTGATTGTCTCGATTTGAGTCCTGATGAGCTTACCAATGTCGTTGGCAATCTTAAACAGTTGGACGTGATGCTTCTGGCTGAAAAGGTTGAAGATAATGACATGTTCCAGCGCTGTCTGGAACTCGGCTTTGATCTTTTTCAGGGGTTCTTTTTCAGTCGTCCGGAGATTATACCCGGAAAGAAAGTATCCACCAGCAATCTCAACCGCATGCAGCTCCTGAGTTCCATCAGTGGTGACGATTTTGATGTTGATGATCTGACAGAGGCTATCAACTCTGATGTTTCGGTGAGTTATCGTCTGTTAAAGTTCATGAATTCTGCTGCCTTTGGATTGCCCAACGAAATTCATTCCATCAAACAGGCGATCACCTTGATCGGATACAGGAAACTGGCCGGTTGGCTGCGTATGATCCTGCTCTCAGATATGAGCTCAGGACCTGCAGGTAACGAGCTTGCATTCCTGTCCATCAAAAGAGCCAAATTCCTAGAACTGGTATGCTTGGAAATTAAACATTGTCCACTTCCAGCTGAATCAATGTTCATGTTGGGGCTGTTTTCCTTGCTTGATGTCCTGCTGGGCAGACCTATGGAAGAATTGATGGAAGAATTGCCAGTTGAAAAAGAACTCATTCAGGCCTTGGTTGGTAAGCAAAATAAAGTTTCGTTATATCTTGATCTGGTCAAATGTCTTGAGAAAGCAGAATGGGACGAATTGGGGCGTTTGATCATGGGGAATAATCTTTCTTCTCTTGCAGTGGCAAGAAGTCATCTGGCTGCCATGCAGTGGGCCAATGAGGTTGTCCTGATGGGACGAGAAAATTAATCTGATCAAGAACAGGTAAAGATAGTATCGTGAGCAGGGAATACGTTAAACTGGATAAAAAAGATTTTGAACTGCTGCGTCAGCAGATATACCGCATGTGCGGTCTGACTATTTCCGAGGGTAAGGAATACCTGATCCAACATCGTTTCAAAGCATTGTATCAATCCCGTAATTGTCGTTCATGGGGTGAGTTCTATAAGCTTTTAGTGTCAGGTGATACCCATTTCAAGGAAGAAGCGGTATCAGCTATCAGTACCCATGAGACCAGTTTTTTTCGTGACAATCATCCCTTTACATCTATCAGGAACAAGGTTCTTCCTGAACTTTTGAAGAAACGCAGGCCGGGGGCCAAGATAAAAATCTGGTGTGCTGCATCATCCACCGGGCAGGAACCGTATTCTCTTTCCATGCTTATCCACGAGTGGGCCATAACTGTTGGAGGAATCTCACCTACTGATTTTTCGATCCTTGCCACGGATATCTCAGGGGCAGTTATTGAAAGGGCCAAAAATGGGCTTTTCAGCAGTCTGGAGAAGTCGCGGGGATTGCCGGCTGGTTATGATAAGTATTTTGAGAAGAGTGGCATTCACTGGCAGGTAGTTCCTTCTGTGAAGTCTCTTGTTGCTTTCAAGAAGTTCAACCTGCTGGATTCTTTTAGGTCTTTGGGACAATTTGATTTTGTTATGTGCCGTAATGTTCTGATCTATTTTGATGATGCTACAAAAGTAGATATTGTGCACCGCATTCACGATTTGTTGCCGGATAAAGGATATCTCATGCTCGGATCTACTGAAACACTGGCCGGGCATACAGACCGTTTTGCCACCGAACATATGGGGGCTGTACTTCTTTATCGTAAATTGCGTGGAATAAAATAAAAACCGCCAACTTCTTTTAAAGAAGCGGCGGTGATTCTTTTCAGATATATATCCGTTAAATATCGTATTTTGTGCCGAATAAGGTTCTGATCTTCTGGATGAACATATCCATATCCGCAACAGGCTTAAGCAATACGTTATCAGAGGAAATGCCGTAAGCCCGGACATCCGGCGGAACAGCATAGTCAACGGATCCGGTATGGATGATGAAATCCATATCCGGGTGCAGTTCTTTTAAGTGAATGATGAGATCATTGCCATGCATTACCGGAAGGCGCATATCTACAATGGCGATGTCGGCATGTTCGGTTTTCATCAGATTCAGGGCTTCTTCGGCGCTTCCTACCGAAATGACATCAAGGCCTTCGTCTTCAAGGTAATCGACAAGGTTTTCCCTGACCATCTGCTCATCATCTACAACCAGAATTCGCATATACTCTCCATCTCATATCATCTTTGATTCTTTGAGCAATGAAGTCCAATGAAATTAATCTCAGACTTGTATCATTTTCACTGTTAACCATAATGCAATGTATTTTTCTTGGCAATGAAAATGAGCGCAAAGTTATCCTTTGTGGGGTGAAATGAAAAAAGGGAGATCTTTTTTAAAGATCTCCCTTTGTCATTCTAAAATGCCGTATGGATTGTTAGCAGCAGAATGTATTGTATACTTGTCTGTCTTTATATTCTGCCTTCTTGCCTTCATTCCATTGTTTAACCGGACGATAGTAACCGACAATTCGGGTGTAGACTTCCGATTCAGAACCGCATTCAGGGCAGGTATGGTGTTCGCCTTGAATATATCCGTGTTCCTTGCAGATGGAGAAGGTCGGAGTGATGGAGAGGTACGGGATTTTGGTGTTGCGAAAAGCTTTGATGATAAAGCTTTTCAGAGCATCAAGATCGGCTGTGGATTCTCCGAGGAAGGTGTGGAATACCGAGCCCCCGGTGTACAGGGGCTGTAGTTTGTTCTGATGGGTGAGAGCCAGAACAACATCATCGGAAACTCCTACCGGAAGGGTGGTGGAGTTTGTGTAATACGGAGTTCCATTACCGGAGGTCTTAATGTCGGCATAAAGGGACTTGTCAATTTTTGCCAGACGGTAGCTTGTGCCTTCAGCCGGGGTGGCTTCAAGGTTGTAAAGGCTGCCGGTCTCTTCCTGGAATTGGGAGGTCAGATCACGCAGGTGGTTGAGCACTCTGGTCATGAGTCTGATTCCTGAAGGCGTCTCGATTCCTTTGCCCAGCAGGTTCAGGCAGGCTTCATGTCCGCCCAGCAGACCGATGGTGGAAAAGTGTCCTTTGTAGCCGTTCTTGAGATAACGGCGGGACCACGGGAACATGCCGTTATCAAGGTTGGTCTGGATCAGTTTGCGTTTGAACTCAAGGGAGTTCTTGGCCTGAATGGCATACTCCTCAATGAGGTCGAGGAAATCCTCTTCGCCCTGTGCCAGATAAGCCAGCTTAGGCAGGTTGAGGGTGACCACGCCGATGGACCCGGTCAGGTCTCCGGCTCCGAAGAGGCCTCCGACTTTGTTGCGTAGTTCACGCAGGTCCATCTGCAGACGGCAGCACATGGAGCGCACGTCTTCGGGGTTGAGGTCGGAGTTAATGAAATTCTGGAAATAGGGCACGCCGTACTTGGCAGTCAGGTCGAGCAGGGTGTGGCCGATTTTGGAATTCCACGGGAAATCTTCGGTTACGTTGTATGTGGGGATGGGGAAGGAGAATATGCGGTTATGCTGATCTCCGTGAACCATGACTTCAAGGAAGGAGCGGTTGATCATCTCCATTTCCTCTGCATATTCACCGTAGGTGCTGTCTTGAAGTTCTCCGCCGATAATTACCGCTTCCTTGGCGATGTGCTTGGGCGGAACTAGGTCGAAAGAAAGGTTGGTGAACGGGCTCTGGCCTCCCCATCTGGAGGTGGTGTTCAGGTTGAACACGAACTTCTGCATGGCCTGAAGCACTTCTTCGTAGCTGAGGCCGTCGTGGCGGATGAACGGGGCGAGGTAGGTATCAACGTTGTTGAAGGCCTGAGCTCCGGCCCATTCGTTTTGCAGGGTGCCGAGAAAGTTGACCATCTGGCCGAGGACAGCGTCAAAGTGACGTGCCGGTCCGGCACAGGAGCGGCCTTCAAGGTTGAAACCTTCGAGTAGAAGGTCGCGCAGGGACCATCCGGCGCAATAACCAGCCAATCCGTAGGAAAGATCATGAATGTGGAAATAGCCGTGTTCGTGAGCCTGCCTGATTTCCTCTGGGTATTTTTCAAGGGCGTAACGAGCCTGAATTGTTCCGGAGAGATGAAGCATGAGACCCTGAAAGGAATGGGTCATATTGGCATTTTCAGCCACGCGCCAATCACTTTTTTCAAGGTATTCGTCAATTGTTTCCTTGATGTCGAGATAGGCGTCTTTTTGATTTCTGAGCCTGCGGCGGTTGTCGCGGTAGAGAATGAACTTTTTGGCAACGGAGTGCAGACGGGAATCCATAAGCACTTCTTCGACCATATTCTGAACATGTTCCTGCTCAGGGATGTCGACTCCTTCGAGCTTGTACTCAACCTTTCTGGCCATACGTTTGGCCATGAGCGGGTCTTTAATACCGCTGGCGCTCAGTGCTTTGAAAATGGCCTGTGCAATTCGCTCAGTCGACCAGGTCTCCAACCGGCCGTCTCGCTTCATTATCTGCGTGGGCATGATCTCTCCTTGGAGGAATGTAGTTCTGGATGGTCAGGTCAAAGCCATCCGGAAGATAACTCTTGGCAGTTTCAACATCTTCATCTGTAAGGATAGGCACCTTGGTCAGACGAAAATAGAAGGCTTTGGGGTTGGCTTCGGCAAGCTCGAAAATCTTTTCAAGATTTTTCTGTGCCGCTTCAGCGGTAACGGCCTGCCCGGTCAGGGCAGGATACTTCTCATACGGTCCTTTAACATCAACGGCGAACATGTCCGCCAATCCCTGCTGGAGAATATCTTCAAGAATATCAGGAAGCATGCCGTTACTGTCCATCTTAATGGGTAGTTTGGATACTTTCCTGATTTCATAAAGAATTTCACCAAGGTTCGGTACCGTTGTAGGCTCGCCACCAGTGATAGTGACCCCGTCAAGCCATTTTGCTCGGTTCCTTAGGAAAGATTTCATGTCTTCTCTGGACAGAAGGGGCAGACGCTCCATATTCCACGCCATGTCGAAGTTATGGCAGGTGGGGCAGTTTAAGTTGCAACCGCCGAAGAAGAATACGCAGCTGGTCCGGCCGGGCCAGTCGCAAAGACTGAGCGGCTCAATACCGCGGAGATGATTCCATCCAGAAGAGAGATCGTTCATGATATTTATTTATTGAATTTTGTGTTTTTTAGAGAAAGTTTTCGACCTTGATTTGTTTCAGGTCCCATGAATTATGGGTTGAATCAACTTCGGAAAGAATACTAACTCAGGGGTCTAGTTTTGTACAGGGGGGTGAAAGAAAAATTGTTGTTACATTGTCATTACTGTCGATTATGAGTAAATATTGCTAAATAATGAAAAACCGTAAAAGTTTTCCACAAGTTCATAACCTTCAAAGAGCACGAAAAAACAGGACTTTTTCTAAACAAAGTTTAGAAAAAAAACTTGTTCTTAATGTCTGGGGTCAGTTTTTGACAAGGTATGGGAAAATAGTAAGGAAGGTTGTGCAGTTGCACAAAATGATCAGTTCTTTTAGCATGGCAGCGTATGATTTGAAAAGATTTTTTGTAGTGAAATTAAAAATTATTGTGTGCAGCTATGTCTATTTAAGGCTAAAGCCGGACGTCATTCCGGCCGAAAAATTATATATCTGAAACAGATCCTTTTTCGTGAGGTATTATGAGAAGCCTTTTGCTCATCTCTATATTAACAGTTCTTTGTTATGTCTCGTCACCGGCACAGGCCAGAAGCATGGAGGAAGAGCGGGCCTTGTGTCTGACCAGAAGCGCCCTTGCCCGGGCTCAGTGCAAGGATCCCCATGAATTTAGTTATGTTGGTAAAAAACAAGGTAATATTTACATCTATAATTCTTTTTATGGTGCTAAGTATACGGATTTCTTCTGTAAGATAGAGGATGGTGAGATTGCGATAATGTCTCGGAAAAAGAAATTCCGGCGCAGTGTTAAGTATTATATTGATGAGAATGAGTGCGGAGTTATTGAATATTTCCCTGCTTCCTGCACAAAGCGTTCAGTGATCAAGTGTTGTTTTCCAAAGTCTGAGAAAGAACTGAAGGCTGATAAGGAAGCAGAATTCTGGCAGCGTTCCGTACCTGACTTGTTGAAGGAAGATCAGGAAAATGCACTTAAGGAGTTGCAGAATAAGACTTCTAAATCTTCCGAAACCAAGCCAGAAGCGCAATAGCGGGGGTCAGGGCGTAGAGGGGCCAGTATAATTGATTATAGGTAAAAAAGATTACGGCACCGAGGAGGAAAAGAGCGTAGACCCATGCTTCACCATGCTTGGAAAAGCGTTTGTCCTTTTCCAGTTTCAGATGAAACATGTTGCGGCGCTCCTGCTGAGCTAATTCAGATTCCAGCCGTTTTCTGCCGGATTGCAGTTTATGTCCGCATTTGGAGCAGACTTTTGCTGCATTGTTGTTTTTTTGGCCGCATTTGTTGCAGGTTATCATTAAGCTGTAACCCCATGGGTATGTTTCTAGTATTAAGGTTCGGTGGTCTTGGTAAATAATAAAATATGCGAGATCGTCAATATTTTATTTGTTTATCTGGTTCAAGCAAGAAAAGTACCATTGTTTTCAACTGGTTCTTTTTCTATAATCGATCATTTCGTGAGGTCGCTCAGTTATCTTTCTTGCATGAGTGGTGTAAGCTAAGGCTTATAATTCTAAACTTCTTGACTATTATAGCTGAATTGAGACATTTTCATTCAAATAATTTAAGAAATTGTTGATGGAGTTTTCATGAGTGACGTGTCCCAGGAAAATGCGCAGGTTCCTGATAAAGATAAGCGGATTGATTTTTATTTGAAGGTACTGACTCGCCTAAAGGAGCGCAGTACCCTGCGTGAAGTACTTGAACGTGAGGTTTTCCTTGAGTTTATCAAGTACAATAACAACCGCATTAATGAATTCCCTTTGCTGGAAAAACAGCAGAGCGGGATTATCGCGCTTTTATGTCACCGTTCCATTGACCTTCCGTCTCATGAATATATCAAGAAGATCCTCAGTGAATTCATCCTGATGATCGGTCGCTTCAGCAAGCTTAAGGACGGCAAGGATAAGGATGCCTTGGATGCCATTCGTTCCCGGCTGATCAATGCTGAAACTTTGCTGATCAAGACTGTTCAGGGGGTGGTTTATGCCTCCTGTCTTATTTCCGATAATTTTGAGGAAGTAACCCTGCGTCATTTGGGCGAACCCGCGCTCAAGAAGTATAATGCTTTGCTTGAGCAGTATGAGTTGGATAAGAATTTCTGGAATGCCCTGATTGAGCAGTTCATTACTCAGGAAGTCGAATCTTCCCTTAACGAGATAATCACCAATGAGCGCTACACCCTGACCCGGGATAAGAATTACGTTATACTGCGTTTCCCTTTTGATGATGTCACCGGGCGTTTTTCTTCTGATCTCCCTGCTATTGATAAAACAAGAATTCAAAATGCATTTGAACAGGTTGGCTCAGATGAGGAGTCGGTGCAAGTCCTGAAGATGACCTATAACTCTCTGCTGGATAGCGGTATTCTGGTTCAGGGCGATGATCCGGTAAGTAATGATACTGTTGAGCGTATTGCCCGTATTGTCTGTATTGATCCGGCTACTACCAAATTCAAGCAGGATTACGATGCCGCCATGGAAGCCTTGCGTGAGTCTGCTTATTCAGCGGATAGTGCGGAAAAAGAGGCGGAAATGGCTCGTAATATGCAATTCTCGCAGGATCAGATTGGGGCATGTGCTGTCGGGGTCAGTCTTACTCTTGATATTGTTGTCCGTGAATTTTTACTGGGCCTGAAAAATTTTACCCAGCGAGATGAAAAGGTTCTGTCCGTTTTTCTGCGTATGTTCGGCGTGGAAGCCTTGGATAAGCTGTTCTTTTACCTTACTGAAGTTAAATTTTCCGCTTTGCTTAAGAGGAAAATACAGGGTGAGGAAAGCAAGATGCAGCTGCGGGTACTCAAACGCAGGCGTGCTGCGACCAAGGATGTGTTGGCGCTTAATGAAATTGGGATGACCCGTATCCGTATGGCCAGACTTTGGCTTAAAGATTCTGCAAATCAAAACTGGTTGCTTTTTAAGCAGAACACCGCTCAAGATTTGGTAAAAGAGATGCAGCTGTTGGCACTTGAGAAAGAACTTGCTACTGCAATTCTAAGGCTTTATGAAAAGGGCGATCACAAGGTCGAGTTCCTTGTCTTCATCAGCTTGCAGGCTGTTGCCAAAGCTACCAAAGATATTCGCGGTAAGCTCAATGATTTGTTCATGCGTTTCGGTATCGGTGAGCAGAGCGATGAGCAACTGGCCAAGAAACTGTCGGCTTCCACAAAGTAAAAAATTGTATTTCAAGCAATAAAAAAGCTCTCCCTGCGCATGCAAGGAGAGTTTTTTTATTCTCAAGTCAATAAATACTAAGTAAATACAACAGTCTTGTTGCCGTCTACCAGTACTCTTTCGGTGAGGTGCCATTTAACGGCTCTGCTGAGTACCTGACGTTCAATGTCCCGGCCGAGGACTTTGAGTTCTTCGTAGTCGTGACGGTGGGAAACGCGGATGACGTCCTGTTCAATGATCGGACCCTGATCCAGTTCTTCAGTAACATAGTGGGCGGTTGCACCGATGAGCTTAACACCGCGCTCTCCGGCCCTGCGGTAGGGGTCGGCGCCAACGAATGCAGGCAGGAAGGAGTGGTGGATATTGATGATGCGGTTGGGATAGGCATCAATCAATTTGGGTGTCAAAATCTGCATGTAGCGGGCGAGGATGACCAGATCGGCATTGCCTTCCAGAAGCTCAAGGATTTTCTTTTCAGAAGCTTCCTTGTTGTCTTTTTCGACTGGAACGTGATGAAAGGGAACATCGAATGACTCAACCGCCTTACGCAGATCATCATGGTTGCTGATGACCATGGTGATCTCGGTGTGGAGTTCGTCGCGCTTGGCCCTCCAGAGCAGGTCCATGAGTGCATGGTCGAACTTCGAGACAAGGATGGCTGTTTTCTTTTTGATCCATGCCGGATTGATGTTCCACTCCATATCGAATTTATCAGCAACCTTTTCGGCGAATTCTTGTCTGAACTCTTCAAGGCCGTCTTCAATTCCGTTCATATGAAATTTCATTCTGAGGAAAAAACGTCCGCCAACGGGGTCGCTGGAATGCTGGTCGGAATGGATGATATTTGCATTCTTGGAAAACAGGAAGCCGGAAACCGCTGAAACTATTCCGGGTCTGTCCTTGCAGGATACAGTCAAATACGCTGTTGATTCTCTTGATGATGTCATTGTTTAACTCGATATAAAAATAAATTTGTTCCAAAAAAAGGGAATTCTTCTACCAATTCAGCTCATGGCAGGCAAGTCAAAGTAGCGTGTGTGATATATATGAAATTTTAAGTTTTTTTAAAAAATGCATTTAAAAATTTCGAAATTATAAAAAAACGCCTTTACAACTATTGAATCAGAAATTATCTCAGGCTCGTTTTCGCTTTTAGGAAAAGTGAACATATAAAAAATAAATGCAGTCTATCTGCTTTCGAGGTTGGATATGAGTGTTTTAAACGGTGAAATGGTCCAGTCCGCAATCAACGGATTTATGTATTTCGGCGATATTGTATTCGCGGTCAGTGGAGCGTTGGCTGCTGGAAGGCGCAGGATGGATATTGTCGGCTACGTGCTGATCGGAACCATTACCGGGCTTGGTGGCGGGTCTCTGCGCGATGTCCTGTTGGATCATCCTGTCTGGTGGACTCATGAGCCGGTAGAGTTGTATCTGTGCATAATGGCAACTATGTTCACATATTTTTGCCGTCTTGAGATCAAGGACCGTTACAAGGCTACTGCATGGTTTGATGCCCTCGGATTGAGTGCATTTGCTGTTACCGGAAGTTCTGTCGCATTTCTACAGTCGCAGGTGCCGTGGACAGTTGCTGTGTTTATGGGAGTTATGACTGCAACCGGGGGCGGGGTGATACGTGATGTATTGACCGGAAACCGGCCCATGATCCTTTGCGGCGAGCTTTATGCTGTGGCTGCCCTTGCCGGAGCGTTTGTCAACGTGGGCATGATGACATTACATGTGCAACCAGAAGTTGCCATGGCCTCGGGATTCATGGCTACTCTGGTTCTGCGGGGAGCGGCAGTTGTTTTTGATATCCGTCTTGGCCCTCCCGGTGAATTTGTAAGAGTCGGCGGACGCAGCAGGTAGTTTTTCAGGGCCTTTTTTAACTGACACCATTAAATTGATGTAAATTGTATCTTTATGTTGGCTGACTTCTAAAGTAGTTGTCTGGGTGTAAGTTCAAACCGGAGAAATACTATGTTTAGAGAAATTCAGAATACCAAGAAGATATTACCCGAAGGGTCTGTTCAAGAAATTCTTGAAGCCGGTGAAGAGGGGGTCCTGGCTACTTGCGGTGAAGACGGTTATCCATGTGTCACCCCGCTAAATTATGTGTATTACAACGGGGCCATCTATTTCCATTGTGCATTGACCGGACATAAGCTGGATAACATTGCATTTAATCCCAAAGTTTCGTTTTGCGTTTATGTTGATACAGAGCTCTTGCCTTCAAAATTCAGCATTACGTTCAGGTCCGTTGTTGTCTTCGGAAAGGCTGAAGAAGTTTCCGGCAGCGAGAAGAAGGAAGCCCTGCTCGCACTGGTGCACAGGCTCTCCCCGGATCATATCCCCGCAGGAGAAAAGTACATTAATAATGATATGGACAAGACGCGGGTGCTCAAAATCAATATTGAACATGCCACGGCAAAAGGGCGTGTGAAGTAATTTTTTGCATTACATAAAAATACTCAAAAGGGCTGGTTTGACCAAAAGTCAAACCAGCCCTTTTTTTTAGAGCACTATTTATAAACGACGCAGCGAAGCTTAATAAAAGTTTTTGGGATTCTTAAACTCTTTTTACAGAAAGGGTTTAAGCAGTCGGAGGCATTAGCCTCCCAAATATGCTTTCTTCACTTCAGGATCATTTATAAGTTCTGCAGACGAACCTTGGGCGACAATTTCTCCGGTATCAAGCACGTATCCGCGATGGGCGAACTTGAGTGCAAGATTTGCGTTCTGCTCAATTAAGAGAATTGTGAGTCCCTGTTCGTTCAATTCCTTGAGGGTCCGAAACATGTCGTACATGAGCAGTGGCGCAAGGCCCATCGAAGGCTCGTCGAGCATGATGAAATTGCATTTGGACATGAGCGCACGGCCCACGGCAAGCATCTGCTGTTCACCGCCGGAAAGGGATTCACTGCGCTGCTTGCGGCGTTCCGCAAGGCGCGGGAAGAGTGCGAAGACGCGGTCGTAATCACCATGAACTTCCTTGATGGAATCTTTGCGGGCGTATGTTGCCAACTTGAGGTTTTCCTCGACGGTGAGGTTGCCGAAAATATGCCTTCCTTCAGGTACTAGAGCCAGATGCAGGTCGGAAATGACCTTGTGCGGCGGCATGTCGAGGATGGAATCTCCTTTCCATGAGATTTCGCCTGAGATGACCTTGGGAGCTTCCGGCGGGGGAAGGCGGCTGATGGAAAGCAGGGTGGTGGTTTTGCCCGCACCGTTGGCTCCGATCAGGGTAACGATTTCCCCTTCATTAACATTGAACGAGATGCCGTGCAGGGCTTCAATATTACCGTATTTCACGCGGAGATCTTTGATTTCAAGTAGAGTAGTCATCAGATTGAATCATCTCCCAGATAAGCTTTGATAACAGTCTCGCTGGACTGGATATCTTCAGGGGTTCCTTCGGCGATGGTTGCGCCGAAATCAATGCATTTAATCCATTTGCAGAGAGTCATAACCACCTTCATCTGATGTTCAATCATGAGGATGGTAATGTCGAATTCATCGTGAATCCACTTGATGAGCTTGATCAGACCTTCAACGTCCGAAGAGTTGAGACCTGCTGCAGGTTCATCAAGGAGCAGCAGCTTGGGCTGGATGGACATGGCCCGGGCGATTTCAACCCGTCGCTGTAATCCGTAGGGCAGGTTTGTGGGCAGCTCCTCGGCGTATTGCTTAAGATCCATGAATTCCAGCAGTTCGGTGGATATACGCTCAATTTCCTTTTCCCGCAGGTAGTAATTCTTCGTACGCATGATGGCATCGAAAAAGCCGTAGCCCATGCGGTAATGTTGGGCAATGCGGATGTTGTCCATGACGGTCATGTCGTGCCAGAGCCGGATGTTCTGGAACGTGCGCGCCACGCCCTGCGCTGTCACCTGGTGCGGTTTGAGTCCGCGTGTGGTCTTTCCTGCGAGGGTTATGGTTCCTTCTGTGGGCTGGTAGAATCCGGATATAAGGTTGAAGATAGTGGTTTTACCTGCTCCGTTAGGGCCGATCAGCCCGGTAAGGGAACCTTCCTCAAGTTCGATATTAAAATCGGATACGGCCTGCAGCCCTCCGAATCTCTGTGTAAGTCCGTCTATACTTAATAGTGACATTTTATCTCCTTTTCTCGCGGTGTTGCCTACTTGAATTTGTAGAATTTCTTGAGCCGCGGGAACAGGCCGGGCAGTTCCTTGTTACCCATGATTCCTTCGGGTCTAAACTGCATGAGCAGAATCAGGGTCAACGGGATAAGTACCCATTTCCAGACCTGACTGAGATGGTAAGTGTCCGGAAGCAGGTTCAGGAAATGCATTCCGGTATCGAGGGCCGGGATGATGAAACGCAGCAACTCGAGCATTACCGTGAAGAATATGGCCGAAAGTATTGATCCTCCAAGTGATCCCATGCCGCCGAGATAAACCATTACAAGGCATTCGGTGGATTTCATGATGTTGAAGGATTGCGGGTTTACATAACCGAGTACATGGGCAAAGAGTGCGCCTGCTACCCCGGCAAGGCCGGAGGAAAGCATGAAGGCAGCCATTTTCATTTTGTTGGTATCAACACTCATGATCTCGGCGGCAACTTCATCCTGACAAATGGACATGATACCTTTGCCGTAGGTGGATGACACAAAGCGACGGATCATCCAGATGCTCATGAAAGTGCCGAGGATTACCCAGATCATCATCCACGGTATGTCGATCACATCTTCCATGGCGTTGACTACCCGTTTCATGCCCATGAAACCGCGAGGTCCTCCAATGATGTCCATGTTTTCAATGGCGGATATGACCATGTAGTTAGCGGCAATGGTGATGATGGCCAGATAGTCACCCCTTGTCTTGAAGGAAGGGACAGCCACGATCAGTCCGGCCACTGCGGAAACAAGTCCTGAGATAATTACCACAATTGGAAATCCCAGCGGAGCAAGTTCCGGGGGCAGGATTGGAGTGCCGAAAATCTTGTCCTGAGTGAATAACATTACGCTCAAGACAGAGGATACGTAGGCTCCGATACACATGAAACCTGCATGACCGCATGAGAATTCACCCATGTATCCATTCACAACATTCAAGCTTGAGGAAAGGATGATGTTGATGCCGATGAACATGATTACCGACTGGATATAGAGGTCGAGCGCGCCGAACTGGGAGAGGGCAACAACAATGGCGGCCATGGCCCAGAGTCCGATATTAAAACTGTACTTCTGCATTCTGTGTCCGCCTTAAATCTTGGTTGTCTTGGCAACGCCGAATATTCCGGTGGGCTTCATCCAGAGGATGATAAGCAGGATGGAAAAGGCGAACAGGTCCCGGAAAGTTGAGGGGAATACAGCGACAACTCCGACTTCGATGAAGCCGAGCAGAAATCCGCCGATAAAAGCCCCGCGAATATCTCCGATACCGCCTACAACCGCAGCGATAAAGGCTTTCCAGCCGATGAGGGCACCCATGTACGGTTCAAGGATAGGGTAGGACATTGCAAAGAGCAGCCCTGCAAGACCGGCCATGCCGGAACCGAGCACAAAGGTGAATACGATTACATTATCGATGGGGATACCCATGAGCGGAATGGCAAATTTATCGTAGGAAATGCCGCGCATGGCCATGCCGATTTTTGTCTTGGTGACAATAAACTGCAGGAGCAGGAAGACGGCAATAGCTGCGAAGATAACAATTATCTTCAGGTTGGTCACCGAGACATTGCCGAAGGTGTAGACCACCTTGTCGAGCAGTTCCGGAAATTTTTTACGGCTGGCGCCAAGCAGGGCGAGGTTGCCGTTTTCAAGGATCAAGCCGCACATAAGGGCAGTAATAACCACGTAAAGCCGATGCGCACCTTTTCGTCTCAGGGGGCGGTAGGCGATGCGTTCGATGGTTACCCCTACTCCGGCGGTGAGGATCATGGTCAGTGGAACGGTTAAAGCCAGCACCATCCACGGGGCAAAGTCCAGAAAGCCGAGCAGGGCGGTGGCAACGAAAAAAGCGATGTAGGCTCCGACCATGAAAATATCGCCGTGGGCAAAGTTGATCAGGAGCAGAACACCGTAAACAAGGGTGTAGCCCAGCGCAATGAGAGCATAAAAGCTGCCCCACTGCAGGGCATTGAGCAGGTTCTGGATGAGGATATCCACTTTCCGTCTTTCCTCTTTTCTGTTTTGGGCTGTTGTGGGGGATTATCAGGCGGCGGATTAGGTCCGCCGCCTGAGATTATTTCAATGAACTAGGGGCAGACGGATTCGGCGAATACAAAATTACCGTTTTCGTCAATGCGTACAACAACGGCGCATTTGATGGGGTCTCCCTGGCTGTCGAATTTCATGGAACCGGTGATACCTGCGAATTCCTTGATGGAGCTCAGGGCATCACGGATAGCTTTACGTTCGGTTTTCAGGTCGGAACTATAAGAACCGGCGTCCTGAATAGCCTGAAGCACGAGGCGGGCGGCATCCCAAGTGAGGGCGGCTACATCGTCAGGGGTTTCGCCGAATTTTGCTTCGTAGCGGTCAATGAATTCCTTGGTTGCACCTTTAGCACCGGCTGCAGCGTAGTGGGTTGAGAAGAACTGGCCTTTGCAGTCGTCACCGCAAAGCTTCATCAGCTCAGCGGAACCCCATGCATCAGAACCCATGAAGGGGCCTTTGTAGCCGAGGTCGCGGGCCTGTTTAACAATAAGTGCAACCTGGTTGTAGTTATCGGGAACAAAGATGAAATCAGGATTGGAGTTGATGATTTTGGTCAGCTGGGCTGAGAAATCCTGATCTTTGGTTCCGTGTGATTCAAAAGCTACAATGCCATTAGTTCCGTTTTTCTTTTCAAATACTTCCTTGAAAATTTCAGCGAGTCCCTTGGAGTAGTCGTTTGAAATGTCAAAGAGTACAGCAGCTGTTTTTGCTTTAAACTGTTTGGTGGCGAAGTTTACTGCAACAGGACCCTGGAAAGGATCGAGGAATGCTGCACGGAAAACCCAGGGGCGGTTTTTAGTGGTGTCCGGGTTGGTGGACCACGGAGATACCATGGGGGTGCGGTTGTCGTTACAGGTTCCACCTGCGGGGACAGCCTGTTTGGAGGAGTTGGGGCCGATGATTGCAACTACGCCATCCTGTTCGATAAGTTTCAGGGCAACGTTTACTGCTGATTCTGCTTTGGATTCGTTGTCTTCATAAAAGAATTCGAGAGGGATTCTTTTGCCGCCGACTTCAAGGCCGCCTTGTCCGTTTATGTCAGCAAGAAGCATTTCTGCTGCGTTCTTGGAAGCCTCGCCAACTTTGGGGATATCCCCGGTGAGCGGAATGTTGAAGCCGATCTTGATTTTTTCGTCCTTTTTTGAACAGCCGCTGACAACAATCATAGCCAGTCCGAGTACCATGAAAGCCAGAAGCGACCTGATAATCAATTTTTTCATTCTTTACCTCCTGAAGTGTTCATTGAGAATTCTGAATTTGTCGTTAAGTGAAAAAAAAATATCGCAAATGGAAGATTTTAAAAAGACATTTTTGCAAAAAAGCATGTGTTTCGACTAATATTCTTTTATTTCAGTGTATTGTACAATGGTCTTTCTTTGTGATATTCTATACGATTTAGATATTAAATAATACGAAATGCGTGTTGAATTAAAATAAATACATATAAATCAGTAAATTAAGTGTAAAGTATTGAAGAGTGAGTGTTTGAAGAAATGTCCTTGTTGTCTCGGTTGTATCATTGTTCGGTATAAAATTGTAAAAAATAGAAATTTTAGAATTCATTTTGTTATTTCAAAAAAAATATAGGGATAAATTTTGGAAAAATGAAAATTAGTATTTGGAGAGAAGTTCAGTTGAAAGATTTGTTATGAAGGAAGGTCTTTTTTAAAACATAATAAAAATGTTTTTGTTGTTTTAGTTGTTTTAATATAGGTAGTTATGGTTCCTTGACTGTTTGACAGTTTTTGAATGATTACGCAGTCAATGCTCTTCGAAAAAAGTAAGGCCCCTTAATGCTAAGCATTAAGGGGCCTTACGGTTGTATGTAGTTGAAGTTTTAAAGCTTAAATCTGTCCATCATATCTTTGAGAGAACGAGCCTGCTGGTCGAGATCTTTGACTGCTTCTTCAAGTTGGCGTGAACTGTCAAGGTTCTGCTCTCCTGCCTGTTTTATAGAGCCTAGGGCCACTGCCACCTGATCCAGTCCGGCCAATTGTTCCTGACTGGAGGCTGCGATCTGGGCAGAGGACTGGGCTGACTGGTTGATTACGGTGCTCAGGTTAAGGATTGCCTCTCCGGTCTGAGAAGAAAGAGCTGCACCTGTTTCAACCGCCTTTCCGCCTTGCTCGGTGATCATTACCGCAGAGCTTGTGGCTTTCTGGATGTCGGCAAGGATTGATTGGATCTGAGCCACGGATTGTTTGGACTGATCAGAAAGGTTCCTGATTTCCCGGGCTACCACAGTGAATCCACGTCCTTCTTCCCCGGCCTTGGATGCTTCAATCGAAGCGTTTACCGCCAGAATATTGGACTGATCCGCAAGATCGTTCACTACATAAATAATGTCGCCGATATGCTGGGACTGCTCGGAAAGTTTTACGATAGACTGAGCAATGGTATCCATCTGGGTGCGGATATCTTTCATGCCAGAGGATGCTTCTTCCGCTGCCTTCTTGCCTTGCTGTGAAGTGAGAACTGCTTTACGGGCTACATCGGCCACCTGTCTTGATTTTTCGTTGGAGAGATGGGCGGTCTGTTTTACTTCTTCAACTGTGGCATTGGTTTCAGCTACAGCACTTGCTGTTTCCGCTGCACTAGCTGTTAATTCTGCTGAAGCAGCTGAAATCTGGCTCAACGATGAAGAAAGGGTGCGCACGGTTTCATGAATACGTTGGTT
Source organism: Maridesulfovibrio sp. (assembly GCF_963666665.1). NCBI lineage: Bacteria > Pseudomonadati > Thermodesulfobacteriota > Desulfovibrionia > Desulfovibrionales > Desulfovibrionaceae > Maridesulfovibrio > Maridesulfovibrio sp. The sequence goes on from NZ_OY762999.1 coordinate 159,941, forward strand.
ATCGTCTTTGAGGGTTTCAACCATGGTCGCAAGGGCTTTTCCGATGGTGTCATTTTCGGAACGGGGTTTTGCATCCACGGTTAGATCGGAGTTGGCGACTCTTTCCATGGCTTCAGCCATATTATTGAGCGATTCAGTCATTTTGTTGAAAGCGCGAGCCAGTGAACCGAGTTCGTCATGACGGTCAGTTCCTTTAATCCCTATGCTCATATCGCCTTCGGCAATGCGGTAGGCTGCTTCAACAACTTTGCGTAAGGGAAGGGTGATATTACGTCCTACAATTACAACAGCAGTAACGCCAAGGACAAAGGCAATAATTCCGAATATCCAAGTGTTCATTATGGCCCTGTTGTTGCGTGCCTGCAAGGAAGGACCTAGTTTTTCCTGATCCGAAATGACAGAAGATTTAGCCTGTTCGATCAGGGTGGTCATCTTGGGACCGATGACATCCAGTTCGGTGTTAAGCAGCTTGTCACGGGTGGCAGTCTGAGAAAAAAGTTCGTTGAGACTTTTGGCATAAGCGTCTTTTGCTTCTTCTATTTCATTAAGCAGCAGTTGGTTCTGTCCTTTTAAAATAGATTTGAGCTGGATCAGTTCTTCATTGACCGAGTTCATTTCAGCTAAGGCTCTTTTTTGATGAGAATCAGAACTTTTTTCAATGAATTTAGTAGTATATAGTCGTACAAGAACTAAGTGGCGAACGCCCTTGGCGCAGTGGTAAAGGGCAGCGGAACTACTTTGGGATTTCCCTAGATTGTTGATTATGCGAGCAAAATTCTGCTCCATGATGTCTCCTGCCGGAACCAGTATGGAGTATGCCTGATTGTCTCTTTCTATCTGGGCTTTTGCCACTTCAGCAAAGCTTGCGTCATAATCTGCCAGAAGTGTTTTAATCTCTTTTATGATTCTTACCCTGCTGTCTGAGGCGAGCTCATTTTCAGCCTGCTCAAGCAGGGGGAAGATTGTTTTTGCATTTTCAAAATATTTGCGACTGTATTTCTTGTCGCCGGTAATGATGTAATCCTTAACCTGAGTTTGACCTTGCAGTATGTTGGCCTGAATCTTGCCGATCAGGTTGGAATCCTTGGCAAAGAATCGGTAGTCAGTAAAACCGGAAGAGGATTTTTGCAGTGCCAGCATAGATTCCATGCTCACAATTCCAAAAAGGACGAAAACAACAATAAAGCTACAGAATATTTTTTGTCCGACAGTAAACCTTTTCAGCATGACGCAAAAAATCCTTTTGTTTGTTTAGCAATTAATCATAGGCAGTGCTTCTTTTATAGAAGCACTGCCTGTATATTTGCCTAGTCATTACGCCAGAGAGTTCTGACTTGCAAGGTGCGCTGGAATTGAAACGATATTATTCGTAGTTTGAGTCGCAGAACTCGGTACATTTACCTTCCACACTTTGAATCAGCTGCAGGCATTCCTGCCGGTCGGGACTGGAATTTATTTTCATACGTACACTTTCACAGCTCATGCGGCATTCTTTGGCGGATTTGTATGGGGCAAGTGTGATTTCGGAATACTTGGCACATATGGAATCCTGAGCGTCGCACATTTCTTCCGTGGGGAGTGATCTGCAAAATGAGCTAACATCCTGCATGCTGGTGGGGTGCCCTGAGCATCCGGCCAGAAACAGGAGCAAGATGCTGCTCAGAAGAACTTTATTCAACATGGAATCCTCCAAGTTTATAAAATGTTTTTCATGGCTGCGAGAAACATTCTGTTACGGGAATTGTTGCCGATGGAAACAGTCATCAGGTCCGGAAGTCCGAAGTCATCGAGTTTCCTGAGTTTGAATCCAAGGTCCAGCATTTCTGCATATAGTTTCTTTGTCGCAATTGGAGCACTGAACATGATGAAATTACTCTGGCTGGGGTAAACTGTGCAACCGAGTTCTTCCAGACCTTTCTCTACGCGTTCCCGGCCTCTTATGATCAGGGCTATGGTGGAGTAATAGAATTCGTTATGGTTGAGTGCTGCCAGTCCTGCCCCGATATTCAAAGGACTGATAGGGGTGGGCAGTCTGGATTCTTCAAACTCCCTGGCTCTTTCGCTGTTCATGAGAGCGTATCCAAGCCGTACTCCCCTGAGTCCGAAAGACCATGAGAAGCTGCGCAGGATAACCAGATTGGGTGCCTTTTCCAGAAAATTGACCATGGAGTAATCGTCTTCAGGCCATGAAAACTCAATCGACCTTTCATCGACAATAAGGATGGTCCTTTTCGGCAGCAGGTTGGCCATGGTTGCCAGTTCTTCAGCAGGCAGGCCGTAACCGGATGGTTCATCCGGGTTGGTGATGATTACTGCTGCAGTGTTTTCGTTTGCGGTTGTCACCAGATGGTCCAAGGGCGGTGAATAGTTCCGGCCTCTGGGCAGGCGAAGAAGTTCGACACCGCATAAGGCCGCGACGCTGCTGTATTCGGGCATGCCGTATTCATAGCTGAGTACATGGTCGACCCCGGGTATGGCGGTTAAGCGCAGGGTCAGATCAAGAATTTCAACAGCTCCTCCGGCCATGAGTACACATTCCTCCGGAACATCATGCTGTTTTGCAAGACCGAATTTGAGGCTGTCCGCAGAACCGTTCTCAAAGGCGGAGCAATTGTTGGCCATATTGACGATGGCGTTAGAAACGGCCTTTGATACTCCCAGCGGGTTGGAATTGCTGGCAAGATCGATTTCTTTCTTGATTCCGTATTTTTTACGAAAAGCTGCCGGGCTGAGTTTCTTGCCCGGTTTGGGTTTTTCTGCCGGAATTTCGTTTTCCTGAATTTTTTCAACAGGAGCTTCCGCAGTTTCGGGCTCAGGTTCCGGTTTGGGGGCAGGAGAGGGCTTTTCAGCTTTCTTTTGCGGTTCAGTTTCCGCAGGTGTTGCTGTGGGTTTCGAATACATTTCAAGAGGCAGAGTGATTATGCGGATGTCAAAATCGTCACTCAGGGTGGCGTTACTGACAATCTCATTGAGTTTGTCGAACGAGTCAATGATGATATTCAACAGGTCATTGTTGAGTTCAATCTCATTTTTAAAAACCTGATCAAGGACTTTGCCGATCTTGTCGGCTACGCGGCTGATGTTGGTAAGCTCAAGCAGCGATGCACTTTCCTTGAGGGAAACAAGTATCCCATAGACCTGTGCAACAGATGCTGCAGAGGGGAATGAACTTTTTTCCATCTCAATGAGTACATTTTCAATCTGGTCCAGTTTGTCCAGAGATTGTTCCACGAAATGTTGCAGTGCTACATCTTCTTGTAAATCAGCAGTCATTTTTCTCCCCTTTGGCGGGTTTATTAAGATGCTATAGGGGCCAGAATGCCCCGCAAGCAAAAACTAGCTTGGTGATTAAAAGATATTTGTGCAATTTTTTTTAGAAGAAATCCATTATCTTTTTATATTCCTGAATGATAAAAATGGCAAAGGTTGTTCGCTAAAAATATAACTTATTACGGTTGCTCTTTTGAGAACTCTGGTTAATATTAAAAACCAATGACCATCTGTTTGCAGAGATTTGGTGGATTTATCTAAGAATAAATCATAAATAAATCGATTTCCACAGGAAGTTTTAATTTACGAGGTGTACATATGGTAACCTTTTTCAGTGCTAATGAAGTGGCAGAACTTGCAATGCGTATTGAGCAGAAAGGACAGGCTTTCTACCTGTTGGCTGCAGATGAGGCAAAAGATCCCGGTGCAAAGGAATTCTTTGAGTTTTTTGCAGAGGAAGAATCCCGTCATGAACTGTTTTTCCGCGATATGCGTGATCGTATCGGTTCCATCGAGATTCCCCCGGGAAGCGATTATGAAGAATATACCCAGTATGTGATGGCCCTTGTTGATTCCCACGATGTTTTCAATTTTGATTACACCGAGGCTTTCAAGGATGAGGCTTTTAATTTTGAGCAGGCTGTGCGTGCAGCCATGCGTTTCGAAAAGGATACCATTCTTCTTTTCACTGAGTTGAAAAGGATGGTTCCTGATACAGAACGTAAGTTCGTTGAAGAATGTATTGACGAAGAACGCAAGCACCTGCGCATGCTGGCCGAAAAGCTGAGCTAGTTTTACACTGCAAAGTATTAAAAAGCCCCTTCTGGAGATTTCCAGAGGGGGCTTTGCTTTTGTTAATTTAAAATTATGGATTACTTCTTAATTCCAAGTGCGGTGTTGATCATTGAATCCGTGGTGGTGATTCCCTTGGAGTTGGCCTGAAAACCGCGTTGGGTCAGGATCATGTAGGCAAATTCTTCCGCCAGATCCACGTTTGAGGTTTCAAGGCTGTTGCTGACCACAGAGCCGAGTCCTTCCTTGCGGGCCACACCTTCGACTGCATCCCCTGAGTCCGTAGTGGAACTGAAGTAGTTTGAACCTTCACGGCGCAGTCCGAATTCGTTTTTAAAATTGTAAAGGTTTACCTGATAGAGATCGGTGCTCATACCATTGGAGAACAGGGCAGACATGATCCCCTCGGAATTGAAGGAGACGTTCTGGAGATAGCCCTCCCCGAATCCATCCTGCGACTGGCTGATGGTTGATGACGACCCGTAGTAATCTGTAGTGGCAAGAGCGTTAAGCTTACCATCAACCATTCCAGGAAGTGATGATGCATTGCTGCCTATGTCTGCAGCTGTTACCCCGGTTGTATTCCAAGAGTCAGTGCCGGAGGTGATACCCATATCAAGGGATATGGTTTGTGCTGTTGCGGTTCCGCTTGCTCCTGAGAGAGTAACGCTGAAAGTCGGCTGCCCGTTGCTGTTCAGGGCTGCCTGTTCCCAGTTGGCGAGATCCTTACCGTCTGCCGATCCGGCTGCAAGGGTGAAGGCGCTCTGGTTAAGCAGGGCTCCATCGCCGGAGAAAGTAAGTGTCCCGGCCATGACAAGTCCGGCACCGGAAGTACCGGTCAAAGCACTGGCATCCTCTCCGGGGGGAACGGTTACGATATATTCCCAGTGTCGTTTGTCGGAACTGTCGCCGTCATTTAAAACCTTGTCGAAATATACGATAAGATCGTGCTTGTTTCCGTTGTCATCGTAAATCTGGATGGAGCTGTTGTATTCATACTTGTCAGCAGTCAGTGGGGTGCTGCTGGTTCCATCCCACTCCTGAAGCAGGGAAAAGAAGGGGGAGGTTTCGCTGCTGCTGTTGTCTACTGCACCGGAATCAAGGTTGGTACGCATAGTTACAGAATCAGTCCCTTTCGGGTCTGATTTTACAACCATGATTTTGTTGCCGTATGTGTCTGTTTCTTCTTTCATGGGCAGTACAATATTTTGCGAGGTGGTACCGATATTACCATCAGCATCAATCTTGTAGCCCTGAAGGATGTTCTGGTGAGAGTCCACGAGCTGTCCGTTCTTATCAAAATGGAAGTTACCCGCACGGGTGTAATAGCTGCTACTTGAGACCGGGTCGGCAACACGGAAGAAGCCCTGACCGCCGATGGCAATATCAGTGCTGGAACTAGTTGTCTCGAATGAGCCTTCCTTAAAATTTATTCTGGTGGTCGCAACCCGTGTTCCCAGCCCGATCTGCCCGGGGCTGTTGGCTCCTCCGGAAACTATCCCGGAATTAGCCTTGCCCGAACTCTGGCTGGCGAGTGTTTCAAGAAATGTGTCGCCGCTTTTGTAGGCAGTGGTATTGACGTTGGCAAGGTTGGCACCGATCTGCTGCATTAGCACTCCGTGTGACTTCACGCCCGTCGCGGCTGTATACATTGAGCTGAAACCCATGATTGAACTCCTTGATAGGTGTCGGCACTAAAACTGTGACTCCGCCTGCACCTGTTAAACCTGTAGCCCGGAATAAAAATCCGGTCACCAGTACTTAAGCAAGGGGCGTGCCTAAAGTTTGTGTTAAGCAATATCAAGGGTTTGTTAGTTGTATTTGGAGAAAAGCCGGAAAAAAAGTCCTTCTTAATATAGAATTAAGAAGGACTATGCTGGGCACTTGTGCGTGGAAAATTATAGATCAGACAGCAACTTTTTTTGTTAAATATTTTTTTAGCTTCATAGCCGGAATAGATTCTGGATTGATTCCGAGGCATTTTTCAGCATTTTTCAGGGCCCCTTTCCGATCACCTTTTTCATAAAGGCAGCGCGCTATATTGAAGTAGATGTTTTCGTCGTCATCGGTCAGTCCCACTGCTCTGGAATAAAAATTAACTGCCTCGTCAAACATTTTGTTTTTGCGCAGGGAGATGCCGAAATCATTAAAGAGGTGTTTGTGTTCCCGTTCAAAGGCTGCATTCAGTCCTATTAATCTGCTGAATACATCTGCGGCTTTATCTGCTTCATTACGGTCAAGGTAGCAGAGGCCGATGCCGAAGTTGGCCCTGATATTATCTTCATCAATGCTGAGGGCCTTGCCGTATTCCATTTCGGCAGTAAATGTATTGCCCTGCTGGCGTTGGCGGTCAGCCTTGGCAAGAGCTTTATTCAGTTTCTGGATGGCCGGAAATACTTTGGACGTATAAAGCTCAACTTCCGGAGTGAATGATTCCAGCAGTTCTTCCTTGCTGATAATCTGTTCTTCACCGGTGGGAACGTCATTTTCATTGAGTACCCGCAAGCCCACTTCTCCGTTATCTTTCTCCTCCGCATAATACAGAAAAGACTGGATGACCTTCCTTTTAGTCGTTCCGGTCCCGATTTCCTGTATCAGTTTTGTGGAAAAGGTGCCCTTTATTTTGGGCATGGGAGTTGTGCTTTCAGCCATAGCGCCTGTTTTGTCTCTTAACTTTTAAAATATATAATTAAAATTATGTCAGCCAGATGTCCCTTGTGCGTATAGCACAGAACCGAATGGGCCTCAATTTTTAAAACTAGTAAAAAAGCGGGACAGCATTACAACTGTCCCGCTTTACTGTTAATTTAATACAAATATAAAGTCTGCTACAGAATGTAACGTGAAAGATCCCTGTCCTCTGTTACATCTTGCAGTTGTTTCTGTACGTATTCCTTATCAATAACAATTGAATCGCCGGAACGGTCTGGCGCTTCAAAGGAAAGGTCGGAGAGAATCTTTTCCATGATGGTGTAGAGTCTGCGTGCTCCGATGTTCTCGGTTTCCTCATTGAATTTTTGAGCGTTGAGGGCCACTTCTTCAAGTGCTTCGCGGCTGAAATCAATGGTCATGTTTTCGGTCTCCAGCAGAGCCTTGTACTGAACGGTCAAGGCGTTCTGCGGTTCGGTGAGGATGCGGTAGAAGTCATCCTTATCGAGGGAGGTCAGTTCCACACGCAGGGGGAAACGTCCCTGAAGTTCGGGGATCAGATCAGAGGGCTTGGCGTAGCTGAATGCGCCTGCAGATATGAACAGGATATGGTCTGTCTTGACCATGCCGTACTTGGTATTGACTACGCAGCCTTCAACCACAGGCAGCAGGTCGCGCTGTACACCTTCGCGGGAAACGTTTGCAGAACCGCCGCCTTCCTGATTGCCTGCAATCTTGTCGATTTCATCAAGGAAGAGGATTCCGCCCTGTTCAACTCGTTCACGGGCCAGCTCTGCCACGTTGTCCATGTCGATAAGCTTGTCGGATTCCTGCTGGATGAGGATCTCATAAGCTTCGCGGATTTTGACCTTACGCATTTTCTTTTTGTTGGGGAACATCTTGCCGATCATGTCGCTGACCTGCATGCCCATGTCTTCCATACCGGGCACGGACATGATTTCCACTCCGCCGCCCTGTACGGAAACTTCAATTTCTACTTCGCGGTCATCAAGTTTGCCTTCACGCCACATTTTGCGGAATTTCTCGCGGGTGGAAGACTGGTCCGCTGCGGGCTGTTCAATCTGCGGTTCTTCAGCTGCAGCGGGATTGAAGAATCCCATGCCGGGCTGCTTGGGCTTGGATGAGGGCAGAAGGATGTCGAGAAGTGCGTCTTCGGCGTGTTTTTCAGCCTTTACTTTGACCTTTTCCATTTCTTCCTTGCGCACAAGGTTGATGCCGATTTCCATGAGGTCGCGGACCATGGATTCAACATCGCGGCCCACGTAACCAACTTCGGTGAACTTGGTGGCTTCGACCTTGAAGAACGGGCATCCGGCAAGTTTAGCCAGACGGCGGGCGATTTCGGTTTTACCGACTCCGGTAGGCCCCATCATGATGATGTTCTTGGGTGCGATTTCGTCACGCAGTTCCGGCGGAAGCTGCTGACGGCGCCAGCGGTTACGCATGGCAATGGCGACCATCCGTTTGGCATCGGACTGGCCGATAATGAATTTATCCAGTTCAGAAACGATTTCTCTAGGTGTAAGATTGCTCATTTTTTTCAAGCTCGCGAAATTTTATTTTTCAAGGGTTTTGAGAACAAAGTGGTCGTTGGTGTATACGCAGATTTCACTGGCGATTTCCATGGATTTTTGCGCGATGTCCGCAGCGGGCATATCTGTGTTGCGCATGAGCGCACGGGCTGCGGAAAGGGCGTAGGAACCGCCGGAACCGATGGCGGCAACACCGTCGTCAGGTTCGATAACATCACCGTTACCGCTGATGATGAGGATATGCTCGGCATCAGCAACCATGATCATTGCTTCCAGCTTGCGCAGGAATTTATCAGTGCGCCAGTCGGTAGCCATCTCAACAGCGGAGCGCACAAGGTTGCCGGAGTAGGTTTTGAGTTTCTTTTCAAAGCGTTCAAAAAGGGTGAATGCATCAGCGGTCGCCCCGGCGAATCCGGCGATAACCTGATCATTGTAAAGGGTACGGACTTTAACTGCGGAATGTTTCATAACCACAGCCTGTCCCATAGTGACCTGACCGTCACCGATCATGGCAGTGCCTTTATCGTCCTTAACGGCCAGAATGGTTGTTCCTCTCATTTCCATGTTCATCTCCTGATTCATCTATTTCAATATGACGGATTGAGTTCTATTTGTTTATGAATTCAATAATTACGCCGAGGGATATTTATTAATAGCGGCGTGAAATTTTTGGTTACCAGAACATAATACCTGTGGGGGGGATGGCAAGGGGGGATAAAAAATCTTCCCCACCCCAACCTAAAGAAATATAAATTTATGCCGAAAATAACATCGACACACAATTAACCTCTAAAATTCATATATTCGAGGTCAGCCATGAGAATCGATGAATCTTCGGGCTTTAAATTCAATATTTTCGATATGAAGAAATCCGCTGAGGAAGAGGTAAACTCAACCCATCAGCCGACGGTTGAAAAAGAACCGCAGGGGCATACTTTTTCCCAGCGCAATATGATGTCGGATAGTTTCGTCAAGCAGAATCGTGAGGAGTCACGGTACATCAACGGACTGATGACTTCCTATGCTGTTGCGGATCAATTCCGTACTCAGATGCAGACTGTTACGAATATTTTTAATGATGATGCTAGTGTGCTTTCTGCTGATATGCCCATGAATTATCAATTAATGAAACTTACCCCCATGGAGGCCGAACATTTAGCCGAAGAGCAGGCAGATGATTATACTAAGGAAAAACTTGAAGAGAAGATAGAAGCCGAGCGTAAGGAAGAAGAACAGGAACAGGAAGAAAAGGCCGAAGCAAAGATCGAAGAAAAGCTTATGCCCGAGGAAGCAAAGAAGGTTCTGGATGCTGACCCTGATCCCGAGGAGCTTGCTGAGGAAATCGCGGAGATGGTCGAAGATGTAACTGAAGCCAAGGGCGACAAAATATTAAAAGGCAATGAGCAGGATGAACCTCAGACCGTTGCCGGGAATGTTCAGGCTGCTGAGCAGGTAAGTACTGTCGCGACTGCCAGTTCTGTTGCACCGGAGGGTGATAAGAAAGTCGATCTGACCGGAGAATCTACACAGACCGTTGAAGGAGGCAGTGCTTCTGTCGGTACGGTACCTCCTCCGGGAACTTATGTTGATGAAGTTGTTTAGGGTTTGAATCAGTCTGAAAAATTTAAAGCTCCCTCCTGCAAGCGCAAGAGGGAGCTTTTTCAATCTATGACAATTAATTGCTTGAAACGGCGAAGCCTAATGAAAGGTTTTGGGATTCTTAAACCATTTTTCAAAAGGGTTTAAGCCGCCGGAGGCAAACTTCATTTCGAATTAAATTACTCTGCAGCTTCCCTCAACTCCTTAACAGATAAGGCATAAGCTCGGAACACGTTCTCCCTGTTCAGGATACCGATGATCCTGTTGGGATCATCCTCACTTACAACCGGAATCTGCCCGTAGTCGGTATCTACGAACTTGAGCAGGGCTGTGTAAAGGTCATCCTCTGCCTTGAGGGTCGCCGGTTTGGTGGCGAGGTCCTTGGCTAGGATGAGGTCAAAGAGGTCCGGGTTGAAGAGATGGTTACGGACATTCTGAATGGTTAGGATTCCGGTGATTACCCCATCTTCGCTTTTGACCGGGAAGTAAAGCTCGTTGGTGTTGGCGATGATATCGGTCAGCGCCTTGAGCGTGGTTCCTTCTTCAAGGGTGGTTACACGGCCCGGTTTGTAGTGGGTCTCTACGTGCAGCCCTTCAAGGATGTTGATGGTCTTGTCCTCGATATGGGCAGGGGAATCGAATTTACTTTCCACCTGATGCTCGTAGAGGGAGAAGCTTCGTCCCAGCACAATACACAGAGCGGAGGCGAGCATGAGCGGGGCCAGCAGGCCGTAACCCTGTGTGAGTTCGCAGACCATGATCAGCGGGCCGATGGGGGCTTTTGCCACCCCGGCAAAGAATGCGGCCATGCCGACCAGTACATATCCGCCGGGCTGGGTGACGATGTCCGGATAGTATTTTCCGGCAAGCTGGCCGACGATACCGCCGGACATACCGCCCACGAAAAGTGCGGGGGCGAACATACCGCCGGACATACCGGAACCGATGGTCATGGAGGTCGCGATGGTCTTGCCGATTACAATGGCGATCATCATCATGAGCGGGATTTCACCCATGATTGCCATTTCCAGCCAGCCATAACCGCCGGTGAGGACCTGCGGGAAGAACATACCCATGATACCCATGAGCAGTCCGCCGAGAGCGGTGGCCCACATGAGGCCGACCCGGTCCCTTATCTGGTTGAATACGGAATATTTGATGAAGCGGAAAGTGCGGATATACATCCAGCCTGCCAAAGTGCAGGCAAAGGCCAGAGCCACGTAGAAGATCAGTTCCCGCGGATCGTGGAAGACAAAACGCGGAATTCCGAAGATAGGCTCAGTGCCGTAGAAAAGTGTGAACAGGGAATAGGACACTACGGAGGATATGACCGAAGGCAGGATTGCTTCGGATTCAAAGTCCTCGCGGTAGATGACCTCAATAGCTGTGAGTGCTCCCCCCAGCGGGGCGCGGAAGATCGCACCGAGACCGCCGGCTGCACCTGCGAGGAGCAGGATTCGGCGTTCCTTGGTGGAGAGTTTAAGCTTCTGGGCCAGCCATGAGCCTACACCTGCACCCATCTGGGTGATGGGACCTTCACGGCCCGCACTACCACCGCAGGAGATGGTGAAAACTGAGGTAAGCCCCTTGATAATGGGCACGATGGGGCGCATGAGACCGCTGCCCTGATGGAAACATTTAATGGTGGCGTCGGTGCCGTCTGTTCCGCCGGATGTTGTTTCCGGGATATATCTGTTTACCAGCCATCCGGTAACCAGACCTACGATGGTCAGGCAGATGGGGATGGTCCAAGTGCGCAGGTGCTCACCGGCATGCCCATGGAAAAGTTCTTCGCCCTCAGGCGCAGGCAGGGACAGCCCGGCCAACTGGCTCATGAAAATGTGTTTGCCCAGCTCCACAGCGCCGAAAAAAAGAACGGCTACGATACCGGAAAGAATACCGACTACAATGCCGAGTACCAGCCAGCGGAAATGACTGACTTTACGGTAGGAGCGTACGAGATCCTTCCATGTATGCAGATTAAGAAAAGGACTCATTATTCTGCTCCTGATTCTGATTCGCTCAGATGCAGTCCGGGACGGACCTGTGATTCAGGGTATGAAAGAATTTCTCTGGCAAGGCCGATATCAATACTGATGCGTTCCTTGAGTTCATCCAGCCCGTTGAATTTTTTTTCGGAACGAATGCGCTGAATGAAGTGCACACGGATGTCCTTGCCGTAAATATCGCTGGAAAAATCTAGAATATGTGCTTCCACGGAAAGTGCTTCATTGCCGAAAGTTGGGTTCTTGCCGATGTTGGCAACACCGGGCAGAACTTTGCCTTCGACTTCCACGCGGATGGCATAGACCCCTTTCTTGGGGAAGAGTTCATCTTCGAGCTTGATATTGGCGGTGGGGAAACCGAGCAGCCTGCCACCCCTGTTCATACCGTGTACAACTTCTCCGCGAACCTGATAGAAACGGCCCAGCAGCGGACGAACGTCCCAGACATTACCTTCGCTGACCATGTCCCGGATACGGGAGGAGCTGACAACGGCATCGTTGATGATTACCGGGTCAAGACGCTCAACCTTGTAATCATGCTTCTTGCCCAGATTTACGATGGTTTCGTAGTTGCCGCTGCGCCCTTTACCCAGTGCATAGTCATAACCAACGACCATTTCTTTCATCCCTAGCGGGTCTATGAGGTATTGCTGTATGAATTCTTCGGGAGAAAGGGCTGCCATTTCCTTGGTGAAATTCAGGGCCAGAATGATGTCCGGCTTGTGCAGGGCGATGAGTTCCAGCTTTTGTGAGGTAAGGGTTATGAAAGGCGGGGTTTTACTATTGACCAGTACCCGGAGAGGATGGGGGTCAAAGGTTACGACAACGCTGGCAAGGCCGTTGGCTCGTGCTTTTTCGCAGGTGCTGCTGATCAGCTTCTGGTGGCCTTTGTGAACCCCGTCAAAGTTTCCGATTGTTACACATGCGCCTTGTTCAGGCTTTACTATTTCATCTATTGATTTTGCGATGATCATATTCGCTTCACTTTTTAATTGGAGATAGAATTTTAGAAACGAAAACTGTTACCTCAAAAGCCCGGATCATTCAAGCTTTCCATTGTCCTCTTCCTCGGGCGGTTTCGGATTGATAGTTTCCTGCAATTCAGCAAGTTCTTCGCGTTGTTTCTTGGTTTTTGCCAGTCCTTCAGCTTTGTGGAGGTGGAATTGGGCTTGCTTCATGTCCCGGCCGTATAACGCTGCGTATGCGAGGTGGGTGTGGGCTTCAAAGTAATTCCCTGATTCTCCGAGCATGCGTCCAAGATGGTAGTGAATTTCCTGATCGTAAGGAACCATTTCCGCGACCTTGCGCATTGTCAGGATGGCTTGCTTGTAGTTTTTCCTTGTTCCTTCAATGCGGGCGATAAAGAAAAGGGTCATGGCATCACGCGGCTCACGCAGGTAGGCCTCGCGCAACAGCGGGGAGGCTTTATCCATGTCTCCAACGGTAAAATAGAAGCGGCCCTGTTCCCGCAGGATCAAGGTCTCATCAGGGCAAAGAGCATGTGCCTGATCAAATTCAAGCTCAGCATTTTTGTATTGCTTTATTCGCGTGTAAACAATTCCGAGCCCTAAATGGTCGAGGCAGGTGCGTTCATTTTCAGGTATAGCCATATAGTGGGCAAGGGCAACGTCCGGCGAAGTCAGCCTTGCCCTGATCAGGGTTTGAACTTTGAAAAAAGTTGCATCGTCATCTTTGCGCATGAAATACTCCGGAGGCATGCGCTTGAAGCGGTCCTGCAGGTATTCGATACGTGAATCAAGACCGGGGTGTGTGGAAAGATAAGTAGGTATATTTGTGTTGCTGATATGCCATTGACGCTGTTTCATTACCTTGAAACCATCGATCATGCTTTGCGGGTTGTAACCGGCGGCAACAAGATAGTTCATGCCTAGATGGTCAGCTTCCCTTTCGTTTTCCTGCGTATAGTTAAGGTATGCACTCTGGGCGCCGCCCATAGAGCCCATGGCAATGGCTGAACCGAGGTTGCTCATATTGCTGCCGCCACCGGCTATGCCGACCAGCATACCGGCCAATGTGCCGAGCATGCTGGCAAAGTTGACCATCTTCATTTTTTCCATGCGGCGGGCCACGTGGCGCAGTGACACGTGGGCAAGTTCGTGGCCGATAACCGCTGCAAGCTCAGCCTCATGTTTCATGTTCAGAATCAGGCCGGTGTATACATATACATAGCCGCCCGGAACCGCGAACGCATTCATGGAATTGTTGCGTATAACGGTAGCGGTAATCGGAAATGGTTGGGGAGGGATGTGTCTGGCAACCTTCGCTACCAAGTGTTTAATATAGCCGTCAATTTGCGGGTCGAGGATAATCGGAAGCCTGCTGCGGACCATCTTATCAAACTCGCCGCCGAGTTTGATTTCATCTTTGACTGTGAACTCGCCGAAAAGTGAATTTGCAATGGCCTGTGGAGTTATGCTCAGGCTGAAAAAAAAGATCAGCATTAACGATATGATCTGGAGATGAATTTTATTTCTGATGGACATACTGAAATCTGTTGAATCTATATGTGATGTTGAAAAATTAGATTTATGTTGAAGAGAGTAAGTTTTGAATGGCGGCTTGTAAAGGAAGGAAGCAAAAAGAAAACCCCGCAAGCAGAACTTGCGGGGTTTATAATTCTTTTATGAACCGGGGCTGTTATTTGCCCATCATGTCGAAGAATTCGTCATTGTTTTTGGTGCCCTTCATCTTATCGAGCAGGAATTCCATGGAATCGATGGAGTTCATGGGGGCAAGAAGCTTGCGCAGGATCCAGACCTTGTTGAGAACTCCGTCATCAAGGAGGAGTTCTTCCTTACGGGTACCGGAACGGTTGATGTCGATAGCCGGGAAGACACGCTTTTCAGCGAGCTTGCGGTCAAGGTAAAGGTCCATGTTACCGGTTCCCTTGAACTCTTCAAAGATAACCTCGTCCATGCGGGATCCGGTATCAATGAGTGCGGTGGCGATGATGGTCAGGCTGCCGCCTTCTTCGATGTTGCGGGCTGCGCCGAAGAATCTTTTGGGACGCTGCATTGCGTTGGCATCCAGACCACCGGAAAGAACCCTGCCTGAGGAAGGGGTTACGGCGTTGTATGCGCGGCCGAGACGGGTGATGGAGTCGAGCAGGATGACAACGTCACGTTTGCGCTCAACAAGGCGTTTGGCCTTTTCAAGAACCATCTCGGTAACCTGCACATGGCGCTGCGGAGGCTCATCAAAAGTGGAGCTGACCACTTCAGCCTTAACAGTTCTTGCCATGTCGGTAACTTCTTCGGGGCGTTCGTCGATGAGCAGAACAATGAGATCAACGTCCGGATGATTGGCGTTGATGGAGTTTGCGATGTTCTGCAGCATCATGGTCTTACCGGTACGGGGCGGTGCAACGAGCAGGGCGCGCTGTCCACGACCGATAGGGGAAAGAATGTCGATTACCCGGGAACTGAAATTCTTGGGTCCGTTTTCCACTTTGAAACGGTTGTCCGGGTATACTGGAGTCAGGTTGTCGAAAAGAACCAGATTTCTGGAGTGTTCCGGCGGCTCAAGTCCGATTTCATTTACTCTGAGAAGTGCGAAGTAGCGCTCGCCTTCTTTGGGAGGACGAATCTGGCCGGAAATAATGTCACCCTTGCGCAGGCCGAATCTTCTGATCTGGGAGGGGGAAACATAAATGTCGTCCGGTCCGGGCATGTAGCTGTAGGTGGGTGAACGGAGGAAACCGAAACCGTCGGGAAGGACTTCCAGGACGCCTTCACCGTAAATCTGTCCGTTCTGCGCCGCGCAACCTTGAAGCAGTGCGAAAATAAGTTCCTGCTTGCGCATACCGCTGGGGTTTTCAACTTTGAATTTAGCTGCCAGATCCATTAGGTCTGACATCTTCTTCTGTTTTAGTTCAGTCAGGTTCAGGTTTTGTATATTTTTGTCTTGGCCCATACTGTATAACCGGATTTAAAAAGTTTAAAAATATTTTTAAGTTAACGGAAAGCGGCAGCAATGCACACATAAAGTGTTCATGCATTTATCGAAATGCTTTATCATTAACTAGATGATGGAAATTATATTGGATTTTCCTGAGTGAGGGGCTGTTTATCTGTTCGAATATACCGACTTTGGTACTGTCTTTGATTCTTGCTCCACCCTAGTTGCAGTCTTGCTTGTTAAGAATGCTTTGTTAGCTGTTTCTGGTGAAACATGAAGCATTCTAAAGCCTGTAACTCATAGGGCATTAACTGAAAGAATCGTTTATGACAAGTCGTTTGAACAGGATTTTTAGGATTCCTCATCCTGCTTTTCCAGAACGTCACTGAAAAGTGCATTGATCTCATCCTTGATTTCATCCTGATCAAGGCCGAGAGCAAAGGAAAGCTCCATAGAAACAAGACCCATAGCTTGCTCAAGGAGTCTGCGTTCGCCAAAGGAAAGTTCTTTATCGCGACCAATCAGGAACAGTTCTTTAAGCACGTAAGCCACATCCTGAAGGTCACCGCTTTTGAGTTTTTCAGAGTACTCACGGTAGCGTCTGTTCCAGTTCTGACCGGTGTAACCGGTGAAATCAGATCTGTCTTTGAGGCTTTCAAATATTTTCATGCCCGCGTCCTTGTCACAGACAGCGCGAAGACCCACGTTATGCGCGTTCATGACCGGAACCATGAGCGTAACATTGTTACTTAAAATGCGGACAATATAAAATTCAGCGGTTGCTCCGCCGATTTCCTGGCTTTCGATACGTTCTACTTTGCCTACTCCCTGCGAAGGGTAGACAACCAACTGGTCTAGCTCAAACACTCATGGCTCCTTGGAATTGCAAAAGAAATGCTTGGAAAGGTCGGTGCGAATTTCGGGGATATCCCGAGATGGTGGTGGCGCGGTTACGTGTAATTCAGGATTAGCTGAAAACGGGTTTACAGGCCCTTCCCATTTCTTTTACCCTCTATATTAATAATTATTTTATTAAGAGGGAATTGCTACGAAAAGTTATTATAACTGAATTGTAAAAAATAGTCTACGGTTCGGTTTCAGGAAGATCAGGCATGAAACTGTTCATGAACTGGGTTGCCGTTCCTTGACCGCGCCTGAAATGCAGGTTCAGCCCTTTTATTGCTGCCTGTGACATCTGGGCTGCGACTTCAAGTTCCTGCGTATTGAATTCCTCAAGTACATAGTCTTTGACCTGTGAGGAAAATTCCGGACGGCCGATGCCAATCCTTACGCGGAAGAAATTCGGAGATCCCATTTTCTCCTGAATGGATTCAAGGCCCCGGTGGCCGTTGTTGCCACCGCCTTTTTTGAATTTCATCCTTCCGCAGGGAAGGTCCAGTTCATCATGGATGACGTAGACATCAGATACGGCAATGGAATATTTGCCGCAGATGGCTGCAACAGCCTTACCGCTCAGGTTCATGTAAGTTAGCGGTTTGGTTGCCAGCACGCTGGTTCCGGCTATATTGAGGCTGAAAAGTTCGAAGTCGCCGGAAATTCCCATTTCCTTGTAGCGCATGCTTTTGCGGGATGCTGCCATTTCTGCCAAAGCATCAACTGCCATAAAACCGATATTGTGTCTGGTTTTGGCGTATTCCGGTCCGGGGTTACCCAGTCCTACGATAAGTGCTTTGTATTCCATGATAATGTCCCTGCTTAACAAACGGCAAAGGCCCCGGATAAACCGGGGCCCGAAAATGAGTATACTAGTAAAGACCTATTTTTCTTCTGCTTCTTCAGCTGCTTTAGCAGAACCGCGGCCAGCGGCACAGCGAACGAGTGCGAAGTTGTTGTCGAAAACAACGGAAGCACCTTCACCGAGGTCAATTTCGTTTACGAATACAGTGTCACCAACGTTCATGCTGGAAATGTTTACAACGATTTCAGCAGGAAGGGTTGCAGCGGTACAAGATACGGTGAGCTTGGGGCGGTAAATAGCCATGCGGCCACCGAGTTTAACACCGGGTGCCTTACCTTCGGTTACGACGGGAACGTCGACTTTGATGGTACGGTCATTGGAAACACCGAGGAAGTCGATGTGGTTGGGGCGAGGACGGACGGGGTCCATCTGCACTTTCCAGATCAGGGTGTCGTAGGTCTTACCGTCTACGTCGAGGCTGAAAACGCGGGTGGTACCGACTTTACGGTACATTTTCAGGAATTCGTTTTCGTTAACGGAAAGAACGAGGTTTTCGCCGTCCTGAGAATAGAAGACAACGGGAACCAGACCCTGATTGCGAAGCTTGCGGTTTGCGGATTTACCGGTTTGGGTACGCAGCTCAGCTTTGAAGGTTACTTTTTCAGACATTATTTTCTCCTTATGGTTAACCTGCTGTCGCTCAAAAAGACCGACAGAGGGTGGGAATAGGCAATGTTATACGAAGAGTACGCTTACGGAGGACTCGGAGTGCACGTTGTGAATGCACTTGGCGAGAATTCCGGCGACGGATTTGATTTTAATCTTGCCGTTGCAGTTAGCAATTTTCTCTTCGGGAACAGGCAGGGTGTCAGTTACAATCACCTCGGAAAAAGGTGCTGCAGCCAGCCTGTCGATAGCCGGTCCGGAAAGAACCGGGTGGGTTGCGCAGGCAATTACGTCTTTAGCGCCGTGGTCCATGAGAACCTTAGCTGCCTGGCACATGGTGCCTGCGGTGTCGATCATGTCATCCATGACTACGCAGACTTTATCTTTTACTTCGCCGATAACGTGCATGGCTTTAGCCTGGTTGGGAGCGTCGCGGCGTTTATCAACAATAGCAAGGCCTGCGTTCAAACGTTTGGCGTATGCTCTTGCGCGCTCGGTTCCGCCTGCATCAGGGGAAACCATAACCATGTCATCGTCACGGGTGCGCAGTTCGTCCAGCAGGACGGGTGCTGCATAAATGTTGTCTACGGGGAGGTCAAAAAATCCCTGAATCTGGCCCGCGTGCAGGTCGATAGTAACCAGACGCTGCATGCCTGCAACAGTCAGGCAGTCGGCACAGAGTTTTGCACTGATGGGTGCGCGGGGAGAAACCTTGCGGTCCTGTCTGGCGTATCCATAGTAAGGAACAACTGCAGTTACTCGGCGGGCACTTGCTCTTTTAAGCGCGTCCAGCATGAGGCACAGTTCCATGAAATGAAAGTTCACCGGATCACAGGTAGACTGGACTACGAAAACATCGCAGCCGCGGACGTTATCCTGAATCTCGATGCGGATTTCACCATCACTGAATTTTTCACGCAGGCAGGGAGTAAGTGTGCTGCCGAGATGGTCACAGATTGCTTCTGAAAGCGCCAGATTTGACGAGCCGCTGATAATCTTGAGTTCACCGTTCATGTCGGTCTCCAACTTGACCTCTCGGATGAGAAATGAATTTGGCAGGGATGGAAGGACTCGAACCCTCGAATGCGTGGACCAAAACCACGTGCCTTGCCAACTTGGCGACATCCCTGCACAGATTATGTGAAATATATCTATATTAAAATTTTCAAAACCTGTGAAGAACAGAGTCAATGTTTATTGATTTCAAGCCGGTGGCAGCTTTTTTTGCTGCTTCATCATCTTTAAAGAAAGAGATGACGCTCGCCCCGCTTCCGCTCATGACAGCTCCGCAGGCTCCATTTTTCAACAGATACTCCTTTGTCTCCCTGATTTTGGGAAACTCGGGAAGGACAACCTCTTCAAAGTCATTGAACAAAGTCACCCTCGTTTTGGAGGCCGTTCTATTATTACCGCAGGCTGACGTTGTCAAGTCAAAGCCTCCACTTTTTTTCAAATTAGTGGAGCGGTCACGGTTGGACCATGCCTTGTATGCCCATGCGGTGTTCACGTGCACATCCGGGCAGGCTAATAACGCGGTCAGGCCGGAAAGGTCAACCTCTGAAGGCGATAAAATTTCACCAATACCTTTTGCCCACGCAGGACCATCCAGTAAAAAGAAGGGGACGTCCGCGCCAAGCCCCGCTGCCAGTGCGTTCAGCTTGTCATGTTCAAGTCCCGGACTGTCGGGGTGGGTGTTAAGGAAACGGAGCATGGATGCGGCATCGGAACTGCCGCCGCCAAGTCCGGCCCCGGTGGGAGTGCGCTTGGTCAGTTCAATATGCAGTCCCGGACGGAATCCGGTTGCCGCAGCATATTTATCCCAAGCCTTGTAAATAAGGTTGTCTTCCGCCGGAAGGTCGAAATCCGCACAGTGGATGGTACAGCCTTCTCCGCTTTCAGTCACCTCAAGGGTGTCAGCTAAAGCGGGAAAGGGGTGAAATAAGGTGTCCAGCTCATGATAACCGTCCTCTCTTTTGCGGACGATTTTCAAGTAAAGGTTGACCTTAGCCGGGGCGGTAAGAATTGTTTTGTTCATGGGCAGTCTAATAACGTAAAGAGTTTGAATTAGGAAGCCCCGTCCTGATGATATTCAGGACGGGGCAATTGAGAGTTGACAACTTTCGGGAGATTATTTCTCTTTCAGTTCTATAGTCCGGAAGATGTTATGGCCTTGACGTTTCAGGAGCAGCATAACCAATCCGCGTTTTTTACCTTCACTATTAATGATTTTCTGCAGGTCAGTGATGGAATTAACTTTATGCTGGTTGGCTTCGATAATTACATCGCCGACTGCGATGGCTGCATCTTCAGCCGGTGTTCCCTGCATTACTTCGATGACCAGCAGCCCTTCGGGCCTGTCCAGTCCAAGGGATTCAGCTTCAGCTTTGCGGTTTACCCTGCGAACCACCAGTCCGAGGTCATCAAGGTTTTCTTCTGCTGCCTTGGGGGACATCTGTTCGGCTTCAGCCACAACATTCTTGCCGTTGCGTTCGCCAAGCACGATGCGCAGGTTCTTCTCGCGTCCTTTGCGCCATACTTGAATACTTACGGCCTTGCCCGGAGGCAGGGCTGCTACAGTGCGCAGCAGGTCGTTGGTGTCGTCGATTTTTTCGCCGTCAACCTTGAGGATGACGTCTCCGACCTTCATGCCGCCCTTGTCTGCGGGATCGCCGGGATTCACAGAGTTGACCAGCGCACCTTTTTCATTTTGCAGACCGAGAGCCTTGGCGGTCTTGGCATCAGCATCCTGAATGGTTACGCCGAGCCAGCCGCGGCTGACCTTATGGTCGGTCTTAAGCTGGGTGATGACGTTTTCAGCCATGTTGCTGGGGATTGCAAAACCGATTCCCTGACCGCTGGCAATGATGGCGGTGTTGATGCCGATGACACGTCCATTCAGGTCGATGAGCGGTCCGCCGGAGTTTCCGGGGTTGATGCTGGCATCGGTCTGAATAAAGTTGTCAAAAGGACCTGCACCGATGATGCGCCCCTTGGCACTGATAATCCCTTTGGTTACAGTATGTCCTAAACCGAAGGGGTTGCCGATGGCCAGTACCCATTCGCCAACTTCGGCTTTGTCCGAGTTTGCGAATTCAAGGAAGGGCAGCTCTTTTTTCACTTCTATTTTCAAGAGGGCAAGGTCGGTTTCTTTGTCCCGGCCGATGATTTTTGCCGGGTATTCGTGCCCGTCATTCTGGAGCTTGACCGTGATTTCATCCGCAGAGGCGACAACATGGTTGTTTGTGACCACGAATCCGTCCTTGGAAATGATAAAACCGGACCCCAGCGAGCCTGTTTTGCGTTTCTGTTTGGGCTGATTGTTGTTTCCACGATTATTAAACTGCTTGAAGAAATCCTCGAAAGGATTGTCTCCGCCTTTGCCGTGGAATTTGAAAAAGTCTTCCATGGGGTTGCCCACTTCGACCATTTTCACAGTATTGACGTTGACCACGGCGGGGCCGCATTTCTTAGCCAGCTCCACAAAGGAAGGCAGTCCGTCCGCATGTGCGTATACGGGCAGGATGAGTACAGTGATGAGAGTAAGTAATCCAATGTAGCGTTTTAATTTCATGTAACCTCCTCGTAATGCCGCCCGGAAAACGGGATAGGCAGCACCTTTTTGAGTATAGTCTTGTTTTTTTAAATGTAAATAGCCTGTCGGGAAATTCAGCAGGTGTTGATTTGCAAACATTATTTTAGACTGATACGGATCAAGTGTTTCAGATGACAGTTGTATATGCAGTCTGTTCATTGAAGGGCGACCTGAGATATGTGCTTTTCCGCCATAAACCATGATTCCGGAACAAAATTGCAGGGGGAAGGTTTCCATGCGTTTGTACAAGATCCTGACTGCCGTAAAACCAAAGACCATACAGCATTACCTTGCCTATATGGTCGCCGGTCTCGTCCTGACCCAATTAGGTATCACCTTGTTTCTTATCTTCGATCTTACGTCCAACCTGCTCAAGGAACAGATCGGGTTGCGTGCCCTCCAGACGGCGCAGTCAATAGCCCATACTCCCATGATCAGGTCTGAATTGATGCGCAATGATCCCGGAGGAAGGATTCAGATACTGGCTGAGAATATACGCAAAAATACCGGGGCTACATTTATTGTTGTGGGAGATGTGGAAAACAAGCGTTTTTCCCATCCGGTTCCGGATAGGATCGGCAAGACCTTTGTCGGCGGAGATACCGGGCCGGTTCTCAAGGAAGGCAAATCCTATGTCTCGGAAGCGGTCGGAACACTGGGCAGGTCCATACGTGCGTTTGTACCTGTTTTTTCTGAAGATGATGAAATCATAGGCTTTGTTTCTGTCGGTTACCTTTCTGACAGTGTTAAGAAGAGCATTGCCGAGCACATGGATCGTCCTCTAGTCTTTATTCTTTTTCTGACTGTACTCGGTTTTGCCATTACAGCCTGTATTGCCCGTCATCTTAAAAAGATTACCCTCAACCTTGAGCCTGCGGAAATCACCAACCTTTACCTCGAACGAGGGGCCGTGCTGGAAACCATTAGAGAGGGGGTTATTGCCACGGACCACAGGGGGGAAATCCGGCTGGCCAATAAGGCTGCACTTAATTATACCTGCTTCTATTCAGCGGAATTGGTCGGCAAGCATATCGATGACGTGATCCCCTGTGCAGGACTCAAGCATGCCCTGACTACCGGCGAAAGCGAATTCGATCAGGAACGGATCGTTAACGGTCAGGAGTTGATTTTCAACATTGTTCCGGTTCTTAAGGATGGATCAATCAAGGGGCTGGTTGCCAGCTTCCGGCGCAAAGATGAATTGGACCGTATTTCCCATGAGCTTTCAAGCATTCAGGAGTATTCCGAACTGTTGCGAGGGCAAACACATGAATATTCAAACAAGCTTCACACTATTGCCGGACTGATCCAGATCGAAGCCTATCAGGAGGCTCTTGACCTTGTTTCCAGGGAATCATCCGGGTACGAGGATATTATCAGATTTTTAAACAAAGCCGTGCCCCATCCGGTTATTGCAGCCATTGTGCTTGGTAAATACAATCGGGCCAAGGAACTGAAAATAAATTTCAAAGTGGACCGTGAAAGCACCATGGTTGATGTTCCGGATTGGATCAAGCAGGAGAAAATAGTTACTGTTGTCGGCAACCTGCTGGACAATGCTTTTGAGGCCGTGCTGGAGCAGGATAAGGACAATCGCAAGGTCTTTCTTTCCTTTACCGATCTTGGAAATGATATTGTTTTTGAGATTGAGGATTCAGGTCCCGGTGTTTCACCGGATCAGATAGAGAAGATTTTTGAGAAGGGGATATCGTCCAAGGGAAGTTCCCGCCGGGGGTTGGGGCTTTATCTGGTTCGCCAGCGTCTTGATGAACTCGGTGGATTTGTTTCCGTTTCAGCTGCCCAGTCCGGCGGAACCCTCTTTTCCGTGATAATTCCGAAAGTCAGGTGTACTGTAGTATGATCGATGTAAAAGTTGTAATCGTCGAGGATGATGCCAGAATAGCTGACCTTCACCGCCGTTTTACCGAGAGGGTGCCGGGGTTCAGCGTGGTGGCTATTGCTCAGGGTCTTGATGATGCCAAGACCATGATTGAGCTGTACAAACCTGATTTGATACTTCTTGATTTATATTTCCCGGAAGGCACCAGTCTTGACCTGCTGCGCGAAATTCGTACTCAGGGCATTGAAACTGATGTGATACTTATTACCGCTGCCCGTGAGATGGGACCGCTCAAGGAAGCCCTTCGTGGCGGGGTTTTTGACTATATCATCAAGCCGGTTATTCTTGACCGTTTCGTGACCTGTCTCGAAAAATTCGGCGAATATTTCCAGCGCCTCCGTTCAGAGGAAGCTATTGAGCAAAGTGACGTGGACAGCATACGAAATCTTAATCCGGCCTCTTCCTTGTCCGAATCCTGTTCGGATTCTGAAACTTTGCCTAAGGGGATTGATCCTTTGACCTTGAAGAAGGTCAAGGCTGTTTTTGCTGATGGTAACTCTGATAAGCAGCAAGGAATCAGTGCCGAAGAAGTGGGCGAGACAATTGGAGCCAGCAGGTCTACTGCCCGGCGTTATCTGGAATACCTTGTGTCAATCGGCAGTATTTATCCTGATGTAGTATACGGCACCGTAGGACGCCCTGAGCGGAAGTATTTCAGGAACTGATTTGTCTCGCTGATGGTGAATAATTATTATTGATTCTGGCGCCTTCCGGTATAGCCTGCCTTTTCTTGTTTGTTTTTTCATTCCCATGAACAAAATGAACAAAATTACCGTAAAGAATAAAAAGAATATTAAACCGTTAATAGCACCTCCTTCATTTTTTCATATAGATTCGGCTTCAGGTTTGAAAGTTGGGAAGAAGTTCTATGAAAAAAATGAAAATCTGCCGAAGCAGAGGAGGGTTTATGAGACGTTTATTAGCAGTAATATGTGCGCTGGTGCTGATTGCAGCAATGTCGGTTCCCGCATTTGCAGGTAAAGTGGTTCTCAAGCTGGGACATATTGCAGAGCCCGTGCATCCTTATGGACAGGGAGCGGAGAAATTCGCCGAACTTGTTAAGGAAAAATCCGGTGGAGAAATTATTGTAAAGGTTTTTCCTTCCTCTCAGCTGGGCGGCCAGAAGGACTTGATCGAGGGTCTTATTTTCGGGACCGTTGACATGGCCTTGGTGGGAACTGCCGTACTCGGTCAGTTCCAGCCTCAGATTTCAATTTTCGATATGCCTTTCCTTTTTCAGGATCGTGAACACACCTACAAATCTCTTGATACCGTCGGTATGGATCTTGGGAAAGCTCTTGAACCCAAGGGTATCAAACTCCTCGGATACATGGAAAACGGTATCCGCCACCTGACCAACAACGTCCGTGAAGTCAAGACTCCTGCTGACATGGAAGGCCTTAAAATCAGGGTCATGACCAACAAAATTTACATTGAAATGATGAAATCCCTCGGAGCATCACCAACTCCCATGGCTTTCGGTGAGCTCTATTCCGCAATGCAGCAGGGTACTGTTGACGGGCAGGAAAACCCCAGTGCCCATATCTGGACCAAACGATTTTTCGAAGTTCAGAAATATGCATCCAAGACCGCTCACTCCTATGCTCCGGAACCGCTGGTAATGTCCATGATCAGCTGGTCCAGACTTAATCCTGCACAGCAGAAAATCCTCGTGTCAGCAGCTAAAGAAGCAATCGACTGGCAGCGCAAGTTCTCCACTGAAAAGGATGATGAATACTGGACCCTCATCGAAGGAACCGGAAAAATTAAAATCACTGAAGTTGACCGCGAGCAGTTCGCTGAAGCAACCAAGCCTGTTTATGAAAAGTTTGCGAAGGTTGTAGGGCAGGACAACATTGACAGAATTAATGCTCTGAAAAAATAGCCGTTTCAATCGGAGCCGGGTAAATTCCCGGCTCCGGATTCTCAGGGAGGATTCCTGATGGATAAATTATTCGAAAAACTGCGTGCGGTCCTGTACTGGATTTCCGTAACTTCAATGACCGTCATGCTCGGCCTGATTTTTTTTCAGGTGGTAACCAGATATTTTTTCGGGCACACCTTTGAGTGGTCTGAAGAGTTGGCAAGATTCCTTTTTGTCTGGGTTGTTTTCCTTGGTTCAGCATTGATAATGGGCGAGAGCGGGCATCTGGCTGTCCAAATTCTGCCCACTAAATTCAAGGGTACTGCTTCAGGGCTGGTACTGGAAATTTTGATCAACCTTTGCAGCTATGCCTTTACTATGCTCCTGTTGATTCAGGGGGCCAAGATGACTTCCGTCATGACTTTTCAGGTCGCTCCGGGACTGGGGATTTCCATGAGTGTCGTTTATTCCATTATTCCCATCAGCGCATTCCTGATGATTCTCTACCTGATCAAAGATACGGTAAGAATTTTCAAACAGATCAAAGAGCGCTGCGGGACTGACGCTGTCGTAGAACAGAAAGCGGAAGCGGGGAGGTAGTCATGGAAGCAGTATTGCTCGGTTCATTTTTGGGTCTGACCTTTCTGGGAGTTCCGGTCGCGTATGCTCTGGGCCTTTCCGTATCAATAATTCTCTACTACTACATGGAAATACCGCAGGTCATGATCACTCAGGTCATGTACTCCGGCATTGATTCCTTTTCCTTTATGGCCGTCCCTTTTTTCATGCTGGCAGGATCTTTTATGTCTGCAGGCGGCGTAACTTCAAGGCTTGTTAATTTTGCACAGGCTCTGGTCGGATCGTTTACCGGCGGTCTGGCTCAGGTTGTTGCGGTTTCGGGGATGTTCTTTGCAGCAATTTCCGGTTCGTCAGCAGCTACTACCGCCGCCATCGGCTCAACCATGGTCGATGAGATGGAGAAAAAAGGGTACCGCCGTGAATTGGCAACCGGTATCGTCGCTGCCGGCGGAACTGTAGGTATTGTTATTCCTCCATCCATTACTTTGGTTGTCTACGGGGTTATCGCAGGCGCATCCATCGGTGACCTTTTCATGGGGGGAATGATTCCCGGACTGGTCATGGGTCTGACCATGTGTCTGGTAAGCTACGTTATTGCCAAGAAAGAAGGTATTCCGGCGGAAGGATCATTCTCTTTCATTCATTTACTCAAATCCTTCAAGGATTCCTTTTGGGCATTGATGACACCGGTAATTATTATCGGCGGAATCTATGGCGGAATATTCACTCCAACCGAAGCTGCTGCTGTGGCAGCGGTTTACGGCATCTTTGTCGGTTTCTTCATTTACAAGGAACTGACCCTCAAGGATTTTCCGCGGATTATCTTTCAGGCTGTCATGGGAACCACAATGATTATGTTCATTGTCGGTGCTGCCAAGGTTTTCGGATGGATGCTCACAAACCTTGAAATTCCCCATCATATCGGGGCATACATTGTATCCCTGACCAGTTCTCCTGCTATGTTTCTGATCATGATGAACATACTGCTGCTCTTCATCGGTACGCTTATCAATGCTTCTGCTGCAGTTGTCATTCTGACTCCGATATTCCTGCCTGTAGCAGTCCAATTGGGAATTGATCCGCTGTTCTTCGGTGTGCTTATGGTTATCAACCTTGCAATCGGCTGTATCACACCTCCTGTAGGACTGGATCTGTTTGTTGCCAGCGCAATTACCAAGGTGCCTCTGGAAAAGGTTATGAAGGCTTCGACCCCATATCTGATAGCCCTGTTGGTTTCTCTGCTGGTAATGACGTTCTGTCCGCCGATCATCACATTCCTGCCGAACCTTCTGCATTAGTGTGACGTGGTCGGATTAATGGTCAGGGTATTAATAAAATAAATAACGGACGTGGTGTCAGCCAGGTTCATTATCCCTCACGCTCCCAGCCCCCGCAATCGATAACGGTTGCGGGGGTTGAGCTTATTAATAAGCAGGAGGAACTGTTTTTCCTTGCGGGGGAATGCATCTTGACGTTTGTAAAAACCGTTAATATCCCTAGCGCACAAAGCATAAAACAATCTTGGAGAAAATATGGACCAGTCAGCAGATTTGAAGGCGGAATACGAAAACAGACTCAAGGAATGTGAGAAAAACGGTGATTCCAGAGGTAAGGCCGAAACCCTTTATGAAATGGCTAAGCTTGAGATAAGTGAAGGCAATCAGGAGCAGGCTCTGCTTATGCTCATGGAAGCTTATTCGAGGTTTCAGAAGCTGGGTGAATCCAAAGGTCATTGCTTTGCCGGGGAATTGCTCGGACAACTCCTTTTTGTCTCCGGCAACATTCAGGACGGTTTGGCTGTTGTGCGCGAATCTTTCCGGGGATTTACAGAGATAGGTATGACCGAAGAAGCTGAAAAGACCGGCCAGTTGCTTGCTGTAATGGAAGAGCATGCCGAAGGGCAATAAAGATTTTTATCAAAACAAAAATGCCCGCAATTTCTAGGATGAAATTGCGGGCATTTTTATTGGATTGAAAATTAATTCTGGTCCACTCGCAGTTCAATAGCGTCAAAGCGCCAGTATTCGTGTTCTACTGTGAGTACTGTTTCTTTACCGTCGGTTTTAATGCGTCGGACGTAAATTCCCGGAGATCCGTGTGTGATCCCAAGATGAGATGTGACATCTTTCGGCAGCAGGAGCGGTCTTATGAGCAGGTTTCTTTGCTTCAGGCTGAGTCCGTATTCCTCTGTAACAACCTGGGTCATAGCCCTTTCGGCAGTTTTAGGGACAATTCCTTCCAGTTTTTCCGCATTAATATAGTTCAGGGTGCGGGCTACCTTCTGGTCATCAAGGAAGAAGGTGTTCTCCATGGAATAGACTTTCGTCCCGGCTGCAAATCCATCATCAGTATATGTTTCCATTTCTTCTTTGATGGTGATGATACCGTTGTCTTCTGTGGTCCATTCCGCTTTCCTGCCTTGTGATGCAGCCAGTTGGGCGAAGTTAACGTGGTCGGCGGGGTTGTAGACCATGCGGATGGGATTTACATACCATCCTTTTCGTTCCAGCCTGAAAATTTTACCGTCCCGCTGCAATTTCAGCAGGGCGTGGCGGATGGTGTTTCTGTTCAAGGCCAGTTCTGCGCAGAGGGTTCTTTCCGAGGGGAGTTTATCTCCCGGTTTCAGTTCTCCTGAAGCCAGTCGTTTCAGGATCAAGTTCTGCACTGTTTCGTAATATCTGGTTTTTTTCATGATTTAGTTGTGTTTTTAAGAGTTCAAGATTTCAACTTGGCACATAATTTTTTCAGAGTCATCACGAAGTTGTAACTTTTTTTTGTAAAAACTGGTTTAAACCAGTTGAGCTGATCTTGGCAACAGTGTATCACAGTTGCATACAGTGAGTTAACAGGATGGCTGTCATCGGAAATGGGAGAGATTTCATTTCCGAAGGGCGGCAATATCTATGCAGCGCAAATCCGTATTATATGATATACGGATTGGAATTCCCTCACAATGTTGCGTTGTGAAGTTTTGAGGGTGGAGGTAGTTAAATGTCTCTTTTTCGTACTTCTTTCATTTGTTTGATGATTGTGGCTATGGCATCCATTGCTCAGGCCGGCACCTTGGAAAACGTCAAGAAAGACGGCTTTCTTAAGGCTGGTACCCACATTGAAAACCCCGGTTTTTCCGCTCTGGACAGCAACGGTAATCGTGTTGGTTTTGATGTTGATTTTATCCGCGCAGTTGCTGCCGCTGTTAATGTTCCCGAAATCAAATACACCCCGCTTACATCCAAAGAGCGTCTGCCTGCTTTGCAGTCCGGTGAAATTGATATCCTTTCCCGCACAACCACCCATACCATGAGCCGTGACGTCAAGCTCGGCCTCGATTTTACCGTGACCACCCTTTACGATGGTCAGGGCATGATGGTCCGCAAAGAACTCGGTATCACTAATGCCAAGGATCTGGATGGCGCAACTGTTTGTCTGCAGACCGGTTCTACCACCGAGCTGAACATTTCCGACTTTTTCCGCAAAAACGGCATGAGCTTTACTCCTGTTGTTTTCGACAAACAGCCTGATGTCCGTAAAGCTTACGATACCGGTCGCTGCGACGTTCATACCACCGACGTTTCCGGCCTTGCTGCTCAGCGCTCCCTGATGGAGAAGCCCGCAGACCACATCATCCTTTCCGAAGTTATCTCCAAGGAACCCCTCGGTCCTGTTGTACGTCATGGCGACAACCAGTGGTCTGACATTGTCCGCTGGACTATCTGGCTGACCATGGCTGCTGAAGAAAAGGGTGTTACTCAGGCTAACGTTGAAGAAATGTTTGCCAAGAGTCAGGATCCCGAAGTTCAGCGTATGCTGGGTAAGACCGGTTCCCTCTGGACCGACCTCGGCCTTGATAAGGACGCTCCTGTACGCATCATTAAAACCGTTGGTAACTACGGTGAAATCTTTGACCGTAACCTCGGCCCCAAGACTCCCCTGCGCATGGAGCGCGGACTCAACAAGCAGTGGAATGAGGGTGGCCTCATCTACGCACCGCCTTTCCGTTAGGTCTATATAATGTAGTATTCGCGCCGGGAGTTTTCCCGGCGCGTTTTTTTATTTTAAGCAAAGGTTTTTTCTATGTCCGAACGTTTCGCACCGCAGGAAAAGGTTCCTTTCTGGCGCAGTCCGCAGGGAAGGGCTTGGATGTTCCAGCTCTGCATGGTCGGTGGTTTTCTCTGGCTGGCAGTTTCCATGTACCGGAATACACTGGTCAACCTTGAAACACGTGGTATCAGTTCCGGTTTCGGTTTTCTGGATCATGAAGCCGGATTTCGCATCGGCGAGGTGACCGGAATCCCCTTACCGCAGGGTGGACTGCTCTGGTTTCTGGTCAGCCTTGTAGCCGGGCTTGTAATTTCGCAGCTGATTTCACGTCACCTGAAGAGTAAGTCTGATCGGCCTATGAACAGCAAGTGGCTCTCAGTCTGTCTGCTGTTCAGCATCGGTTTGCCCATGCTGACACTCTATATCTTCCGGGACAGCGTTGAAATTGCGCATTATACGGAATCTTCCAGCTATTTCATGGCCTTGCTTACAGGTCTAGGCAATACCTTGAAAGTTACGGTCATCGGTTGTGTGGCCTCGACCATTCTTGGACTGCTGGTGGCGCTCGGACGTCTTTCCCCAAACTGGCTGCTTTCCAATATCTGCCGCTGGTATGTGGAGCTTAACCGTAACCTGCCTGTTCTGCTGCAACTTTTTTTCTGGTATTTCATCGTTCTGCAGCAGTTGCCCAATGTCCGTAAGTCCATTGATATCGGTGGCTGGTTGATCCTTAATAAGCGCGGGCTTTACATGCCTGCGTTGGTTCCTCAGCAGGGGGCGTGGCTCTTTTGTGCTGCCGTTGTTGTTGGATTTGCCGCTATCTGGGTCATTCGCAGACGGGCAAAGCGTATTCTTGATGAAACAGGGAAGCCTGTTAAAACTTTATTTCCTGGCCTTGCTGTGCTGATTGGTTTGCCTGCATTGGCATGGTTGGCCGGCGGACAGCCTTTTACTCTCGATTTCCCCGTACTCAAGGGCTTTAACTTCAAGGGCGGTACCGGGCTGACCCCGGAATTCACCGCGCTTGTGGTCGGGCTGACAGTGTACGTTTCTGCTTTCAACGCCGAGATTATCCGTTCCGGTATTGAGGCTGTTTCCAAGGGACAGCGCGAGGCCGCCCGTGCTCTGGCAATGAATGAGCGTCAGGTTATGCGTATCGTTATCCTGCCGCAGGCCATGCGTATCATCGTTCCGCCTATGACCAGTGAATATCTGGCTATCGCCAAGAACAGCTCTCTTGCTGTGGCTATCGGTTATCCCGAATTCGTCAGTGTCGGCGGAACTATCCTGAACCAGTCCGGTCAGGCAGTGGAGATTGTGGGCATCTGGATGGGTGTTTACCTGTGCATTTCCCTGCTCATTTCTTTTGGAATGAATATTTACAACAGCAAAGTAGCGTTGGTGGAGAGGTAGTATGATTCAAGATATTCCTGACAGACAGCCCCCGGCAACTCAGGTGGGGGTAATCGGCTGGGTGTGCAAGAATCTGCTCTGCCCTTGGTATAACGCTATGCTGACCGTTGTTTCCTGCTGGGCCATCTGGTCGGCGGTGGCTCCCTTTTGGGAGTGGGCGGTAACTAATGCCTCCATTACCCTCGACCCGGAAGTTGCCAAGGAATACACCGGGGCGGCATGGGGCTTTATACGTGAAATGTGGCCCGTGTTCATGACCGGGGTTTATCCTGCAGAAGAGCGCTGGCGTCCGCTGATCGCCCTGTGCATCGTGGTAATTCTGGTCAGTCTCAGTCTTGTGGCATCCTATCGTCGCAGCAGATGGCTTAAAATCCTCTGGTTTGTTTCACCCATAGTTGTTTTTGCTCTTGTTTACGGCGGCGAAATTATCGGTCTGCCCGTGGTGGGAACACACTACTGGGGGGGCTTGATGCTTACCATCATGCTTTCCATTGTCGCCATGCTGGCAGCTTTTCCCCTCAGCGTTCTGCTCGCATTGGGCCGTACTTCGGACATGCCTATCGCGAAACCGTTTTGCGTGGCCTATATCGAACTTATTCGTGGTGTGCCTTTAATCACTATTCTGTTCATGGCTTCCGTAGTTCTGCCCTTGTTCCTGCCTGCGGGTATGGAGTTGGATAAGGTTCTGCGTGCCTTGGTCGGTATTACCATGTTCTTTTCCGCCTACCTTGCGGAGAATATCCGTGGCGGTTTACAGGGCATCAGCAAAGGCCAGTACGAGGCTGCTGACGCGCTGGGCATGAGCTATTGGAAAAAGACCATCGTGGTAATCCTGCCGCAGGCTCTGCGCATTGTTATCCCGCCCATGGTCAACAACTTTATCGGAATCCTGAAAGATACTTCCCTCGTGGGCATCGTAGGTCTGGTGGACCTTCTGCAAATCGCATTCGCCACCACCTCCAACCCCAAATGGTTCGGCAGGCTGGAGGAAGCTTATGTATTCATAGCCTTCTGGTACTGGATTCTTTGCTACGCCCTTTCCAGCTACAGCCAATATCTTGAACGCAAGATGCCTTCCGCAAGTAAATAGAGGAGAAATATAATGACATCCCAGCACACAAATACAGCTACACATCTCGGGGACAGCCCGGTTGTGATCGATATACAGGGACTTAATAAATGGTACGGGCAGTTCCATGTACTGAAAGATATCAACCTTCAGATTCGTCAGCAGGAGAAGGTGGTTATCTGCGGACCGTCCGGTTCTGGTAAGTCAACCCTCATCAGGACTATCAACAGGCTCGAAGAGCATCAGGAAGGTTCCATCGTTGTTGACGGTGCACCGCTGACCAATGATGTGAAGCAGATTGAACGTGTCCGCCGCGAGGTGGGTATGGTTTTCCAGCAGTTCAACCTGTTCCCGCATATGACCATCCTCGATAACGTTATCTCCGGTCCCATTCATGTGCGCAGCATGCCCCGCAAACAGGCTGTTGATCTTGCTCATTCCTATCTCAAGCGTGTGGGTATCGCTGAGCAGGCCAATAAGTTTCCCGGGCAGCTTTCCGGCGGTCAGCAGCAGCGTGTGGCAATTGCCCGCGCCTTGGCCATGCAGCCCAAGATCATGCTTTTTGACGAACCCACCTCGGCCCTTGACCCGGAAATGATTAAGGAAGTTCTCGATGTAATGCGAGAGCTGGCTGAGCAGGGCATGACCATGATCTGCGTAACCCACGAAATGGGTTTTGCCCGTGAAGTGGCCGATACCATGGTTTTCATGGATAAAGGCCAGATCGTGGAATATGCACCGGTGAAAGAGTTCTTTACCGCACCCAAGGAAGAGCGCAGTCGCATGTTCTTGGAGCAGATTTTGAATCATTAGGATTATACAATGTCTTTATCTTTAATAAATGAGCGTCCTTTGATTTGGGCGCACCGCGGGGGACGTTCCCTTGCGGCTGAAAATACTCTTGCAGCAGTACGTAAGGCCAAAGAGGCCGGGGCAGACGGCTGGGAGCTTGATGTGCAGGTTACCAAGGACGGGGAGGTAATTATCCTTCACGACCTGAATTTGCTGCGGTCCACCAATGCCAGCGTTCATCCGCTGTTTATCGGTAATCCTCCGGCTCTGCCGTGGAGGTTCAGCCTTACCGAAATAAAGGAGCTTAGCGCTGATGTTTTCCCGCGCCGTTTTTGCCCGCCAAAATATATTGAGCAGCCTTGGCGGGAACTGCCGGAAAATCTTCCGGCTGATTTGCGCATCCCCACGCTGATTGAGGCCCTGAGACTCAGCAGGGAGCTGGATATGTGGATCAATGTTGAGATCAAGGATCTCAGCAAAGCGGTCCCGGATTCTCTTGCCGGTGATATTGTGGAAAAGGTGCTTGGAGTTATCCGGGCGCAATCCATGGATGATCAGGTGGTGGTTTCTTCCTTTAATCACGATTACGTGCGCAGGAGTAAAGAAGTCGCCCCGCATATTCTTACTGGAGTTCTGACCGAGCATAAATATGCCGGAGATCCGCTTGAAGCAGCCCGTATTGCTAATGCAGACGCTTGGCATCCGGGATTCCGCTTTCTTACCGAAGAGAAGGTCAAGGCCGCGCGTGATGCCGGATTGGCGATTAATCCATACACAGTTAATGAAGTGGATGATATGAAGCGGCTCACTGAGTGGGGTGTGACCGGGCTGGTTACCGATTATCCGCAGAATGCATAGATCGATTTCAAATGCTTGAGCCGTCCTAAAATAGATTGACGGTTAATTGGTTTACTACAGGGCTGTGGGGGTACCCCCACAGCCCTGTTTATGTATTTGGTTCGGTGTTTTCATTTTCAAACTAAGATGAGGACGTTCAGAATTATATATTTCAATAGACTCTTTTACGAGTGAATTTAACTCATCAAAGCTAGTGCATTTAACCACCAAAAATTCTTGTTTTAAAATTCCATTTATACGTTCAGCTAACGCATTTTGGTAACAATCATACCCATCTGTCATAGATGGGACCATTTCGGCTTTCTTGAGTTTGTTTTGATAAATGGACGATGCGTACTGCAATCCACGATCTGAATGGTGGATTGTTTTGTTTCGCGTTTTTCGGTTTTTGATAGCCATATCTAAAGCTTTAGTGGTCCCTTCGGCACTAAGATCAGAACTCAAATTGTGACCTACAATTTTTCTGCTAAAAGAGTCTGTGATTAGTGATAGATAGTATGTTTTATTTAACGTTTTTACGTAAGTTATATCACTAACAAAGACTTCTTCTGAATACTGAGGCTTAAACTCCTTCAATAAATTAGGATGTTTTTTGAGCCAATGCTTTGAATTTGTAGTTTTTGTGTAATTTTTTCTTGTTTTTATCAGTAAATGCTCTCTGCGCAATAATGCGAAAAAAGCATCCCGCCCAAGCTTGATTCCACGAGCTACAAATTTCTCACGCAATAAAAAATAAAGCTTACGCGTTCCCAGCCGAGGCATTCTGGCCCGCAGACTCAAAACAAGTTTCTTTACTTCTTGGAACTGTTTTTCCCGTACCTTATGGCGTTTTTCAGCCTGATATATCGATTGCCGACTCACCCCGAGCTGTCTACAGCAAGCAGATAAACTTATTTGCTTTGTTTCCTGAAGACCTCGTGCAGCTCGGGGGTAAGTTTTTTTCTTATGGAAGTACCCAGTTCTCTGTCAGAAATATCAATCATTTCGTTGAGAAGCATAGTTTTGATCTTCTCTTCCTGAAGCTCTTTTTCAAGACGCTTAATCTTTTGTGCTGGAGTCTCTTTGGATTTTGGCATTCTTTTCTGATGTACCATTGGCTTGCTCCAGTCAAGGCTGCCATGTTTACGAAGCCACTTTAAAACAGTGCTGCGACCTTGGATTCCATAGGCCCTTTGGGCCTGCTTGTAGGTCATTTCACCCTTTTCAACTAATGCCACAACGGACAATTTAAAGCCCATTGTGTAGTCCCGCTGAGTACGCTTTACTCTTTGAGTTTCTTCCTTTTTCATAAAATAGGTCCTTTGGGTGTAAACCTATTTCAGGACGGGACAGCTTAATTAAAAAGGCCGATTCCAGATGGAATCGGCCTTCTTTTTTGCGTTGTGGTACAGGTTTTTACTGTTGTGTTGCCTCGCGGGCTTCCCAGCATTCCTGATTAATTTCATTTTCGCTGTTGGCTACTGCACAGGTTACGGCAAGGTCGCCGGTAACGTTGGTACAGGTGCGGCCCATGTCAAGCAGGGCATCAATGCCGAAGATCATGGCATAGGCCAGTGCTGTGGGGGAGCCGGCTGTGATTTCCAGACCTACGGAGTTGAGCACGATCATGAGCATGATTGCGCCAGCACCGGGAATACCTGCAGTACCGAGGGAGGCCAGAATAGTGGTCCCGATGACGGTTATCTGCTGGCTGGCGGTCAGTGGTTCACCAATGGCGTAACCGATGAACAGGGCACATACACCCTGATAGATTGCGGTTCCATCCATGTTGATGGTTGCGCCCAGCGGCAGTGAGAAGGAGTAGATGCTTTTGTCTACGCCCAGTTCCTTGTCGGCAACTTCCATACTGATGGGCAGTACACCGCTGCTGGAGCGGGTTACAAATGCGGCAATGGAAGCAGTCTTAACTTTCTTGAAAAAGCTGATCGGGTTTACCTTGAAGAGCAGGAGTCCGCCACCGTAAATGAGGAAGATGTGGCAGGCAAAAGCAAGGTAGGTTGCGATTACAACCACGCCCAGAGGTCCGGCTGCTTTGGAACCCTGAGCACCGAAAACCACGGCGATAAGTGCGAACACACCGATGGGAACATATTGCAGTACCCAGTCGATGATGATGTACATTACTTCAGCAAGACCTTCGAAAAGGTAGAAAAGGGAGTCCCCTGCATTCTTGATGCGTGCGTCTTCGCTGTGGCGCAGCATGGAGATGGCAATACCTGTGATGATGCAGAAGAAGATGGTAGAGAGAACATCACCGGTGGTGATAGCGGCAAATGGGTTTTTGGGGATGATGTTGATCAGGATATCGAGAAAGGATGTTGCCTTGGGTGCTGCCACTTTGAGGGCTGCGCCTTCTGCTGCGAGTTCAAGGCCGTTACCGGGCTGGAGGAGGTTGCCGAAAAAGAGTCCGATAGCAACCGCAAATCCGGTGGTCAGCATGTAGAGGCCCATGCATTTGGCGCCTACTTTACCGAGCTGGCTGGGTTTTACGCTGCCTGCGCCTACGATGATTGTGGAGACGACTACCGGCATTACGATCATTTTCAGCGAGCGGACTAATATATCTCCCAGCGGAGACAGGACTTTTGCTTCAGGTCCTAAAATAAGTCCGGCAATGGCCCCTAATATCAGACCGATAATGATTCGAATCAACAGGTTACTTTTGAAGTACCAAGAAAACATCTTCCCTCCTGATGTAAGTTAAGAGTGTGTTCAAATAGAATTTTCAGATAA
The DNA here is from genome assembly GCF_963666665.1 of Maridesulfovibrio sp. Taxonomy (NCBI): domain Bacteria; kingdom Pseudomonadati; phylum Thermodesulfobacteriota; class Desulfovibrionia; order Desulfovibrionales; family Desulfovibrionaceae; genus Maridesulfovibrio; species Maridesulfovibrio sp. The sequence goes on from NZ_OY762999.1 coordinate 196,934, forward strand.
ACAAAATTTCATTTATCGAAAAAATATGTGGGATTTTAAGAGAAATCCGGAAAAGTGTAGGGTTTGATAGCAGTTCTTGGTATTCTTCGCAAGGTTGAGGCGGTCTATAAAAAAAAGGACCTACGAGCTGTGTCGTAAGTCCTTGTAATTTTGAATATGTGCCTGCAGTTGAAGTGCTTTGGTCGACTGCGGTGGGTATAAAATGGGATTGTGTATGTTCTGTTATAGCCATTTTTTCAGTTTGAATAATACCAGCATTCCGGCAGAAATTGCGCCCATGATTATAATGGATAGATAAAATCCGTTCGGTGAATTCAATCCGGGTATGGTCGTGAAATTCATGCCATATAGTCCGGCAATAAAGGTCAGCGGGATGAATATTGTTGAAAATATGGTCAGGAATTTCATGGTTTCATTCAAGCGGGTCCCCATGTACATGCTGTAGGTGGTGAACAAATCGCCAAGAATATCTTTATAAATTTCCAGCGAATCCAATGCCTGATCCATCATATTCAATAGATCTTTCATGTAGGTTGTTGTGTCTTCGGAAATAAGCTCAGAATCAAGTTTATTAATTTTCAGGATAATCTCTTTTACTGGTCGAATTGATTTGCGGATGTATGCAATTTCACGGCGATAGAAATTTATGCTTTCCAGATGTTCGGGACACGGTTCTGTTGTGACTTCTTCTTCAAGGTCCTCAATCCTTTCTCCCGTGATTTCTATGACTTTAAGGTAGTTTTCAAGAACACAGTCCAGAAGTGTATAAAAGAGATAGTCTGATCCATTATTTCTTATTTTAGTTTTGTTTTTTTTGAGCCGTTTATGGATCGGATCAAAAATGGCATTCGGCTGTTCGTTGAATGAGATCAGATGGTTTTCACGTAGAATAAAACTGACTTGTTCGGCAAAAATCTCCTGCTCGGCATCAATTGAGACTAATATCTTCATAGTGGAGAACAGATAGTCCGGATACTCCTCGATAAAAGGACGTTGTTCTGTATCGAGTATATCTTCCAATGCAAGGGGAGAAATGCTGAAGAGCTCACCTAGTTCCTTCATCAATTCAGAATCGTGAACTCCGTCTATGTTTAACCAAATTTTTCCCGTGCGTTCGGGGGCTTCTGAAATAGAATTCAGTGACTCTATGGCCGTGTCGGTCAAGCTGGAGCTGTCGTACTTAATAAGTCTGAGTTCCGGTATGGAAATTTTATGTTGCCCGGTGAAAATCAACGATCCAGGAGGCAGTCCGGCTTTTTGATCTTTGTTCCTTAGAAATCTTGCCATAAATCCTCCTGAATTTTCTTTGGCGCACGCCTATTTAACTAACCAGAAGAATAAAAGAATACTCAATATTATGAGCAGAGCACCCCAAACCGCAATAATTCTCATCGCTGATGCTTTTGCCTCCTCACGTTTCCACCAAGTCAAAGGCTGTACTCCCATCAGGAAAAAAGAGATCACCCCTGAAAGATTGAGGCATATTATGTTTGCAAAGAACAAAGTGGCAGCGCCTATGGCGTGTGAAATGTGTCCCGCTCCCAGAAATAGACCACAGGCACTGAGCGGCGGTAGAAGAGACAGGGCGACCATTACCCCGACTAAAGATGTCGGGACACCTAGAGTGAAAGATATGATCCCGGCTGCTCCTGAGACCATTGCCAGAATAATATCTGAAAAATCAGTTGAAGATCTTGAAATTAATTCAGAAGAGTTCTGGTTGATGTCCACCCCGATGAATAATCCGGCAGCTAATGTAATGGCAAAGGCCAGTAAAATGCCGGTAATAAGTGTTTTAGATGAAGCTTTTGCAAGGTCGTCATCACCCAGTGTAGTGGCAAGTGACAGCCCTACATTCGGCTCCAGCAGGGGGGCCAAAACCATAGCACCGATTATGATGGCAACATTGTTTTTCAGTAGCCCGATTACAGCGACTATTGATGAAAATATTATTAGCAGAATGTAACTGCGGGATAATACAGACGTGTCAAGTACATCGGCATAGAGTTCTTCCCTGCTTAACCTGTTTTGTATCTTTTTCTGGTTATTCTGCTGCTTTTCTTCCTCGGTTGGTTCTTCTTCAATTTCTTTGAGTCTGGGAATGGTCGCTTCAACTGGAAAGACAATGATACGGTATTTGTCTTTCCATGTAAAAAAGTCCTCCAAACGATCAAGCACATTTTCGGATTCCTTCACATCCATGATTACCCTGAAGGTGAGGGAGTTTTCCCCTTCATTTGAGGAAACCCAAAAGACATAGCCTTCATTAGGACGATGTTCTTCAAGGGTTTTGTATATATCGTCCTTGTCCTCTTCCGGGGCTATTATCTCGATGACTCGAAGCGGCATGATATTTCCCTGTCCATTTGGTTCTGGTTATGCACTGCCTTTTGAGGTCTTTTCCCCAGGCATGTTTTTAACATGAATATCCAATTGCGGGAAAGCGATCTCTATACCCTCTTTGCGGAAATTGTTGTCTATCTCGAACCGCAAATCCGACATTGCTCTGATGGAGTAGTCAATGTCGTCGATCCAAACTCTTAATATAAAATCCAAACTGCTAGATCCGAAGTTGCTGAAATGGACATAAGGTTCAGGCGTAGGCAGAACATGTTCGTTTTTTTCGGCAACAGCTAAAAGGGTGCTTTTTACTTTTGCCGTATCAGAACCGTAGGCAACTCCTACAAGGATATCACGCCGCAGGGACGAACTGTTTTTGGTCCAGTTGGTCATCTGGTTTGTTACAAGGTCGGAGTTGGGGATCATGATTACGGCGTTTTCAAAGGTTTCAACCAGTGTTGTCCTGATATTGATTTTTTGGACAGTGCACCAGAGACCGCTAAGCTCGATGACATCGCCCTGCTGGATAGACCTGCCAAATAGCAGGATCAGTCCGCTGATGAAGTTGTTAACGATATTCTGGAGTCCGAAACCGATACCGACACTAAGGCCACCGGCAATAACAGCGATGCTTGTAAGGTTTACCCCGAGAACTCTCATGGAAATTATCACAAACAATGACCAGACACTGTAGGTGAAGAGTGTCTGCATTGATGGTACTGCACCGCGCTTTCCTTTGGGCCACTTATTGCCGACATGTTCGATGGAAACATTGAAAGCTGCTACACAGCTTTTAGTTATAAAAAACAAAACAGCCAAAGAAACAAGACTTCCTATTGTCAGGGCGAATCCATAAATGTTTATTTGCCTGTCCATGACATCTTCAATAGCGGTCGGTCCCAGAAATATTGACAGCCAGTAGTAAACAATAAAAAAAGCTATCCCCCAGCCTAGGGGAACAGCAAGGCCGCTGATCAGTCCCTTGAGCAGTTTTTCTCCTTTTTCCGTGCTGACAAACAGAATCTGTGCCCATAATCTTCCAAAGGATCGTATGAAAATTCCAAGGCAGAGTAGAATAGCAACCAGACAGGCCATTCTTCCAAAACCTAAGAAAGACAGGATAACAAGTGGAGTGATGAAGCTTATTTTTTGAGTGGATCTGACAAGGCCCTTGAATCCGTTTTTACGCCATGCAGTTGTCGAGCTGATTGTCCATGATGTGAAGATGAATAATAGAAAAAATATAGTAATATATTTGCTAGGGAAGTGTAGTGATACCATTGCTACACTTATAAACAGCAGCATGGTCATCCTGAAACTGCCGCTGGTGATCAAAAATCTGTCACGTGACAGGAATTTGGAAAGGCGCAAAATAGAATAAAAGAAAACGCAGAAAACAAAATACAAAAAAAATTCCAATGTTCCCGTAAATACAAGTATATTAGCAATGCATAAGGAAATACTGAACAGGGCAGTAAAAGTGTAAAGTTTTATCTTTTTGTGTTCATGAAGTATGGAGTATCGCCACGTGATTGTTTTCTGTACTAATCCTTTGACTGAGAAACATATGAAAAGGACGACAATAAAAACAGATAAATGTTTGACCCAGTCGCTTTTATAAATTTGCAGGGCAGCTGTGAATTCTGATTGCCTCAGCTGAATCCAATTCTGCATTGAAAATGATGTCTCCCAAAAGTCAGAGCTGAATATAGGACTTTTTCCAGTCAGCAGGTAAGCCTTCCAGAGTTGGAGCAGGTTTTGTTTTTCACCTTTTTCCAGCTTTTCAATCCGGTCAAGCATCCGGATTCCTTGTGCATCTAAAAGGTTAATGCGGGAAAGCTGCTTATTGGATTTTATCCGTAATTCCGAAACTGATTTGAATCTCTCCCGATAAATAGCGAGTAAATCTTTTGGAGTTCCCTCCGGCATGCTGGAGGAAAGTTGTTCAAATGATTTTAGAACTTCAATTCTGGATAGACATTCTGATTTGGCATTTTTGAGTTTGTCGACGATTTCTTGAATATCATCTCTTAAGTCATTCAGAGTGTTTTTTACAAACTTCCTTTCTATCGGAGAGTTTGCAGATGCTCTTTCAGAGAAGAAAAGGATTTGTGAGCGCTGCAGCAGTTTGGCATATTCTTTTTGCGACTGGACAATCAAATCCTCCACGCTTGCGTAGGTAGCAAGCTCTTCTGCTTCAAAAGCCTGATAATTCTGCACTCTGCTGCGTAAAAAGTCGTAGTCCTGATTTGCACTTGCTGAAAAAGAAACGCAAAGTCCTAATATCATTAAAACAGGAATTAAGACCATTTTTGCTGCGGTATGCTTTTTCTTAGGCATTATCGAGTGTTCTCCTTGCTTTTTACACATATTATCTTAGTAAATTAATTGTTTATATACACCATTGACAGATGCTTCTGCAATCCAAACAGTAAATTGATTTTTTAAAATGTCAGTTGTCGTGTGTTTCTTTCGCGCTAATTTTACTCTGTCTGCTGCGAGTTTACAGGGGTGTTACTGCATGTGCCCATACCTTATGTTCATTGACATCAATACCTTCAAATGTGATTTATAAGCATGAATAAATATTTTTACGATTATACATTTAGGTCTCTGTTCGCAGCTATGCTTTTTAGTGTCGGATTTACTTTTTCCATTTCCTGTTCAGCCCATGCAGAATCAAAGCTTCCTTTTCACCCGGGAGAAAAAATTGAGTACAATCTTTACTGGACGGTGTTTCATGCCGGATATGCGGAGCTGACCACATCAAAAGGCAATGGAACATCCGGTCCGATATTCAATGCAACTGCACGCACAAATGATTTCGTAGATGTATTTTACAAGGTTAGAAATCGAATCGAATCCATTACGACTCCGGGGATGGATTCAGCTCTTTATTATTTCAAGAAACAACGTGAAGGCGATTACCATAGAGACATAACCTTACAGTTTGACTGGAATACCTTTTCCGTAACCAGATACGGTTCAGACGGGACTTTTCGCCAGAAGCTGCCAATCTATCCCGGCGAGTTTGACCCTCTGTCCATTTTATTCTCATTTCGAAACCAGCCCTTGGAAGTTGGCTACGAATTTGTTTGCCCTATAACAGACGGTAAAAAATCAGTTATTGGCCGGGCAATGGTTACGGGAAGAGAAACAATTACAGTTGCAGGTAAGGAGTACGATACTTTTGTAATCGAGCCGGAAATCAAGGATCTTGGCGGTGTCTTCAAGAAAAGTCCGGATGCTACGCTTAAAATGTGGTTTACCGTTGATGAGTTACACATTCCGGTAAAGGTTAAAAGCGAAGTTTCTGTCGGCCATTTTTCTGTAGAGCTTTCCAAATACACTTCCGGTGATCCAGAGTCCAAATTCTGAAGAAATCAACAAAATGCTTTTTCGTCTTCGGTAATTTTTAGCCTTTGAATGAATACTAGGTCCTTGAATGTAAATGGGACAATGAACGAAATGTTGAATCGGCTGATTAACTCAAGATAATGAAAAAGACTTAGTTTCCTGTTGTTCAAAATTATTTATTCCGGGCGCAGATTTGAACTCATTTGAAATGCCTGTTAATAATTATTTTTTATTAAACTAATTATTAAGCATAGGAACTCACTAGTGAGCTCAAGTAATGACGACAATTCTGAACGTATTCCAGAATCCATTTCTGATGTATTTGAATCCTTTTCCGATTTTATCCTTTTTACTGACGGCGAAGGTCGTATCTGCTCAGCCAGTGACCGTGTCGTTGAGTTTTTCGGAGGGCCGCTGAAAGGGCGACAGCTTTGGGATATCCTGGGGGTTGATGCTTCAGGGATTGATGAATTCATCGTAGCTTATCCTGTAGCCGGCGTGCATGAAATACCTTACGGGGAGGACGGTGGAAATTATTCCTTGCGTCTAATTCCCCTTGCCGGCCCGTATTGTTCGGAAGGGTATGTTGCTGTTGTAACCAATAACGCTCCTTTTGTTGAATTACATGAATCTTATGAGGAGCGCATCGAGGATAATATAGCTGCTCTTGATGACAGTGTTGCCCTTTTCAATGCCTTATTTGATGCTGCGCAGGATCCGAGCTTTCTGGCTGATTCGGCTTTCCGTATTCTTTCATCCAACACCGCTGCAGAAAGGCTTTTCGGTCGCAGCTGCACTCTTTCCGGGAATAGTTGCCTTAGTATTTTCAGCTCCGACTCCTCAAATATAGTCCGAAAGCATTTTGAAACCTGTACTACAGATATCCCCGTTCCTTTTGATGAATTGCTTGCTGCTCGAAATTGTTCGGGGGAAGACATTCCTGTTGAGTTGATCATGCATAAGGTGCGGCTTCAGTCCGGCACGGTCTTTCATCTCGGATTAAGGGATATGACCGATATACAGCGGCTTGAAAACGGTCTGGAAGAGACTCGCGAGCAGGTAGATGGAATGAATGTGGCTTTGCGTACTGTTATTGAATCTGTGGAAGAAGAAAAAAAAGATATGCATGAGGACTTTGCATTACAGGTTCGCGAACAGATTCTGCCGGCCCTTGATCGTATGATTAAGGAACCTGTTCCGCAGATGCGCAATAGTTTTGGAAGATTTATTAAGGAGCGCCTTTCCGCTCTGGCAGGGGAGACCGGTGATCAGTTTGAAGAATTGCTACTGAAACTCACCCCCCGTGAAGTTGAAATCTGCCGTTATATTGAGGCTGGAAAGAGTACCGAACATATAGGTGAACTTCTTTCTATTACAGCTGATACCGTCCGCACCCACCGTAAAAATATTCGCCGTAAACTTGGCTTGCAGGGCAAGAGAGTTTCGTTGATTTCTTATCTTAAACATCACATCAACTCCTAAAATGTTGGGTATGTCGTATACCCAATATATACCCGATAAATAGCCTTGTGGGTATGGGGTGAGTCTGTATTGTTCTGAACAACGACAGAGTTGTTCAATTTAATTTTTTACCTATCTGCATTCAAATGAGACCGGAAGATATAGCAAGTGACAACTTAAGGCATGCAATTATAACTATTGTATTTTCGTTTGTCGCATTGTTTCTATTTTTAGGTTTTTCATATGTGCATCGCAGTGAGATTCGAAAAACTGCTTCACCACCTTATATGATGATATATAAGAGTGTGTATCCTTAAAAATAGAACACATATTTAGGAGAAAACATGAGACGTTTTACGGCCTTATACCTTGCGGTGTTCACCCTGTTGATTGCTGTGTCTTTTGTCGGTTGCGCTAAACAGGAAAAGACCGGCCTTGCCAAGGTCAAAGAAGCCGAGGAAGTGAGCTTTGCCATGAGTGGCGGTTATCCTCCGTTTAATTATTTTAACAAACAAAATGAGCTGGTCGGCTTTGATGTGGATGTTGCTAAAGAAGTAGCGAAAAGACTAGGTGTAAAGCTGAAACCAGTCACCACTGAGTGGAGTGGTATTATCGAAGGGCTGAGGTCCGGTATTTACAGTGGTATCCTTGGAAGTATGGCTGCAACTGAGCAACGTAAGAAGGTCGTGGATTTCTCTAACCCGTATTACTATTCCGGTGCTCAGATGTTTGTCCGTACAGATTCTCCTTTCAAGTCAGCTGACGAACTCAAAGCCAAGGCTGTCGGGCTGGTTACCGGAACCACTTTTGAGCAGGATGCCAAAAATCTGGGAGTGTCTGATATCCGTCTCTACAAAGATGATACCCATACTCTTACCGAATTATCCAGCGGGGTAATTGATGGTGTCATCACTGACCGTGTTGTGGGCGTTAATGCCATGAATAGCGGCAAGTTTAAGATTAAACCTCTTGGTTCCCCGCTGCGCAAGGAAGATATCGCAGTTGCTTTCCGCAAGGAGGATAAGACCCTTACGGATGAGGTGAACAAGATTCTTAAGCAGATGCATGAAGACGGTACCCTTACTGAGTTGAGTAAGAAGTGGCTTAAGGTAGATATTACCAAGAAATAAAGAGGAGTAAGGGGGCGGACAGCCTCCTTTCTTTTTTGAGCAAAGGAATAAAGATGTATTTCGATTTTGCAAGTCTGCCGGAGTATCTTCCGTATTTTCTCCCGGCAGCATGGATGACCCTTGAAATTACCGTGCTTGGTATTCTTCTCGGGCTTGTTCTCGGCCTCGTGACAGTATTCATGCGCGTTTCTGATAATCGGATGTTTAATCTTCCGGCCCATGCCTACATTTACATAATCCGCGGCACTCCGTTGCTGTTGCAGTTGCTGTTTATTTATTTCGGAATGCGCAGCCTTGTTGGGCTTTCCGCTCTTCCGGCTGCTGTTCTGGCTCTGGGGATTCATAACGGTGCTTATATTGCCGAAATTTTCAGAGGTGCCATTGCATCCATCTCCCCCGGGCAGATGGAAGCCGCGCGAAGCATCGGGATGAGTTATCCTCGCGCAATGTTCAGGATCGTTTTGCCGCAGGCTTTTAAGCGTGCGATCCCGTCCTTAGGGAACCAATTCATCATTGCTTTAAAGGATTCCTCTCTTGCCAGCACAATTACCATTAATGAATTGCTGCTTAAATCACAGCAGTTGGCCTCTTCAAATTTCATGATGATGGAAATGCTGACTATAGCCGGGGTGTTTTACCTTATCTATACCGGAGCTTTTACATTTCTTTTTCATACAATCGAAAGAAAGCTCGACACTAGCAGGTCCTAAGGAGGAAATATGCAGGATACTATCAGTATTGAAGGCGTTCACAAATGGTTCGACACTAACCACGTCCTCAAGGGAGTTGATCTGAATGTAGGTAACTCCGATGTGGTTGTAGTCATCGGTGCAAGCGGTTCCGGGAAATCCACATTGCTGCGATGCGTAAACCGTCTTGAAACATATACAAAGGGTGAAATCAGCATCAACGGCGATAAGGTTCCAAGTGATGAAAAGGAAATCAATTCCATGCGCAGCCGGGTGGGTATGGTCTTTCAGCATTTTAACCTTTTTCCGCATATGAGTGTGCTTGGCAATGTAACTGAAGGGCCTACTCAGGTCAGGAAGATGCCCAAAAAAGAAGCAACGGAGCTGGCTATGTCCTTTTTGGATAAAGTCGGCATGGCTGATAAGGCAACTGCTTACCCGGAAACCTTATCCGGCGGTCAGAAACAGAGGGTAGCCATTGCCCGCGCCTTGGCAATGGAGCCGGAAGTAATGCTGTTTGATGAACCGACTTCTGCTCTTGACCCGGAACTGGTCGGTGAGGTGCTCACCGTTATGCGCGACCTTGCCGACGACGGCATGACCATGATGGTCGTGACCCATGAAATGAATTTTGCAAATGAGGTAGCTGATTCCGTTGCCTTTATGGATCAGGGGGTAATTCTGGAACAGGATACTCCCTCCCGTTTGTTTTCTGCTCCGGTAGAGCTGCGGACTCAGGAATTTCTCTCTCAAATATTATAAAAATACAGGATATTATGACTGTTTACACAGAGCGACAGGAAGCATTGGCCGGTGTGATTGATGACGATTCTTCGAAGTCTGACTGGACTGACTGGAAGTGGCACGTCCGCAACACAATCAGGACTGTCTCCAGCTTTGAAAAAGTTTTAGGCATTAAATTCAGCGATTCTGAACGTAAAAAACATGAGATGACCCTGCGAAAATTTCCGTTGGCCATCACCCCCTATTATCTTTCACTTATTGATGTGGAAGATTACGAAAATGACCCTGTTTTTCTGCAATCTTTTCCCAGCCCTGAAGAGCTGAAGATAGAACGTTGCGATATGACCGACCCTTTGCATGAGGATGAAGACAGCCCGGTTCCCGGAATTACCCATCGTTACCCGGACCGTGTGCTTTTTCATATCAGCAACCTTTGTTCCATGTATTGCAGGCATTGTACCCGCAAACGTAAAGTCGGTGATCAGGATTCAATCCCGTCCACCAGCCAGTTGGAAAAGGGAATTGAATATATCCGCAACACTCCGCAGGTGCGTGATGTACTGCTGTCGGGTGGTGATCCGTTCATGCTTTCAGATGAGAAGCTGGATTGGATTCTGACCAAGATCGGTGAAATCGAACATGTCGAAGTTGTTCGCATCGGAACCCGTATGCCGGTTGTACTGCCTTATCGCGTGACCGATGATCTGGTGAATATGCTCAAGAAGCATCATCCGCTTTGGATCAACACTCACTTCAACCATCCACGGGAAGTTACTGACTCTTCGCGCAGGGCTATCGCAAAACTTGCTGATGCCGGAATACCGCTGGGCAACCAGAGTGTTTTGCTGGCAGGGGTTAACGATTGTCCACGTCTGATCAAGACTCTGAACCATAAGCTGGTTAAGAACAGGGTTCGCCCTTACTACCTTTACCAGTGTGATCTTTCTGAAGGCTTGAGCCATTTTCGCACCCCAGTGGGGAAGGGGATTGAGATTCTTGAAAGTTTACGCGGGCATACCAGCGGCTTTGCCGTGCCTACTTATGTTGTGGATGCGCCGGGCGGTGGCGGCAAGATTCCGGTCATGCCCAACTATATTGTTTCATGGGCCACCAACAAGGTTGTGTTGCGAAATTACGAAGGGGTGATTACCACCTACACTGAACCGGATTCTTACGAGAGCAACACTTGTGATCGGAATTGTGCAGAGTGCAATCTTCAGCTTAAAGAAGATGGAGCCGAGGAAAAAGCCATCGGCGTTGAAAAACTCATTTCCGACTGGGACGACACTCTTAGTTTAACTCCTGAGGATAACGAAAGGGCGGAGCGTAATTCGCATGTTGCATGATTCTATTCTGGCTGTAGGGAACAGCACCATACAGATGGGGGCGTACAATGACCGCATTTATTTGATGTCTCTAGCAGCGGAAGACGGTCCGAAGATTGTTGATGAAATGATCCATATGGCCGTAGCTGAGGACCTTTCGAAGATTTTCGTCAAGGTCCCTGTGTCACAGGCGTTGCATTTTTTGTCCTGCGGTTTTGAGAAAGAGGCAGAAGTGCCGGATATGTTTGACGGTGATGACGGTGTTTTTCTGAGCTTCTATCGCTATCTTTGGCGTAAGGAGCAGGGTGACAAGGAAGAGCTTGATCGTGTTCTTTCTGTTGCTGAAAGCAAAAAGGGCAAGGGTAATGTCTCAACTCTGCCTAACAGTCTGCAAATGCGCAGGCTTGGACCGGAAGATGCGCACGCGCTCGCGCATCTTTACGGTCAAACATTTAAAACTTACCCGTTCCCCATCACTGACCCTGATTTTATTCGTCAGGAAATGGAAGAAGGGGTGCGGTTTCTGGGCGTTTGCGAAGACGCAAAGCTGGTAGGCGCAGCCTCTGCAGAAGTTGCTGCTGACGGAAACAGTGCGGAGATGACAGACTTCGCTGTCAACCCGGACTACCGCAAGATGGGAATCGCCGGCGCTTTGCTGCGTGCTCTTGAAAAGGATTGTACTGAGTCCGGTATCAAGTGCCTATTCACGATTGCCAGAGCCTGTTCGTACGGGATTAACTCTCTGTTTTCCAAGGGAGATTATGAGTTCTCCGGGCAGCTGAAAAATAATACCAATATCAGCGGGCACCTTGAGTCTATGAATGTTTGGTATAAGATTGCTTCAGACTAGTTTACTTTTGCCACAAAAACGAAAAAGGACTTAGGGTAATCCCTAAGTCCTTTGATTTTTATGTAGCCACGCGCCATTTAAGGTTTTGAACCGATGAGTACTTGTCGTTGTCCTGTTGGAGCGTTTTCAATCTGCTTCTGATTTCAGGCGTCACCATATCCCAGAGCGGTTGGGGAACATCGGGAATGGCCAGCAGGGCTGTCTTGATCAGTTCATCCCAAGTCTTGCCGTATTTATCGATGTCATCGGGGCGCAGCTCTTTTCTGCATTCGTCACACCCACAGTGAATTTCATAAGGGTCCTGCACATTGAGGAGTCCATATTCTGTGGTGATCTGTTCTCCGGCCTGAATGTCCCGAATGGCTATCTCCAAACGGTAATCCGTCATCATGGTGTTGCAGCGGCAACTGTGATTCATGAACCGGGCATGGTCCCAGCTCAAAACGAGCATGCCGTCCCTGTCATGATATACGTGCGTTTCCATTGATTCCCGAACCATATCCGGCAACTTATGGAAGTCTTCGTAGGGCAGGCATATATCGAATTCATCACGTACAACCACCACTGTGCCGCGCGGGATATCGCGAATTGCAAATACCCCGTTACCGAGCTGTGGGGAAACTGTCCTCACAATAGTATCTGGATGGATCATTTTAATCTCTTCAGGAAATATAGCGGATTTGTTGGCGTTCCAATTCAATCCGGTTGAAAATAGATTGCATGATTCGCTCGTACAACTCATTGCCGAGCAACTGGTCTTCAACTCCGAAATCGACATTCGGGTTGTCGTTTACCTCGATCACATAGGCCTTGCCGCCGATTTCTTTGAGATCCACACCGTAAAATCCATTTCCGATAAGCGATGAGGCCCGTACCGCAGCCCTTAGAATTGAAGGCGGCACCTGATCGATGCGGACCGCTTCATGCTGGCCGCTGAAACCGACCGTGTCGGATGAGTTCCAGTTGTATATCTGCCAATGATTCTTAGCCATGAAGTATTTGCATGCGAAGATCGGTTTGTTGTCGAGGACGCCAATCCGCCAGTCATATTCCGACACGAGGAATTCCTGGGCGATAACCAGATCTGATTTTTTCAACATCTCATTTAACCGGTTTTGCAACTCGGTATGATTGTCCACTCTATATACTCCCTGTGAGAATGAGCTTTCAGGAAGTTTAAGGACCAGAGGGAACACTAATGACTGCATGCGTTTGTCAGAGATATCCTTTTTGGTAAGCAACCATCCTCGCGGCTGACAAATCCCCTCGCTGACAAGTTTTTCGTGAAGATAAACCTTGTTCGAGCAGAGCATTATGGACCATGGGTCGTCAATTACGACAAGCCCTTCGGTGTATGCGTGTCGTGATATGGCATAGGTATGGTCTTCAAGTGCTGTTGTCTCCCGAATAAAAAGGGCATCGAACTCGCAGATGCGACGTCTGTCAGCCTTGGTAATGAACTCTACGTAAAAACCGACTTTTTCTGCTGCCTTTCTGAATCGATCAAGTGCTTCCGGGCAGGATGGAGGCGTTTTCTCATCCGGGTTTACCAGTATTGCCAGATCATATTTGAAATGTTTGAGCCGTGGACGGGTATAGCGTTTTCTCGCACTATATTCGTCCAAAGCTTCCTGCAGCAAATGTTCATGTTCAGCCATAACATTCTTCACAGACAGCACTTTGATTTTCTTTACAGTCCAGCGTTCTTTGAACTGAAGACAGAGGCTGAAGAATGGAATTGAGAAGAGGCGGAACAATTTTTGAGACAGCTCATTAAATCGCTGATCGCTGGATTTACCCATGATAATCGTCAGGGAGAAATCACGCTCTTTTACTAATGACAGTTTTGCCGCAAGATAATCCTCGATTTCATCAAGGAGGCTTTGCGCCACCATCGGAGTTGTGGCGTCTTTCATGTTCACAACGGACGGAATAACCATGTGATTGCGTGCGTTAGCCAGCAAAGACACATAGTACCCCAATGAATGGATCTTGTAAGAACTACAGAGGTTCAATACATGAAATCTGTTGGACTTGGCATAGTTCTGGTCCGACAGGTAGTTTTGAGCAGAGCATAAAGTCAGTTCCGAAGACCATTTCTTCAATGATCTGACATCATCCGTCACTATGAGCAATCTATCCTGAACGGTCTTTTTGGCAGATAGCACCAGAGACATCCTGAGCCCGGATTCTCCGGGGCCATAGTAGTCTGGAAGGGTTCTAACCGCCTCAAATCCAAACTTGCTGTACCAGTCAATCAGTCGCGGATTATTAATGTCGGCTTCAAGTGAAATCCGTTCATATCCATGACTGGATGCAAAGTTGATGATGTGTCGAATGAGTATCTCACCAAGTCCCGTTTTTCTATACTTTCTGTCGATGGCCAGTGAATATATACGAATTGAACGTTTGTAATGGATAATTACGGCTGCACCCATTTTAACGGTTTTTTTCCGTCCGGGAGGGTTTTCAATGATCAGCACAAGCTGGCTGGGGCTGGCTATGCTGTTTTGCAGGCTTCGCTTTGAACTCTGACGTTTCTCCGCAAAGCACTCCCGTTCAAGCTGCATTACAAAGTCTATGTCGCTAGGAACCGCTTCCCGAATGACATGGGATCGGCATGAAGTGTTATCCACTCCGTATATCAGGCTCACGTATTTCTCCGTTGTTAAATTCGCCCGCCCAAAGTCGGTAAAGACCTATCGGGGCAAATAACAAATATACCTAACACGGGTTTCGGTAAATAAAATTGGATAAAAATAAAGTAAGTCCATTCAATTAGTTGTGTCTTTATTTAGTGCTGATGGTCTTCGTTTGTGAGCAGGGCGGTAGGTTAGGATAGTTGCAGGGGACTTTATATTTATAATGAAGTTTGTATCCCAAAAAAAATAGGTGGTTACTGTGTTGAGTCGCCAATAACCCCGGCAGGGTGGAAAAAGTGTTGACTTTTGTCTATCATATCCCTAATTCCGCACTTACCAAGGTTGTCTCTTTTGAGACTCCCCCCATCCGGGAATTCTTTCCCATAATTAATGAATGGAGGGTTTATGAGTGACCCCAATACTGGAAAGGTGGACTGCAGATAAGTCCACGGAACTCTACGGTGTCCGTGAATGGGGCGCCGGCTTTTTCGGTGTGTCCGAAGAAGGGGCTCTTCAGGTAACAGCCAATCCCGGCTGTTTTGAAAATGCAGTCAGCATCCCTGAAATCATTGCAGGTATTCAGGAACGCGGACTGGATATGCCTGTGCTTCTTCGCATCGAGAACATCCTCGATACTCAAATCTCACTTTTAAATGAAAGCTTCCTTAATGCTATCGATCTGTTGCAGTACAATGGATCGTATCTTGGTGCTTATCCCATCAAGGTAAATCAGCAGCAACAGGTTGTTGAAGCAGTTACCCGTCATGGCGAGAAATATCACCATGGTCTTGAGGCCGGCAGTAAGGCTGAACTCATTGCCGCCATGGGTATGTGTCGCGATACGGAAGCTGTGCTCATCTGCAACGGCTATAAGGATGAGGAATTCATCGATCTGGGGCTCTATGCCACCCAGCTTGGATTCAAGTGCGTCCTCGTGGTTGAAATGCCGGGTGAGCTGCCGCTGATTATCAAGCGCGCCAAGGCAAGGGGAATCAAACCTATCCTGGGTGTCCGGGTCAAGCTGTCCTCGCAGGCTGCTGGACTCTGGGCCGAATCAGGCGGAGACCGTTCTATTTTTGGTCTGAACGCCACCCAGATCATTGATGTTATCGATTCCCTCAAGGAAGCGGATATGCTGGATTGCCTGCAGCTCCTGCATTACCATCTTGGTTCACAGATTCCCAATATCCGTGAAATTCGAAGTGCCGTAGCTGAAGCCAGCCGGGTTTATGCCGCGCTGGTGGGCGAAGGCGCGAACATGCGCTACATCGATCTCGGCGGAGGACTGGCCGTTGATTACGACGGTACCCAGACCAACTTTATGAGCAGCCGCAACTATTCGCTCAACGAATACTGCATCGACGTTGTGGAAGGCGTCATGACCGTGCTCGACGAGCAGGGAGTGGAGCATCCGACCATTATTACCGAGTCGGGCAGGGCGCTTGTAGCCTATTACTCCATGTTGCTGTTCAACGTGCTTGATACTGCACGTTTTGAGCCTGATCCGTTGCCTGAGGTTCTTCCCGAAGACGCCAACATTCATATTCAGCACCTCTTTGATGCGTTAAAGTCGCTTAACCTGCGTAATATTCAGGAAAGCTTCAACGACGCTCTCTATTATCGTGATGAAATCCGTCAGGCATTCCGTGGCGGAAAGATCACATTCAGGGAACGGGCCATGGGCGAAAACGTTTTCTGGGAAGTGGTGCGCCGGATAAATGTGCTGATCAAGGACCTGCCGTCATTGCCGCAGGAAATTGAGGGAATAGCTCACGCCATATCCGATATTTATTACTGCAACTTCAGTGTGTTCCAGTCCCTTCCGGATGCCTGGGCCATCGGTCAGCTTTTTCCCATTATGCCTGTGCACAGGCTGAATGAGAAGCCGACCCGTGAAGGCATCCTTGCGGACATCACCTGTGACTGCGATGGCAAGATTGACCGTTTTATCGACAGCCAGGGAGTCAAACGAACGATGCCCCTGCACGAACTTAAAGAGCACGGGGAATATTACCTCGGAGCCTTTCTTGTAGGGGCGTATCAGGAGACTTTAGGCGACCTGCATAATCTGCTCGGTGACACCAATATTGTCACCGTGAAGATCAAGGAGAAAGGGGAATTCGACTTTGTCGGGGAATTGGAGGGAGATACTGTGGAAGATATACTTTCCTATGTTGAGTATGATACAAAGTACCTTCTGACCAGATTCCGGGAAACTGCAGAAAATGCGGTTCGTGACAAACGTATCACCCCCACCGAGCGCAGGGAGATCCTTCAGGCGTACAAGAACGGCCTGCAGGGTTACACTTACTTTGAAAGATAAAACAATCCCCGCGTTCGGGGTATATATGAGGATTCAATCATGTCCAAAGTTCTGATCATCGGTGCCGGAGGTGTCGGAAGCGTAACCGTGCACAAATGTGCCATGCTTCCCGAGGTGTTCACTGAAATTCATCTTGCAAGCCGCACACTCTCCAAGTGTGATGCCATTGCTAAATCCGTCAAGGAACGCACCGGCGTTGACGTTCCCACCTATCAGGTGGATGCGGACAACGTGCGCGAAACCGTCGAACTGATCAACAAGGTCAAACCAGACCTGCTGGTCAACCTTGCGCTGCCCTATCAGGATCTGCCGCTCATGGACGCATGTCTAGAGGCCGGTGTTAATTACCTCGACACCGCCAACTACGAACCGCCGGAAGAAGCCAAGTTCGAATACAAATGGCAGTGGGCTTATCAGGAGCGTTTCAAGGAAGCCGGACTCATGGCCCTGCTCGGTTCCGGTTTTGATCCGGGTGTGACCAACGTTTTCGCTGCCCATGCCCAGAAGCACCATTTCGATGAAATCAACGAACTGGATATCATTGACTGTAACGCCGGGGACCACGGGCAGGCTTTCGCCACCAACTTCAACCCCGAGATCAACATTCGTGAGATCACCCAGCGCGGGCGCTATTGGGAACGCGGTGAGTGGGTTGAAACCGATCCCCTGTCATGGTCAATGGATTACGACTTCCCTGAAGGCATCGGCAAGAAGAAGTGTTACCTCATGTACCACGAAGAACTGGAATCACTGGCTCTGCACCTCAAGGGACTCAAGCGTGCGCGCTTCTGGATGACCTTCGGTGAACAGTACCTGACCCATTTGCGTGTTCTGGAAGGCATCGGCATGACCTCTATCGACCCCATTGAATACAATGGACAGATGATCCAGCCCCTGCAGTTCCTCAAGGCAGTACTTCCCGAGCCAGGTTCCCTCGGTCCGTTGACCAAGGGCCGTACCTGCATCGGTAACGTCATGAAGGGCATCAAGGATGGTAAAGAGAAGAAGATGTATATCTACAACCTCTGCAGCCATGAATCCGCTTACGAAGAAGTCGGTTCTCAGGCTATCTCCTACACTACCGGTGTTCCTGCAATGATCGGCGCCATGCTCATGGTTACCGGAAAATGGTCCGGCAAAGGCGTTTTCAACATGGAACAGCTTGATCCTGATCCGTTTATGGAAGCCCTTAATAAATACGGCCTGCCCTGGAATGAAGTGGTATTCTAGTGAAAAAGAGTGCTTATGGCTTCAACCCGTTTGAAGCGAAAACACCGTGCTATATCGTGGACGAGGACCTTCTGGAAAATAATCTGGAGGTCCTCGCCTCTGTTCGGGAGCGGGCCGGATGCAAAATTCTGCTGGCCCTGAAGTGCTTTTCCATGTTCAGCACCTTTCCGCAGTTGGCAAGAAAGCTTGACGGGGTCTGCGCCAGTTCACCGCACGAGGCAAAGTTGGGGCGTGAGGAATTCGGCAAGGAGGTTCACACCTTTGCTGCCGCATATTCTGAATCAGATATTGTTGAGCTTTGCGAAACCAGCGATCATATAGTTTTTAACTCTTTTGCCCAGCTGGACAATTTTCGGCCGGTAATCCACGAGTATTGTTCCGGGGAAGGGCGGACCATCGATATGGCCGTGCGCATCAATCCGGAACATTCCGAAGGAGCCGTCCCTATTTACGATCCGTGCTCTCCCGGTTCCCGTCTCGGAATCCGCAGGGCGCATTTTGACGCCGACAATCTGGACGGTGTGATCGGCCTGCACTGGCACAACCTCTGCGAACAGGATGCCGACTGCCTTGAAAGGACAATCGCGGCGGTCGAGGCCAACTTTGCCGATGTCCTGCCTCGTATGAAATACGTTAATTTCGGGGGTGGGCACCACATTACCCGTGAAGGGTATGATGTGGACCTGCTGGTCGATCTTATTGTCCGTTTCAAAGAAAAGTGGGATGTGGACGTCTATCTGGAACCCGGTGAAGCCGTGGCCCTGAATAGCGGGTTTCTCGTGGCTACAGTCCTTGATGTGACCGAGGCAGACATGCCTATTGTGATCATTGATTCCGCTGTGCCCTGCCATATGCCTGATGTGATCGAAATGCCGTATCGTCCCCATATCGTAGGTTCCGGCGAGGCCGGGGAAAAAGCATGGACCTGCCGTATCGGCGGTCCGTCCTGTCTCGCGGGTGATGTCGCGGGAGAATACTCCTTTGACGAACCTCTCAAAACCGGTGACAGGCTGGTTTTCACGGATATGGCGATCTATTCCATGGTAAAGACCAATACTTTTAATGGGATACAGCTTCCATCCATCTGTTTGTATAACTCACGTGATGAAAATATCCGCGTAGTGCGCGAATTCGGCTATGAGGATTTCAAAACCCGTTTATCGTAGTCCCGGAAATTTTGCCGAAGACTAGGGGATAATCTTTGTATGGAAACATATTTTCTTGAGGGAGAAATTCCCAATTGTGAACCGGAAAAAGCCGTTGTTCACGTCATTCCGGCTCCACTGGAAACTTCGGTTTCATACGGGGGCGGGACTTCTGGCGGTCCTGCGGCGATCCTTGAGGCTTCCATTCAGTTGGAACTCTGGAACGGACGTTCATGTCCGGCGGAAGCAGGAATCCATACCGCGTCTTTCGCTGACTGTTCAGGAGACACCGAGAACAGTCTTGGAGCAATCGAGAAGTCGGTTGTTTTCGCTCTTGAATGCGGCGCTGTGCCGTTCGTGATAGGCGGAGAACATACCGTGACCCTTGGCGCTTTGCGGGCTTTGAAAAAGGAGCACGGAACCTTTGGAATAGTCCAGTTTGACGCCCACGCTGATCTACGCTCTAGCTACGAAGGCGACCCTTTAAGCCATGCTTGCGTCATGCGCCGTGCTGTTGAAGATCTGGGTCTTCCGGTCTTTCAGCTCGGTGTGCGGGCTTTGTGTGTGGATGAGGTTGAATTTCGCAAGAAAAGTTCTTTGGTTTCTGGAATTGATGCCAGAGCGCTTTATCTCAATGGAATTCCGGAATCCCTCCTGCCTGATAATTTCCCCGAGAATATCTATATCAGTTTTGATGTAGACGGGCTTGATCCTTCCGTTATCCGCGCAACTGGCACTCCCGTACCCGGCGGGATCAGCTGGCACGATGCGCTCAGCCTGATTGAAAAGGCTGTAGCGGGACGAAAAGTTATTGGTGCGGATGTTGTTGAACTGGCTCCTCAAGCTGGAGATCATGCATCTGACTTTGCTGCTGCCCAGTTGGTTTATGAATTGATCGGGCATTGCGTTGAGTCGCAGGAGAGCAAAAGCTGATTTTATTTTGTAATGTTTTTCAGATTTGCTGATTCGGGCCGTTCTCGTAAGGGGGGCGGCCTTTTTATTTATTATTTTGCTCCAGATTCATTCTTTGACGGCAAGCGCTCAAGGGATGTATGTAAGAGCCCTCACCTTATAAGGATGCCAACTTGGGTAGGGTGTCCGTCTTAATTTCTATCGAGACACTCTCCGTGCATCTAAGCTGCTTTTTTTGCAAATGAGGATTATCAAATATGCAGGGGCTACCCTTTCTTCTGGTTCTTCTTTCAGCCGTGGCCCACGGCTATTGGAATTTTCTGTTTAAACAGGCTGAAAACAAAGATGCCTTTTTGTGTTTGAGTAAAATTCTCGAGCCACTGATCTATCTTGTTCCTTTTATGTTTGCCTTGAATGTCTGGGGAGTTGAACTGTCTTCGTTATGGTACGTGGCTATCGGGATGCTGCTGGCTGTGGCCAACTATATGTGTCTATCTGGCAGTTATAAACTGCTTGATTTGACAATTGCCTATCCGGTTTCGCGATCCAGTACGGTTTTTCTCCCGTTTCTGGCTTTTATCTTTCTTGGTGAACATATTGATGTCGTGGGATGGTGTTCGGTCATTCTGGTTTCACTCGGGGTGGTGTTTATTCCTCTTAACGAGTTCAAATTTCCCGATTTATCGGACAGGGCTTGGGTGTCGCAAAAGGGTATGGGGTTGGGAATGATATTTGCTGTATTGGCGGCTTTTACCGTGGCCCTGTACACCCTGTGGGGTAAACTCGCGATTCAACATATGCATCCTTTCATTTACATGTACTGCTACACTCTGGCTGCAAATGTTTATTTTTTACCTCTATTGAGGCGGCTGGATCGAAGTGTCATCCGCCGGGAGTGGGAAGTGAACAAATGGCGCATTATTGGAGTGTCTGTGCTGAATACCTTGTCCTTTGTTCTTATTCTTTTCGCTCTGACTTTGGGCAAGGTGACTTATGTTGGAGCCTTGCGCCAATTCAGTCTCGTGGTCGGAGTAGGGCTTGGATGGTTGGTGTTGCGTGAGGTTGTAACTGTTCCACGGATTGTCGGGGTGGGGCTGGTAATTGCCGGTGGGTGCCTGACCTATCTTGCGAAGTAGGTCCAAGCAGGTTCTCGCTGCGTAAAAGCATAACAGAGTAGAGAATAAAGCAACTCCGCTTCCTTGTCCCCAATGAGAGCATCCCTCCTGCCGGGCGGGGAACCATATCGTTTCTCCTACTGGTCTCCCCAAACGAAAAAAGGACTTAAGAATTTCTTCTTAAGTCCTTGAATCTTCTGGTAGGCACGAGCAGCTTTGAACTGCTGACCTCTTGCGTGTCAAGCAAGCGCTCTCCCCCTGAGCTACGCGCCTATTTTTTTGTGCCGACTCGCTGTCGACGAAGAAGGTTCTACGTAAGAGGGCCTCTGCTGTCAAGCAGGTTTTTTTAATTTTTTTAATGATTCTGTGTCTATTCCTAAATAGCCAAGTCTTTTAGGGGGTTGTGTGTGCAGTCTGGCCTGTCGTTTTAGTGGATATTCCAATTACAAATTATGATTATCAGGAAGATATTTGTCTGTTTTGGCTTTTCTAAGGGATAGCTCTCTGATACTAGTTTTTTCTATGAGCGGGCAGAGTGAAGAAAAAATATATAAGATCGGGCAGGCAGCGAAGCTTGTGGGTCTGAAATCGTACGTGTTGCGGTTTTGGGAGGGCGAGTTTGAGCAACTGGAGCCGATTCGAACGGAATCCGGTCAGCGTTTGTATAATGACGGGCATATTGCATTGATCAGCCGGATCAAGACTTTGCTGCATGACGAAGGTTTGACCATTGAAGGGGCGCGTAAGCGTCTTGATTCCCCTGATGATGGGGCTGGAAATGTTTTTCAGGACACAGGCTCTTTAGCTTCAGATGTCGTATCCCAGATGCCTTTGTTCAGCCACGAAGAGTCCAAGGATGCGCTGGATAAAGATGTCTTGCGTGAAATCAGGGATGAGTTGCTGGAAATTAAGGATTTGCTGAAGTAACTATCTTTTTATTAAAAGAAAAAGGGGAAGAATCGAATTTGTCGATTCTTCCCCTTTTTTATTGCAACGGAAATTTACGGGTGTCCCGTGAATGCAGATAGAGGCAGAAGGCGGCAAAAGCAGCCAGAAAACCGGGCAGCATTGGTTGCCAAGGTATTTTATGGAAAACCGGGATAACCATTGACGCACCATAGAGAGTGGCAAAGCAGGCTATAAAAGAAAGATAGAATGAGCGTGAGAGTGCTCCTGCCGCAGCAATTGCGATTCCGGTCCAGAATATTTTTTCCGGCACAATGTGCGGGGTCAGCGTGTAGACCTTCCATGAAATCAGCATGGTACCGCCGGCGATAAGTGCCTCAAGAATTGGTGAATATTTGTTCTGATCCATGAGGTGCATGATTGCACGGGGCAGCAGGAAGCAGGAATACACACACAGCCCCAGCGACAAAGGGAATATGTAGAAGAAAGCCTTGGTCATGTAAGCCGGGTCGGGATCTGGGTTTAGCATGTTTGGTAGAAAGCCCTGAGAGTGGGCGTAAAACATAAATGCCCCGATGAGCACGGCAATACTTGGCCAGAGAATGGTTCCGGGAACCTTTCTGTGTGGCTTGAGTTTGAATTTTTTTGCAATGATGAGCGGTATTATCGCCCCGAATACAGCCATGTGACCAAGGCAGAAGTACAGCAGGCTGGTGTCGCTCATCTTGCGGGCGAATCTATGTCCGATCATTTTGGGCCAGTCCGCACCAATCAAGTGGTCCAGAAGGCCCGGCATTTTAACCATTGTCACTAAGTATAATACATAGGCGGCTATGCTCGCCAAAAGTAGAGACCTCTTATTTTTCATGAACATTGTTTGCCTCATTCTAACGCTCTTGGCAAATCCTTCTTGGAATTTATTTTATGGTAATATTACAGGTAAGCCGCTTTTTATATTTAATAGTTTGATTTTCTCTTCCGAGAAGATATAATTTGTTTTGTATTTGATGATATCGAGTAGATTTTTATAAACGCTGCCCTTAGCCAACGCTAAACGGAGAGTTTGATAATGAGTAAAGCAGTTAAAATTATTGGTGCAGCAGCTGCGGGATTGGTCCTGCTTGTGGCTGTGGCGATGGTTCTGGCCGTAATTTTGATTAATCCTAATGATTACAAAGGTGAGATCGCGGATGCTGTGCGGGATAAGACAGGTCGAGAGCTTGTTTTTGACGGCGACCTTGAGCTTTCGGTTTTTCCGTGGATCGGGGTCAAGACCGGAGGAATCTCTCTTTCCAATGCAGCCGGATTTTCAGAGAAGAATATGTTCAGCCTTAAATCAGCTGATGTCAGCCTCAAGCTTTTGCCGCTGATTTCAGGCAAGGTTGAGCTTAAAAATGTTGATGTTGTTGATCTGCAGTTGTTCTTGATGCGGAACAAGGCTGGAGTTACCAACTGGGATGACCTTGCTGGAGATAAAAAGGGCGCCCCTGAAAAGAAGAAACCGTCTTCTTTCGGCAAAACAGAACTTAACCTTTCCGTTGGCGGGGTAAATATTCAGAATGCCCGTGTTGTCTGGGATGACCGTAAGGAAAATGTCCGGCAGGCAGTCGACGATTGCGATATAGTTGTTGAAGGATTTGCCCCGGGCAGCCCCTTTGATTTCAATGTCCATGTGCTTCTTTCTTCTACTAAGCCAGAAGTCAAAGCAGATATCAATACAACAGGTAAGGCATCAATTTCTGCAGATTTTAAGAAGCTCAGCGTAAAAGGGTTGAGTGTTGTGGTTGATGCAAGCGGTAAGGCTGTTCCCGGCGGCAAGGGGCAAGTCAAGGTCTCAGGCGATGCGGCTCTTGATATGATCAAGGGAAGTGCCGATGTTGCCAGTCTGGTGCTTGAAGCTTATGGCCTGAAGGCACAAGGATCACTTGCTGCAAAGGGCTTCAATTCCAAGTCCATGAGTTTTTCAGGTGATATGAGTATCCCCGGTTTCAACTTGAAGGAGACTCTGGATAAAATGGGTATGGGGTTGAAAACAGCTGATAGTAAGGCGCTGACTTCTGTAGGAATGGATTTCAACTACGCGGGTACTAATAAGTCAGTAGAAATCAAGGATCTGCAAATTAATCTCGATGAAACTACCATTAAGGGATTGTTCTCATTTGCCAACCCGGAACGTCCAGATATTCTGGCTCAGCTCGGCATTGATAAAATTAATGTGGATAATTATCTGCCTCCTGCAACAGATAAGCAGTCTGAAAAAAAAGAAGAAAAAACTGTTGAAGAGAAAGCTGACAAGTCTAAAGAGGGGCTCCTTCCTGTGGACTTGCTGCGTAAGCTTACCCTTAAAGCGGATTTGAACATAAAACAGCTTATTGCCAAGAAAGCTAATGTAACTGATATAGTTGTCCGTGCCCGTGCCAAGGATGGTGTGCTGACTGTAAAACCTGCCTCATTTAATGTGGCCAAGGGGGCTTTCACTTCCTCTGCTGTTGTGGATGTGCGCGGTAATGATCCGCTTATGTCCGTGACTGCCGGACTTACCGGATTGGATGGTGCAGACCTTTCGCAGCAGATGACTGGTGAGGATAAGTTCTCCGGACATATGAGTTTTAATACCGGCCTGAAAACAAGCGGTAACGATATGAAAACCGTATACTCCAACCTTAACGGAGATTTTGGATTTAAGGTTCTGGACGGTTATGTCTCCGGTTTTGACCTTCTTTATCTTGCCGGGGATGCTTTCTCTGTTTTGACCGGGGGAGCTTTAGGAAAACGGGACAGCAAGCGTACTGAGTTCGGCGAGGTTTCGGCCACTGCTAAGATTAAAAACGGCGTTGCCGACAACCGCGATCTGTTGCTTAAATCTCCGCTGCTGCGTGCTTCCGGGGCCGGTAATGTTGACCTGAATACGATGAAAATTGATTACGAGTTGGACGCGAAGGTTGTCGGAACCCTCGAAGGTCAGGGCGGTAAAGGCATGCAGGATCTCGTAGGGCTGACCGTTCCCATGACAATCACAGGCGATGTCGCCGATCCTTCTGTAATGGTTGATTTGCCGCGTTTTGCAGCCATATTAGCCAAGTCCGGTTTCAAGGTTGTGGGTAGCGTTATTGAGGGTGTTGGTGATGTGCTCGAGGGCATCGGCAATACTTTTACCGGAAAGGAAAAGTCCGGTTCCAGTGGCGAAACCCAGAAGAATCCTGTTCAGGAGCTTGGTGGAGCTATTAAGAAATTGTTTTAATTACCTCAGTAACAGTCTGTTAGTCTTTGAAGCGGGTCGTCTTGTATTAAGGCGGCCCGTTTGTTTTTATATGGCCTGACAGGATCTGGCAGAGAGTGACTGTTGCAAAGTATAGCCTATATCTAATTAAGTATAGTTATAGGGAGTCGTATAGATGAGGGAGAATGTTCTTTATGATGTTCTGGTTCGCGAAATGAACCATGTGAAATCCGGAATGAAATGCCCGGAAAAGGCCGCTTTGTGTGTGATGAATGAATTTGCCCATGAAAGCGTTTATGTTTCAACTCGATTCTTGAAACACGCCGGTTTGGCCACAAAGGTGGCTCAGCTTAAGGATTATGGTGTGGAAACGGCTGATATTGCTGAGCGGTTGGGAATCAGTAAGCGGCACGTGCGTAGGCTCTATGCCTCAATGAAGAACTGATGGGAGGAAAAGAATGGGCAGCCGGTTGATATCGACTGCCCATTGATAACTTATTTAGTCCAGTCGAGAATAACTTTTCCGGACTGGCCGCTGCGCATCACATCAAAACCTTTCTGGAAATCGTCGATTTTGAAGTGGTGGGTAATTGCGGGAGTTACATCAAGGCTGGACTGGAGCATGGAAGCCATCTTGTACCATGTCTCAAACATTTCACGGCCATAGATGCCTTTGAGTTTCAGTCCCTTGAATACTACCTGGTTCCAGTTAATGGCAGTGTTGTCCGGGAGAATGCCCAGCAGGGCAATGTTGCCGCCGTGGTTCATCTTGTCCAGCATCTCGCTGAATGCTACGGGGCTTCCGGACATTTCAAGGCCAACGTCAAAGCCTTCCGTCATGCCCAGTTCGTTCATGACGTCTTCCAGTTTTTCCTTGGTAACGTTGACGGTGCGGGTTGCGCCCATTTTGCCGGCCAGTTCAAGACGGTAGTCGTTGATATCGGTGATGACGACGTGTCTTGCTCCGGCATGGCGGGCAACGGCGACAGCCATCATACCGATGGGACCAGCCCCGGTAATGAGTACGTCTTCGCCAACGAGGTCAAAGGAAAGAGCAGTGTGGACCGCATTTCCAAGGGGATCGAAGATGGAGGCTTCATTGTCGCTAATGTTTTCATTCAGCTTGAAAACGTTGACAGCGGGAACGCATACGTATTCGGCAAAGCAGCCGGGACGGTTAACGCCTACACCGATGGTGTTGCGGCAGAGATGGCGTTTGCCTGCGCGACAGTTACGGCAGTGGCCGCAGGTAACATGGCCTTCTGCGGATACACGGTCACCAAGGGCCAGTCCCTGAACTTCGCCGCCCATTTTTTCGATGGTACCGACGAACTCGTGACCAACAACCATGGGTACGGGAATAGTCTGCTGTGCCCAGCTATCCCAGTTGTAGATGTGGATATCTGTTCCGCAGATAGCGGTTTTCTTTACTTTGATCAGAACATCGTTATGACCGCATTCCGGAACCGGAACTTCTTCCATCCAGATGCCTTCTTCGGCCTTGCTCTTAACGAGGGCTTTCATGGTGCTCATTGTATTTTGCCTTGTACCTTATTTAATGATCTCAAGTTCACGGCCGACTTTGATGAATGCATCAACCGCTCTGTTTACCTGTTCCGGAGTATGTGCGGCGGACATCTGGGTTCTGATGCGAGCCTGTCCGCGCGGTACTACCGGGAAGCTGAAGCCAATAACGTATATGCCTTCTTTGAGCAGTCCTGCGGCCATTTTCTGGGCCAGAACAGCATCGCCGAGCATTACAGGAATGATTGGATGGTTGCCGGGTACGAGGTTGAATCCGGCTTCTTCCATACGGGTGCGGAATATTTTGCTGTTTTCGTTAAGTCTTTCACGGAGTTCCGGCTTCTCTGCAATCATATCCAGAACAGCAATGGAAGTGGATGCAATTACCGGAGCAAGAGTGTTGGAGAAGAGGTAGGGGCGTGATCTCTGGCGCAGCCATTCAATGATTTCTTTGCGACCGGAAGTGTAGCCGCCGGAAGCACCGCCGAGTGCCTTACCGAGAGTTCCTGTGATGATGTCGACTCGGTCCAGCACTCCACAGTATTCAGGGGTACCACGTCCGTTTTCACCTATGAAGCCAACTGCATGGGAATCGTCAACCATGACCATAGCGTCGTATTTGTCGGCCAGGTCACAGATGGATTTAAGATCGGCAATGATGCCGTCCATGGAGAAGACCCCGTCGGTGACGATCAGTTTATAACGGCAGTCAGCAGCAGCTTTAAGCTGTTCTTCAAGGTCGGCCATGTCGTTATTATTGTAACGAAAGCGCTGGGCCTTGCAGAGGCGGACGCCGTCAATGATTGATGCATGGTTCAGGGAATCGCTGATAACCGCATCTTCTTTGGAAAGGATTGTTTCGAAGAGACCGCCGTTGGCGTCGAAGCAGGAGCTGTAAAGAATTGTGTCTTCGGTTTTGAGAAATTCGCTGATCTTTTTTTCCAGGGCTTTGTGGACATCCTGCGTTCCGCAAATGAAACGTACTGAAGAAAGTCCGAACCCGTACTTATCCAGAGCCTTTTTACCCGTTTCAATCAGATCGGGGTTGTTAGCCAGTCCCAGATAGTTGTTGGCACAGAAGTTGAGAACTTCCTGACCGCCCTTAACCGAAATAAGGGCCTGTTGCTGGGATGTTATGATTCTTTCATCTTTGTAAAGGCCATTTGCTTTCAGCTCTTCGGTTTGGGCTGAAAGTGCCTGAAGTAAATTATTTTTCATATACGTTTCTCCCTTCCAGTAATAGTGTTGCTACGCGTTATTTAAAAAACAACATACTAAATTGTGTCAAGCAAAATTTACACAATAAATTTTGTGCGAAAGTTAAAAATAGCTCTGTTTTGATAAAATCGCATTAATGAAATCAGATATTGACGGAATTGTTATTTTCCTCCTATGTATGTTTCATTAAATGATAAAAAGTGAATTTATTTTAAGTAAAGGAGATTTCGCGTGAAAGAGCGTCCTTTGGTACTTGATGATGTAGACCGCAAGATTATTGAAGAATTGCAGCGTAATGGGCGAGAGTCGTATAAAAATATCGCTCGTAAGCTTGGAGTATCCGACGGAACAGTGCGCTTGCGTACAGAACGGATGATCAAAAATGATTACTTGAGAATTACTGCTTCCGTAAACCCTCTCTATTTTGAAAACAGTCTTATCGCCATGGTCGGTATTAACCTTGAAGAAAGGGCTAACCCCGATATCATGGAAAAAATGGCTAATGTCCCCGGAGTTCAGTCTGTAATGAACGTTTCCGGACGATTCGACCTCCTTGTTGAAGTCTTTGTTTCCTCCCGAAATGCTTTTCGCCAGTTTCTGGTTGATGATTTATCTAATGTCGGCGGCGTAAAGTCGACTGAGACTTTCATGTTTCTTGAAGCTGTTAACAAATGGGCAGAACATAAGGAGTAGCAGTGGCTGCTCCTTAATTAAGGTCTAAGAAATCTTATATTGCCGTTTTTGTAAGGATCAATCTTCAACTGCCCGTCCGGGCAGGCTCCACGAAAAGCAGGATCACTACAGTCTAACCTCTGTGATGGTCTATACAGGCGTTGCTGGATCAACTGGATTTTGCGTTTACGTTTGCGGCGTAGTATATCATCTACGCTTTTTACGTGTTCGTCCCAGCGTTTGTAAGCCCTGTATGTCTTACTGAGACTTTCGTAATCAACTGTCTCATCCTTGCGTCTGATCCCGAACAGGTTAAGCATTCTGCGGACAAAAGTTTCCTTGGGCTTAATCTTGATTTTTACATGGGCTTTATTGAGCTTCTCTTCGTGGTTGTTCGTTTCTTTGTCTTGTTTTTGTTTGTCCTTGATTTTGATGGCGGTAATGGTTTGCTGCAGGTCTTTGATCCGGCGGGACTTTTGCTGTTCTACTGTTGTGTCTTTTTTTGAAAGTTGCTGGTAGTCCAGTGATAGGAATACATCTCGTCCGGTTTGCAGTAATATCAGATCATAGACCGAAGCCATGTTCATCTCTGCATATGGCTGATGGTAAAACATCTCTTCTTCAACTTCCCTGATATCCCGTTGGGTATAATCAATCTTTCCGCTGCGGTATGCTTCGAGTACAGCCTTCAGAGCCGGAGATGGTTCAACTTCTCCAGCTTTGACCGCCTTGCCGCCCGATTTGATGATGGCAAGGTCTTCCCTGCTGACCGAATAATCAATTTCGGTGTCGGTTTTATTGGTGTGGGTTGGGAGGGTTCCGTTTTTTACCCTTTCGATGATTTCCTTCAATTCTTTTGAAGGTCTTATCTCGTCAGCCTTTTGAGGATTGACTTTTTCCTTATTCGGAATTGGTGCCAGTCTTGGCTGCAGGATATCTGCTTCAATGATTTCTGTATTATTGTTGATGCTAAAATTAAGACTGAAGCTTTCGTTGCTGTTCGGGGCTTGGTTTTTCGTGATGTTTTTATAAGGAATGGCTGCAGCAACAGGAGATACGGGCAATAGCAATATCGCAGCAGTCAGCATTAAAATCACGATTGTTTTGGTGCGAAGTGTTGCAGTTTCTGGTGCGAATTGCCGTATGGGCATGCTTCATCCTTGAATAATATTGCTGTTAAGACTGGTTTTTAGTTTTAATTAATTGTTTTATTACAAAAGAATCTTTTATCCTTTAGCAATTTATGTCAATATACGCTAAAGAGTTCGTGTTCAAAAAGAATTTTCATTTATCCCTAGCGACATTTACTCCGGTGGAGAATATGGTCAAATTTTTTAAAATAAGAAAGGGCCAGGTCCTTCCATACAAGCTTCTTGTATATATTTTAATTTGCAGTTCCTTTTTTACCATTCTCGGCACCAGCGTCCAGCTGTATATGGAGTACCGCAGTGATGTCAGCGAGATACAAAAAGGGTTCGGCCAGATTGAGCACAGCTACGTCAATACGATTGCCGCAAGTCTTTGGGATATCAATATAGACCATGTTAAAATTCAGCTTGAAGGGGCTTTGAAACTTCCGGGTATGCGTTATCTTGAGGTTGTTGAAATGTCGTTCGGATCTGTTGACCCGGTGGCATTTATCGGTAAAGTCCCTGCAGGCGGCAATGTTATTGAGAAAAATTTTCCACTGGTCCATGTCATAGACGGGAAAAGTGTTGAGGTCGGGCAACTGCGTGCAGTGGCTGATCTGGACAATGTTTTCAAGCGGTTGCGTTTGAGAGTCTTTGTTGTTCTGCTTACTCAGGCAGTTAAGACCTTTCTAGTCGCTCTTTTCATCCTCATGATTATTCATTATATGGTCACCCGTCATTTGCAGACCATGGCTGAATATGCTCAGGAGATGGATATCAGCACCCTCGGCCGTGAGCTGGTGCTTAAGCGGCGTAAGAAAAATTCCAAACCGGACGAGATTGACCGCGTTGCTGAAGCTTTCAATGAAATGCGCCTTAATTTGATTCGGGATATTGCAGAGCGTAAGAAAGCTGAAGAAGCTTTGCGGCAGTCAAATATGATTGTTGAAAAAAGTCCCATGGTTCTTTTTAAATGGAGAAACGAGTACGACTGGCCTGTAGAGCTTGTTTCCCAGAATGTCAGCCAGTTGGGATTTGATGCTGATGACTTTATGTCCGGCAGGATCAAGTATGGTGAGGTTATTCATCCTGATGATAAAGCCAAGGTAGAGGAAGAGGTTCAAGGTTTCATTGATACCGGTGTGGACCATTATAGGCACGAGTACCGGATTGTTGATCCCACCGGACGGGTTTACTGGATAGCTGACAGTACTGTTGTTGTCAGGGATGATTCAGGAAATGTGACTTCATACCTTGGTATTGCCTTTGACTTTACGGAAAAGAAGACTGCTGAAAACGAATTGGCCCGGTTGCGCAACCTGCTTAAAAATACCATTGATTCCATGCCGACAATGCTGGTCGGTGTCGACGAATCCCTGCGTATCAACCAGTGGAACAGATCTGCTGAAGAAGATACCGGACTGACCTATGAACAGGTCTGGGGTATGCAGTTAATGGATGTTTTCCCCCAGCTCAAAGACGAGCGGGGCCTGATTATGGACTCGGTTGAGAAGCTTGAGGTCCGGGAGAAGAATAAGATTCCGTTTAATTCGGACGGGCATATCCAGTATAAGAATATCAAGATTTATCCCCTGCTTGAAAGTGAAGAAGGACGGGGCGCAGTTGTGCTTATTGATGACGTGACCATGAAGTCTCGCCTTGAAGATATGATGATCCAGACCGAAAAGATGATGTCCGTAGGTGGGCTTGCTGCCGGTATGGCTCATGAGATTAACAATCCGCTGGGCGCAGTTCTTTCTGGGGTGCAGGGAACTGAAAGACGTTTATCTCCTTCTTTGAAGAAGAATATAGAAGTTGCCTCTGAACTGGGACTGGATTTGAATAAAGTCCATGAGTACATGGATAAGCGTGGTATTCTCGGTTACCTGCGAGGTATCAGCGATGCAGGCCGCAGGGCGGCTTCAATTGTTCGTAATATGCTTGAATTCAGTCGTAAAAGCGAGTCTTCCCGTAAACAGGTTCAGGTGAAAGGCATACTCGAAAAATCTTTGAGCCTTGCGGAAAATGACTATGACCTTAAGAAAAAATATGATTTTAAAGTCATTGAAATCCGCAGGGACTACGAACAGAATCTGCCCTCCGTAAATATTACCGAAACTGAGATTGAACAGGTCTTTTTGAATATTTTCAAAAATGCTGCTCAGGCTATGGCAGATAAAGAATTTAATGGGGAACGTCCTACTTTGACTTTGAGAACCCGGAAGGACGGTGATTTTGTGCGCGTTGAAGTAGAGGATAACGGTCCGGGAATGGATGAAGATGTTCGTAAAAGGGTTTTTGAGCCGTTTTATACTACCAAGCGCGTAGGTCTTGGAACAGGGCTTGGGCTTTCAGTTTCCTATTTTATTATTACCCGTAATCATGAGGGAGAATTCCTTGTTGAGTCTGAGGAGGGCAAGGGGTCAAAATTCATAATAAGATTACCTGCCGGTGATCACCATGAAAATGCATAACCAAGAAGTTAGATAAAGTCTTACTAGAAAGCCTTCTGCCTGTCAGAAGGCTTTTTTTTGTGTTATGATATTGGTTAGGTGGATTATAATTCATAATTCCGTGTGATTCACTTAAGTAATTCCAGTTTGGAACGATATATAGATAATATATCATGAGTGGTGCTTACGTTTATTTCGTACAGAATTTGGTAGGAGGTTACCTGAATGAGGTTGGACATCAAGAATAAGCTTATATTGTTGATTCTAGCAGCTGTATTGCTATGTGCAGGCGGTATGGCGTCAATTTCTTTTGTTAAAATGACAGATATGGCTCAGACTGCTTTTGAGGAGTCTTCGCTAAGTGAATTGCAGCAAGTGGATAATTTTATATCCGAGTTTATGCATGAAGCAGAGTTGAATGCCAAATTTTTAGCTGGTGAACCGGCGGTTACCGAGTCTTTCGGAAATAACTTGAATCTGGTTCAGGATAAGAGTCTTGATGCAGTTAAAAGAGAGTGGATGAATGATAAGGCAAAGGCGGCTTTTGATCTGATGAAAAGGCTGGTTACCAGTCACGATGCTTATGATTTCGCCTTTTTCGGAATGGATGACGGCGGGTTCAACATGTATCCGGAAGACGGCATGCCTGCCGGTTATGATCCCCGTGCAAGACCGTGGTATACCGAAGCCGTCGCGGGAGCTAAGGATACTTCTGTCAGTAAGGCGTATAAATCCACAACAGGTGTGGCTGTAAGCTCCATCACCTCCAAGATAAGAGATAACGGCAGGGTTATTGGTGTCGTCGGTTTTGACATCAACTTGTCGACGCTTACCGATGTTGTCTCAGCAATCAAGATAGGTAAGACCGGATACATTATATTAATGGAAGGGGACAACACCATCCTCTCCGATCCTGTAAATAAAGATTATGCTTTCAAGAAGGCTGAGGATCTTGATGATCCGGGTATGAAGAAACTGGCTGCAATGAAAGATAGCTTTGCTCCGGTCACCCTTGGCGGAGAGGATAAGTTCGTCAGGGTTTTTACCTCTCCTGCCCTCGGCTGGAAGCTGGCTCTGCTGATCGACAAGTCCGAAATTATGGAAGGTGCGTATGATACCGTTAAAGATACCCTGCTTATGGGGCTTGGTATTGCTGTCGTGCTTTGTCTTTTCGGATGGTTTGTTGCCAGGTCTATTGCCAATCCTATCCAGATGCTTGTCGGTGCGGCGCAATCCGTTTCCAAAGGTGATTTTGATGCCATTCCAGATGAGTCCCGCTTCTCCGGTGAGCTGCTTACCTTGCAGCAGGCTTTGAAAGGCATGGTTGTTGATCTGGGCAAGTTGCTCAAGACAACTGAAGAGAAAGGCCTCGAAGCTGAAGAACAGACAAAGCTGGCTAAAGAAGCCTTGGCTGAGGCCGAGGAAGCACGGAAAGCAGCAGAGAGTGCCAAGCGTGAAGGTATGCTGCAGGCAGCAGGGCAGTTGGAGCAGATTGTCGACCAGATTACCAGCGCATCTCAGGAACTTTCCGCCCAGATAGAGCAGTCCAGATCCGGTGCTGAAATCCAGAGAGAGCGTTCATCTGAGGCTGCAACTGCGATGGAAGAGATGAATGCATCTGTTTTTGAAGTTGCACAGAATGCTTCTCAGGCAGCTGAAAGCGCTGACGATGCCCGCAAGCAAGCTGATGCCGGTGGCGGAATTGTTGATAATGTTATTTCAAGTATTGGTGAAGTTGATGCCGCAGCAGGTCAGATGGCTACAGGGCTTGAGACTCTGGGCAGGAGGGCCGAGGGTATCGGGCAGGTTATGAATGTGATTACCGACATCGCAGACCAGACTAACTTGCTGGCACTTAACGCTGCAATCGAAGCCGCCCGTGCCGGAGAGGCTGGACGAGGGTTTGCGGTTGTAGCGGATGAAGTCCGCAAATTGGCTGAAAAAACCATGGATGCCACTAAGGAAGTCGGAGAAGCTGTTTCAGCTATTCAGTCCGGAACCCGCAATAGCATCAGTGATATGGAAAAAGCCTCCGGTATGGTTGAAAGGAGTACTGCTTATGCTTCCGAGGCTGGGAAGTCTCTTTCTTCAATAGTTAATATTGTAGAGTCAACAGCAGATCAGGTTAGAGCTATTGCCACTGCATCTGAGGAACAGTCTGCCGCTTCTGAAGAGATTAATCGTAATACTGATGAAATTAATCGCATTGCTTCTGAAACATCACAGGCTATGGAGCAGTCTTCCCAAGCTGTGCATGAGTTGTCCCGCCTCTCTGAAGATCTTAAGAGTGTTATAGATGATTTGAAAAAAGTGTAAGATCTGATTCAAAATTGATTTAAAAGCCGTTATCCAGGAGGATGGCGGCTTTTTTTATTTTCCACTGCAATGGTGGGGTTTTAACAGGATGTATTTTCGAGTTATAGATAGTGTAAAATACATTGGAATATGTTTGTAATATGTAGATGTGATAAAATATGCTGCATTCTGCTTTGCGATAATTAGTTTAATTAAACTGTTGTATTAAATTATATGCTGTATAAAAGAACGCAGTGTATGGTTGTGTTTTGTTTATTTTGTAATTAGAGCGTGTCCTGTATTGTTTTTAGTATGTCTGGATAGTATTGATTTTATATAATATATTGTTGCGGTGTACACTTCCGCTCTTGATATTGTTTTGAAAAGTGGTTAGGTTCCGCTCTCAAAGATATGTGCGTTTTGAAGGGGGAATGCATAAATCCGGCCTTTACTTCAGGGGGAAAATTTTTATGGTATCCAGTGTTGGACTGAAAAGACGGGTTTTGCGTGATGATGTTGTAGAGCACATCGTAGGCTGCATTTTGAAAGGACATCTGAAGCCCGGTGATAAGATTATCGAAACTCGAATTTCACGGGAGCTGCAGGTCAGTCAGGGTGCTGTGCGGGAGGCGATCAGGGATCTGACCGCCAGAGGTTTTGTTGAGACCGAACCCTACAAAGGGTCCCGGGTAAAAGTCCTGTCCTCAGATGAATTATATGATTATTTTGCAGTACGGAGTGAGCTTGAGCCTCTGGCTCTCAGCTGGGGGTACGAGCTGAACAGGATTGACGTTGAAG
The DNA here is from genome assembly GCF_963666665.1 of Maridesulfovibrio sp. Taxonomy (NCBI): domain Bacteria; kingdom Pseudomonadati; phylum Thermodesulfobacteriota; class Desulfovibrionia; order Desulfovibrionales; family Desulfovibrionaceae; genus Maridesulfovibrio; species Maridesulfovibrio sp. The sequence goes on from NZ_OY762999.1 coordinate 232,413, forward strand.
GCCTTATGTCCGCTGTCGAAAGTATGTTTGACGGAGTTGAGCGTCAGGATATGACTGCCTTAGGTCAGGCTGATCTTGATTTTCACAGGACGATCATGGAGTGTTCCGGAAACTGTTCACTTGTCCGTTCATGGGAAGCTCTGGCTAACGATTACTGGATGTTCACCTTGGTAAAACAGCATTTGGAGAACGGCGTTGATCTCGGCGTACATGCGCAAGAACACAAAGATATTGTTGATGCCGTCAAAGCAGGAGATCTTGAGCTTACTAAAGAACTTCTGCGGAATCATTATTCACTTTAAGTTTCAGAAGTGACATCTTAAGTTAACGCATTGCATCAGCTATTCTTTGCTGTTGCCCTAGATATTTGTTCTGTCGGGTGGAGCGGATGAATGACTTTACTCCCTTCACCCCGTTAACTCCTGCGGCTATCTGCTTGGCCTTGACCGCTTCATTTATGCTGGCGACCCTGCCCATAAGTACCACATTGCATTGTACTGATTTAACTGCCACGTTGGCTCCCCATACGGAGTCATCATTCAGCAGTGCGCTTTTTACTGCCATTTGGATCATATAGTCATCCGTCTTAGCGCATGCATTCTCGTCTTCAGCGAACAGATAGGTAGTAAGGGAATTGACGTTCTTGTTTTTTCTGACAATCTTGCGGATCAGCTGAAAATCTTCCTTGTTATCGTATTCTCCGACCACATAAACGTGCCCGTTGTATGCATAGGTGCTCAGGTCCATGATATTGAGATTCTTTTCGTTGATAATTTCAGACTGAATGCTGGTTTCAAGCATTTCGTCTTCAACGATAGTCTGGAAGCCGCGCTCATCTGTGCTGATGGCATAGGCATTGTAAAATGTACCGACTGATGACGGAATCATCATAGGTCCGGGTAACGGTGGGATAAGCACTGAAGCGGAGCATCCGCTCATGCAGGTCAAAGCTAGCAGGGCAAGGCAAAATATTAATTTCCGCATCTCGTCATCATCCTTGATTAGAGTTTCTGAGTGCAGATAAAGCAAAAGCTGTGCCGTTTTGTTTAAAGTATATTTAAATAAGAAAATTTAAGATCTTACGAACTCTGTTCTTATATGTGTGTTCTTTCATTATATGTTCATGCCAATTTTTTGAAAGCTCTTTTTGCCGTTGCGGATTACTTTTAATGAATTCAATTTTTACGGGCAGCTCCGCAGGTGTCTTGAAGGTGCAGTAAGTGAGAAGTTCTTCCGGGAAAATGGATAAGCCCGGCGTGTAGTCGCTTAAAAGGAAGCCTCCGGCAGCCCAGACATCGAAATTGCGTTGGGTCAGGCCGCAGGGCAGGAGCGGGCTGGTCATGTTCAGGTTGATCCCGGCACCGGCGTAGATTCCGGGCAGGATGGTAAAATAATCAACAGGGGGCCGAATATCTGCGTCGGGCAGGTATTGTCGCCAGCCGTCATCTCCGAAAACCGTGAGTTCGCTTCCGGCTTTCTGCAATGACAAAATCCTCCAGAGCAGTCCTGATTGTTCGGTCCTGTATCCTGTTGAACGAACCTCCCTACCGGGCCAGAGCTTTTCAATGTTCTCTCGCTTAGCCCACCATTCAAAATTTGGCTTTGTTGCGTTTTCGATAGCCTTCAGGGCTGCTTTTTCGTCCTCTATATTAAATGCACAGCCGGAGAAAAAGTTGTCCTTGGCTGGGAAACTGGAGCGGCCAACGAAAACAGTGCGTTCTTCCAAAGCCGGATATGGAACTACCCCCGTATTGAATATTTGCGGGTCGGTGGCTAAAGGCAGGTGCTCGACTTTTTGAGCTCCGTGCTCTTCAAGGACGGGGATAAACCAATGGTCAGTAACCATGAGCGGAACTTTCCGCCAGTACGTGGATTTAATGCCGGACAAGATATGGAAGGGATTATCCACCATCCATACTGCCACTTTAATTCCGGCTTCGCGAAGTATGAAGTAAGTTTCACCTGCATTATCAAGGCCGTTAAAATTGACGCTTAAGACCAGTTCCGGCAATTCGCTGTGCAGCAGGGATACCAGATTTTTGCGCATTGCGTCCGGATCAATAACCCTGTAAGAGAACCCCTCGCTCTCGAATGCGTGGCAGAGTTCCGGGATTAGCAATGAGTTGTCGTCGCCCGGAAGCCAGATTGTTTTGCTGTGGCTTTTACGCATTACTCCGGTGCGTTTCACGGTCAGTTTGGCGAGCAGAGGTTCCCAGAAAGAGGGAAACAGTCGTTTGCCGGGAGTATAGAGAATTACCCGGAAGCCGGATAGATCGATTGCAGGCTCCGTGTTGAGTTGCTTAAATCGTGACGGGATTGTATACCCTTCGGGCAACTGTGCGCTGTGCTGCGGGCATTCAAGGTAGTATAAATTTTTCGCCTGCGGAAAAATCTGCGCGGCTACGGACGGATTAGGGCCAAGACCGAGAAAAAGGATTTCCCCTTCGCCGCCGAGGTCCTGAAAATATCTGTCACCTTCGGGAAGTGATTGCTGCTGACCTGATTCGTTCTTTATGCGGATTCTTTCGGGGCGTTGCATTGCTTACGATACTTGGCTTGCGGGCCGTAATAAGTTAATTTCCAGTCACCTTATAACGCAGTCGGTTGCAAAAGTCTTTTGCGGATCACTGCGAAACATAAATCAGATTATGAAACAATATCGCGACCATTATTTCAAAAGGGCCAAAAAAGAAAACTATCCCGCCCGTTCCGTGTACAAGCTTCAGGAACTGGACAAGCGCTTCAAAGTTTTCGAAAAAGGCCAGAATGTTATGGATCTCGGGGCTGCCCCCGGTTCATGGAGCCTGTTTGCCGCTAAGAAAGTAGGGGACACCGGACGTGTGCTTGCAGTAGATATTCAGTCTACTGATACCGTCTTTCCGGATAACGCAACTTTCCTGCAGGCCGACGTTTTCGAGGATTCCCCGGAGCTTTTGGCTGCAATGGATAAGCAGTTGCCCTACGACCTTATCATTAGTGATATGGCGCCCAAGACAACCGGGGTTAAGTTTGCCGATCAGGCCAATTCCCTTGAGCTTTGCGAACGTGCACGTGATATCGTGCCTAGCAGGCTTAAGCAGGGTGGGCATTTTATCGTTAAAATTTTCGATGGCCCCGACGTTAATGAATACATCAACTCTCTACGCAAGATGTTTTCCAAGGTAAAAAGATTCAAGCCGAAGAGCTGCAGAGAGGAAAGCAAGGAGTTCTTTGTCGTAGGACTTGGCTTTCGCGGCAATGAAGAGTAAGAAGACTGGTTCTTCATGCATATATTATAAATACTGTCCCGCCAAATTTAAGAGTGACGGGACTTTGATATTCTCAGGAGGAAAATATGGCCGGACATAGTAAATGGGCTAACATCCAGCACAGAAAAGGTAGACAGGACGCCAAGCGCGGTAAGATTTTCACCAAAATGGCAAAGGATATCATCCTTGCAGCCAAGGGCGGAGGCGATCCGGCAATGAACCCCTCCCTGCGCCTCGCCATCTCCAAGGCGAAAGCAGTGAACATGCCTAACGATAAGATCGATACCGCAATCAAAAAAGGTACCGGCGAACTGGCCGGTGGTGACATTTCTGAAGTTATGTACGAAGGTTACGGTCCCGGCGGTGTAGCTATACTTGTTGAAGCAGCTACCGACAACAAGAACCGTACTGTTGCCGAAGTTCGTCACGCTCTGGGTAAGGGCGGCGGCTCCATGGGTGAAGCAGGTTGCGTTGCATGGATGTTCGATAAAAAAGGCGTCATGGTTTTTGATGCAGAAAAGTACACCGAAGACCAGCTGCTGGAAATCGGCCTTGAAGCAGGTGCCGAGGACGTAATCGCTGAAGACGATTCCCTCGAAGTTCACTGCATGCCCGAAGATTTCAGCGCAGTTCAGAAGGCTTTTGAAGAAGCAGAATGTGAAGCAACAAGCTCCGACCTCGCTTTCGTGCCTAAGAACCTCGTGGAAGTTGACGTTCCTACCGCTAAGAAGCTCATGAACCTCATGGAAAAGCTGGAAGACAACGAAGATGTACAGAATGTACACGTTAACGCTGACTTCCCCGATGAGCTCATGGCTGAAATGGAAGACTAGATGGGCGGATCAGGTATTGTCATTATCGGTATTGACCCCGGAACCCGCGTTACCGGATACGGTATCGTCAGAGAACTTTCCGGACAGGTATCCCTTGTGGATGCCGGGACAATCCGTACCAATACCAAAGAGCCCATGTGCGCAAGGCTGGGGGAGATATACTCCCGTATAGCCGAGCTCATAAAAGAATATTCACCGGATGAGGCGGCAATCGAAAATGCGTTTGTCGCCTCCAATCCGGCTTCAGCTCTCAAGCTGGGACAGGCCCGTGGTGCAGCCATGGCTGCCTGCGCCGTATCCGGCCTTGTGGTTTCCGGGTATGAACCCACCAAGGTTAAAAGCAACCTCGTGGGCAGCGGACGGGCTGATAAATCGCAGGTCGCCTTCATGGTGGAGCGCATCCTTGGGGTGAAAAACACCAAGTGGGCCAACGATACCACCGATGCGCTGGGCATTGCGATCTGCCACCTCAATGAACGAAGATTCTCAAAGGTAGCCGGAAGATGATCGCCTATATCCATGGTAAGCTCCTAGAGGCCACAGACAAGTCCTGCATTATACTCACTCCCGGCGGAGTGGGCTATGAACTTTACCTGACCCTTACCGCTATCTCGACCCTGCCGGAATCTGGATCGGATGTGACCTTCTACGTTCATTCAGTGATCCGCGAAGATGCTTTTGATCTTTACGGTTTTCCCTGCTTTGATGACCGCGAGGTTTTTCGTACCCTTATTTCCGTCGACCGCCTTGGCCCCAAAAAAGCGCTGGCGATCCTTTCCCAGTTCGGTCCCAAGGATTTGCAGGATCTCGTTTTCCGCGAGGACGTGAAGACGCTGTCCATCGTTCCCGGTATCGGGCCCAAGTCCGCGCGCCAGATTCTCTGGTCCCTCAAGGACAAGATGGAAACCCTGAAATCCGCCACAGTGCGCAGCGGTGCCTGCCCTGTGGAAGGTGACCGCAGTGAATTTCTTGATGCTCTTTCCGGACTGCGCAACCTCGGTTACGCAGATGATGAAGTGCGCGATTTCCTTAAGAATATATTTGATGAAGAGCCCGACCTTGACGCTGGTGGAGCTATCCGCGTAGCTTTGAAAAAGATTTCCCAGAACAAGTAATTTTTCAGCAGGCAGTACCGGAATATGATGGAAAACAACGGTTCAGACGATCACATCAGACCGCAACGGCTGTCCGATTTTATTGGGCAGGACGACCTGCGCGACAACCTTGATGTATTCATTCAGGCTGCGCGCGGGCGCGGCAACGCCATGGACCATGCCCTTTTCTACGGTAACCCCGGTCTGGGTAAGACCACCCTTGCGCGGATCATCGCTTCCGAGCTGGGAGTTAACCTCATTTCCACCTCCGGTCCGGTTTTGGAGCGCAGCGGAGACCTCGCCGCCATCCTGACCAACCTGTCCCGCAACGATATTCTTTTCATCGACGAAATCCACCGTGTGCCTGCCACAGTCGAGGAAGTGCTCTATCCGGCCATGGAAGATTTCAACATCGACCTGATCATCGGACAGGGACCTGCCGCCCGTACCGTAAAGATCGACCTTGAGCCGTTTACTCTCGTAGGGGCTACAACCCGCCTGGGATTGCTGACTTCACCCCTGCGTGACCGTTTCGGCTGTATCTTCCGTTTGGAATTTTATTCCCCCGAAGAATTGGCTCGCATCGTTACCCGTGCTTCCCGTATTTTCGATCTCAAGGTTACCGATGAAGGCGCGCTGATTATCGGCAAGCGTTCACGCGGCACACCGCGTATCGCGAACCGTCTGCTGCGCAGGGTGCGCGATTTCGCTACAGTGCACGGAGATGGGGTAGTGACTGGCGAACTGGCTGACATGGCCCTGAATAAGCTTGATGTTGATCCGTTAGGCTTGGATTATATGGATCGCAAGATTCTTTCTATTTTGATTGATCAGTTTGGCGGCGGTCCTGTAGGTGTTAAAACCATTGCCGTGGCCTGTTCCGAGGAAGTGCGAACCATTGAGGAAATTTATGAGCCATACCTGATCCAGTGCGGTTTCATGAAGCGTACACCGAGAGGGCGTGTTGCTACTGCCCGGGCTTACCAGCATCTCCAGAAGGTTGCTTCCGGCGGGCAGGGCAGTTTGTTTTAGGAGGGGAAATGACTGTTCGGGTAAAGTTGATATTCGTTTTGACTTTGATTCTTGTCTCTGCATTTATTTCAATCAGCCTTTTTAACTATAACGAATCCCGCAAAAAGATTCATCGGGATATAGTTAACTCCTCCCTTCCCCTGACCCGCGATAATATTTATTCCGAAATTCAGACCGTACTGATGCGGCCTTTATTTGTATCTTCCCTTATGGCTAATGATACCTTTCTTAAGGATTGGGCCGCAGGCGGAGAAAATAACATTTCTAAGATTGAGCGATATCTGGGAGAGATTCAGGATAAGTATGGATTTTTCAGCGCCTTTTTCGTTTCCGCTGAAACAGGTAAGTACTATTATCCGGGAGGAATTCTCAAAACCATTTCCCAAAAAGATGAACACGATGTCTGGTATTATGATTTTGTCGGCAGTGGTGAGGACCATGATTTGGATGTGGATTCCAATGAAGCAGCTGACAATATCCTGACTGTTTTTATCAATCACCGTCTGACCAGTGATGATGGTAAACTGCTGGGAGTTACCGGTGTCGGATTGAAGATGGACAATGTTTCCAGATTATTGGAAAAGTTTTCAGAAAAATACGGTAAAATCATTTTTTTGGTTGATGGGAACGGTCTTATACAGGTTCACCATAAAGTCGGAATGATCGAAAACATAAACCTAAGGCATATGCCGGGGCATGGTACGATTGCCGCGCAGGTTTTGAGCAACCCTGCTGAGCCTGCAACATATGAATTTGAGTATGCCGGTGATCGTATATTTTTGACTTCGCGCTATATCCCGGAGCTGGAGTGGTGGCTCATTGTAGAGCAGAATGAAACCGTGTTGCTTGATGCTGCACGGCATAATTTTGTGCGTACGATTATCGTTGGTGGAATAGCTACTCTTTTCATTGTGGTTTTAAGCATTCTTGTGATCAATCATTTCCAGTTACGTTTGGAACAGCAAGCTGATTCTGATGAGTTGACCGGTTTAGGAAATCGGCGATCATTTGAACGTTTTTTTGAGTCCGCAGTTTCCGGCATCAAGAAGAAATCCGGTCCTTTTTCTATTATCTTATTGGATATTGATGGGTTCAAAGCAGTCAATGACAAATGCGGTCATTTGGAAGGGGACCGCATACTCAAGCATATTTCTTCTATTATACGCTCTTCTGTACGTGATTCAGATTTTTGCGCCCGCTGGGGAGGGGATGAGTTCCTTCTTTTTGTAGATGGTGAAATTGATCTTGCCTTTGATATTGCCGAGAGAATCAGAACTGCCGTAGCTGATGCGTGCAACGATGATCTTGTTTCAAGTGATTGCGGTGAGAGGGTTACAGTCAGCTGCGGTGTTGCTCAGTATGCTGATGCAGATACCTTGGATTCTCTGATCGTGAGGGCAGATAAGGCTATGTATGAGTCTAAGGCGCAGGGGAAGGATATGGTTATTAAGGGTTAAGATTGATTTGATATTTTTTTATGGGAAAGCCCCGCACAACTTGGTTGTGCGGGGCTGAGTATTTTATAAACGCTCAAGATAACGCTTTTGCCTGATACTTATGCTTCAACAGCTTTAAGCTTAGTCTGGATTGCGTCCATTATGTGTGGAACCCCTTCAGATGACTTCTTCAGTACATCAAGATACAAACGGTTGTATTGAACCAGTACAAGTGCGTCGGTGAGAGTTGGTATATATTGCCTTTCTGCCGATCTTAAAAACTCTTGTTTTAGTTCATAAGCCGAACTTTTCAGAGATTCTCCTAATGGTTTTACCTGTTCTGACAGAAGCTCATCATACCCTTTCATTTTTTTATTTATAAACTGTTCCTTTGCTTTCTTCTCACTAGTTAAGAGCCTTATTACTCCATAAAGAGCCGCTACTGCGGCAAGAGCTGATAAGGTTACAGGATTGGCAACAGTTGGAGCTAAGGTAGCTAATGAAGTCCCTGACATTAACATTGAAGTTGCTCCTGCTCCTAAAGCTATCTTCTCACCATTCTTCATTGTTGAATTAATCGAGGCTGACAAGTGCTGTAAGGAACTGTCAACTGAACAAGCCTTCGCTATCCCTTGAGCACTCTCTTGAAGAACTGAAATATTGCACGCAATCTCTTTTTTGTTGGTATCATCAAATCCTTTCTTCTGACGGTCCCATTCTTGGAAGCATTTTTTCAAATTTTCCTGAACAGGATCAAACCAGTTATTGACAATTGCTACCGAAGTATGAGAATCGAAATCCTTCCATTCATCCTCCTTGGCAAATTTGGAACCAAGATATTCTACCTTTTCTCTGATTGCCCTTTCTAATGACTCATTACTAGCCTTACGAGCTGTTTCAAACTGTCCCAGAAAGTCAGCTACCATATGATCGGCATCTGCGTTAATTTTTGCCAGTCTTTCCCTTAACAAAAGAACAAGCTTATCACATGTGTTTTTGATAGTTTCCGAGTTGGTTTCAAGCAAATCCATAATATCGTCAGAAGGTAAATTATTCTGCATTCTTTCAGCATACTCTTGGCTACATTTCTCAGCCAGCAAGAGTAAGTTTTTATGCTTCTCTTTTACCTTTTCCCGATAATTTGAGTTGTGATTGTCATCCTTTAAATTACTTTCAATCAACTTGATGATTGAGCTTAATCCTGTAGTATCATTTATTTGTGTATATTTATCAGAACATCTAGATTCCATCGCTTGCAGTGCATTTACAGGAACACAGCCAAGTAGCGACACACTTGAGTCAGCACACAACTTTTCAACCAGTCCTACCCTATCGGCAATAATTTCATCACGACTGACTTCAGAAATTTGATCAATATGACTAATAGCTAGAATGAGGTTTACCGCTCTACCTTCATTAATGATCCGTTTCAGGTATTCAATTTCAGATGCGCCTATTGCTTTCGCGCTAACAACAAAGAGAATACAGTCTGCTGTAAGGCTCTCAGTTAACGAAAAATCATTTCTTATACCAATGGGATCATTAAGGCCGGGCGTATCAACTAATACAGCCCCATCTTTCAGAAGTTCTATTTCATCTGAGTAGATTATGTCTTCTACAAGACAACTGAACTCACCTTTGGCAGAAGTGTACGCAATAACATCGTCATAAGATTCGATTGAATTAATTAACCCGCCAGCCTCGAAATTACATTGACTGATGATCTCATCTAATGAGTTGAGTTCATGTTCATGCCCATTTTCAGATAAAAATATTTTAAATTTGTCTAATGACTCTTCAGAAAGCCACGTGCCTGAATAGCTGGGTGTTTTGGCATGCTGAATTTTAAAATTTGTAGCAGTTTCTGCTAACCCTTCTCTGACAGGACTTATTGTCTTGCCTAATAAGGCGTTGAAAAGAGTACTTTTTCCCCTTTTTACTTCCCCGCAGATAACTATTTTGAACGGCTGCTCTTGGAGCATATCGAATAAGCTTGAACACTCTGAAAGAAGGTCTCCGCTTTCAATTTGAGATGCAATGCCTTCAATCTCTCTAATGCTTGCCGCCATTTCTCGATTAAATTTCCATGTCTCAGGTGTGAAGGTACTGATTCCAGATTCCTTTCGCGAAAAAGGATTTGTGACCTTGAATGTTATTCCAAAAGATTTGATATACTCAGTGTATTTTAATGAGGGTTCAGCTTTTACGAGTTGCTCGAGGTTTTCTTTTATAGAGGGGGAGTCTAATTCAAATCCCTCATATAACTTTATCAAAATGTTGGCACCATTAGAATCTAATTGATGGGAGTCATTGATTACTTGGATAAATCCATTCAAAATCCTTTCTTTCGTGTCATGTCCCAGGACTGATTCCTTGGCCCCTTTGCACACTGATTTGATAACTAGGTCGATCTCGCTGGCTGGATTTAATATTTTATATAAAGTTTTAGCCCGAACATCCAATCTCTGTCCTTTCTTTTTACCAAACACCAATTCATACACATTATCTAATTGCTGAATTTCCTCGATAGTCACGATGCCATCGGCATTGACTATTCCCCCAAGAAGAGTTGCGAGGTTGTCCGTAAGGCTATTTCCTGAACAAATCGATTCAAGAGTAGGGAAATTTGCAAGTATAGGCATATTGTTAGAACTCATATTAAACCCCTATTTGTTTTATATGAGTTCACATAACCAACGGATTGCTAAATTTCAATATAGTTTTATGATTTCGGGTAACTAAAAATCCCTAATCCACGTCAGGAACAATCTTACAAATATAACTAGTCAATAAATCAAACAAATCTTTCGAACGATTGTTGAATCTAAATTCCAGTTCCTTCAGATATAAAGGAAAGCGATGTGGGGATATTCCTTTGTAGCGCTTGAAACGCTGACGTGCGAATTGCCAGAACTCTCCACCTGATATTTCTATGTGCGGGGTGACATCCGGGTATTTGCGGATGTAATCCAGCGGCAGGGAATCATCTCCGCAGAGGATCAGGGAATCGTACTTCTGGTAGCGGTCGGTGTGGATAATGCTTCCGTGCCGGACCAGCTTGAGGTGGAAGTTGTGGTTGAAGTGGAACACCGATTCCGCAGTGATGTTCTGCATCAAATCGATGAACACCCAGCCGTTCTTTTCCATTATCCCGAATACGGGGATGGCTCCGGTGGTTTTCTTGGAAGGCACTCCGGTCAGCTTTTTGTTCTTGAGGTGCTTATGCAACCCGGTCTCAGGGCTTAGCAACTGCTGGGCATCGATTGCCTGTGCTAGAATTGCGAAACGCAGGGCGGTAATTGCCTTGTAGGTCGCGTTATAGGAAAGCTCCAGATCAAGTGAGATTGCATGTGCGGTGTGATCCTCGGCGAACATCTGGATCAGGCGCACCCATTCGCGGGCGGAAAGGCCGCCGTTGTTGATCCAGCGGCCGCTGAAATCCTGAAAGGTATACTTGCACGAGGAGCAGCGGTAGCGGTCACCGTTGAGATTGTAGAGCTTGTGCTCGCGGCAGCGGGGGCAGAAAGGTTTGCGATCTCCCAAGGCTTTGTGCAGCAGGAATTTTCTGGCTTCATCTTCAGAAGACGTCAGGCGCGCCAGAAATTCATCCCTGTTTTCGGAAACAGTTCCCATAGAAGATCCTTCTATCCGCCTATCGCCGACATCTGTGTTTCGCATACACCTTCACTTCCTGATCTTTGTTCCAGTAGATGGTATCCCAGCGGTTTATCGAGAGTTGCCTCCGCAATTACCTTGCGCAGGGCATCATCATCCAACTCGGGATTTCTTAAAATATCGCGCAGTCCGTATGTCTTGTCTGAGAAAAGACAGGTGCGCAGCTGACCGTCGGAGGTGATGCGCAACCTGTTGCAGGTGGCGCAGAAATGGGAGCTTACGGGAGAAATGAGACCCAGCCGCCCCTTACCGCCTTCGATAGAGTACATGCGCGCGGGACCGCGGTTTTCGGCAGTACGTTTTACCGGGATCAGGTTAACGTATTCTCTGCCTTGCTCAAGGATATCATCAGCGGACCAGAACCTGCTGTCGGATTTGGTCTCGTCGCCCATGGGCATGAATTCGATGAAGCGCATGTCGATGGGATTTTCACGCGCAAAATCGATGAAGGAACTGAGCTCTTTGTCGTTGATTCCTTTCATGGCCACGGCATTGACCTTAACCCTGATTCCGGCAGAGAGGCAGGTGGTGATGGAAGCCAGCACATCATTTAAATGATCTCGTCCGGTAACTTCCTTGAAGGTTTCCCGGTCAAGTGTATCGAGGGAAATGTTCAGCCTGCTGACCCCGATTTTTTTAAGCTCAGGCACCAGCGGCTCGATCAGGGTTCCGTTGGTGGTTATGCGCAGGTCTAGTTCCGGGTGGCTGTTCATGACTTGTGAAATGAAATCCATGAATCCCTTACGGGCAAATGGTTCACCACCGGTCAGGCGCAGCTTGGAAATATTCATGGAAGCAGCAAGATCAACCAGACGGAGCATTTCCTCGTAGCGCAGGATGTCCGGGTGGGGGATGTGCTTGAAATCTTTGGTCACGCAATACATGCAACGCAGGTTGCAGCGGTCGGTAACGCTCAGCCGCAGGTAATTAACCGTGCGGCCTATCTTGTCGGTGAGTACCATTTTAGAATCCCCAGACGGAGAGGGTACCCCGGTTGTATCCTTCCTCCACTGCTACAAAATCCAGCGGCAGGGATTCAAGATCATTGAGTGCGGGTACGGAAACTTTGTCCACTTCCCTGAAATCTGCGGTTTTCATGTAGGTCTTGCAGGAATCGCAGACATCTACACGATATCCCGGTGCTTCTTCCACGGTGAAAAATTTAAGGCTTTCCGCGTTGGTGTTGTCGCAGTAGGCACAGGCCATGCGGCGGACACGGTATTCGGTATGGCAGAAGGAACAGTTGGCGTAGCGGAAGCCCTGCTTGTGATGCAGGGTGTGCATGAAAGGCACGGAGCCGCAGATAGGACAGTGTCCGTGGCTGCGCGGTGCAGGCTGCTCCAGTTCGAAATCAATTTCGGCGCTGTCGGCCCGTTCAGATGTGTCTGCCTGCTGATGGGGGAGCTTTTCTTCAAGTGCTGCAGCAACAGCCTTAATGGAAGGAGTCAGTGCAGACTGAACTAGAAAGCTGAGGGTGCGCGGTGCTTCGGGCATTTTTTCCGCCCAGTCCATGAAGAAGTCATCATCGGTTTCAAGGTAGGCCTTGAAAGCCTGCTTCAGGTCCAGCTCGCCGGACTTGATGGCTGCGGTGATCATTGCGGTTGCTTCGGCGATGGGCCCTTCTTCCCTGCCTACCAGCTCTGCCAGTTCAGCAACAAGCTTGCATGCCTGTTCATAGTCGTAGGTAAAATCCTCACGGGCGAGCAAAGGGCGTCCTTGCAGGTTGGCATCGTCAGGAGCGAGGTCCGTCGGAATGATCGGGGAGGAGTGCTGCTGCGCCTCCAACTGGATTGCGGCAACATTTGAAATTAAATTAACAAGCTCTTCCGGGAGGAAAGGCTTTTTCCGCAGCTCGGATATTTTTTTATCCAGCTGTTCTTTGGCACTGCTGTAATCGAAATTCATTATAAAAAACACTCCTTAAAGGAACCCGGCTGTAGGGCGGCCGAGTTTATTTCATTCCTGTTAAAAAAAGCATATGCCTTAATAGTGGCACCTGCATAAGAGTGTTAATTAATCGCGTTTTGGCACAAAGTCTAATCGATTATGAGAAAAAAATATTATGGCTTAAATGGTATAATTTAATTGTGCGGAAAAATTACAATCCTTTGATTCGGCCCTGATCGTTGTAAACCCAGAATCCGGTTTTGCTGATGTTTCCGACGAGAGTGATGCCGATTTTGCGGGCCAGTTCCACAGAAAAACTGGTTGCCACGGCAGTGGAGGCGAGTATGGGAACTCCGATGCGTACGGCCTTAAGCAGGATTTCCGATGCTACGCGTCCGGTGGAGACGATCATTTTACCGTCAGTGGGTACGTTTTCAAGAAAGCACTGGCCTACGATCATGTCGATGGCGTTGTGGCGTCCGATATCCTCGCGGAAGTAGAGCATCTCTTCCGGCGTGCAAAGGGATGAATTATGGCAGCCGCGGGTCTTGTTATACAGAGTGGACCGCGAGTGCAGTTCATTGGCGTGGGTCAGGATCTGCTCCGGTGTGACTGTCAGTTCCGAGGTGATGGTCCGTTTGGAGATGGTGGAAACATTGCGTCCGAAGTTTGTACCCTTACCGCAACCGGAAGTAATGGAATATTCGAGAACGCGGCCTTTCCACGGATCATGGCTGGTGCTGATATCCGCGATAATGCGGTCTTCATGCTCCGTAATCTTCAGGTCGGTAATCTGGTCGCGGGTGGAGATATAGGCGTCTGATTTCAGAAAACCCACAGCCAGATAATCAGGGTAGCGGGCCGTGGTCAGCAGGGTCACTACTTCACGCCCGTTAAGGTTGATGGTCAAAGGTACTTCAAGGATGCTGCTGATCTCTTTATCCTTGAACTCACCACCGCAATATTCTTTTACTGTATAGCTGAAACTTTCTTTCATCATGCTCCACCTGATATATTTTATTAAGCATAGGGGTAACAGGCTTTGCGGGCAAGGCCTTAGTTTCTGCTTCTATTTCAGCACCCTTTTGGTGCAAAATCAGGTTAAGACTAAGAGTATAATTGTGCTCATATTGACATAGAGCGTCCTTTCTGGTCTATCCATACACTAGTCCAGCCTATTCTCTGGCGTGACTTCAATTTGCGGATGATCTGGAATTTACGAATTTTAAACAGAGTTCTTTTTGGAGGAAAAATGAAAAAATTTAAAGTATTGCTGCTTACTCTCGCTCTCGTTTCACTGCTCGTTGCTCCGGGACTGGTAAAAGCTGAAACGCTGATGATGGCTACCACCACCAGCACAGATAACACCGGTCTGCTTGATGAACTTGCTCCCATGTTTGAAAAAGATACCGGCATCGAGCTGAAGTGGACTGCCGTAGGCACCGGTAAGGCTCTCAAAATGGGTCAGAACTGCGACGTAGATGTTCTTATGGTTCACGCTCCCGCAGCCGAAAAAAAATATGTTGATATGGGCGCTCTCAAAGACCGCCGCGAAGTAATGTACAACGACTTCGTAATCATCGGTCCCGATTCCGACCCCGCAGGCATTAAAGGTCTTCCGGTTGTGCAGGCTATGAAAGCTGTTGCAGATGCAAAAGCTGCTTTCGTCAGCCGCGGCGACAACTCCGGTACCAACAAAAAAGAAATTTCCCTCTGGAAAGTTGCAGGCATGGCTGTTCCCGATAAAGCAGAATGGTACATCCAGACAGGTCAGGGCATGATCAAAAGTATCACCGTTGCTGAAGAGCGCGATGCATACATCATGACCGACCGCGGCACCTACATTAAATACAGCGCAAACAAGAACGGTTCCCCCGAACTGAAAGTACTGGTAGAAGGCGACAAGTCTCTCTTCAACCAGTACAGCGTGCTGGCTGTTAACCCTGCCAACTGCGAGAATGCAAAATACGAACTGGCAACCAAATTTTCCGAGTGGATGGCTTCCCCCAACACCCAGAAAGCTATCGGTAACTTCAAGCTGCTCGGTAAAAAACTCTTCATTCCCAACGCACAATAAATAATAGTTCATGAGTGGAATTCCTATGGAGTTCCACTCATTTTCCCTCCCCTTTTTATATTATGTTTCGTTCTTGTTCTCCGTAAGGCCGTTTGGTATTAATAGGATTTATGTGAAAGGGAGGGATTAATAGTACATGGACTTTATTTTAACCGGCTTCTGGCAGGCATTTGTACTGCTCTTTTCCGCTGACCCGGAAACATATTCCGCCATTTACACCACCGTCTGCGTGACGACCATTTCCATCAGTGCGACTCTGATTATCGGTGCGCCTTTGGGCTTTCTGCTCGGCTATCACGAATTTCCCGGTAAGAGGTGTTTGCGCCTTCTTGCCGATACCATGCTTTCCTTCCCCACGGTCGTGATAGGACTTCTCGTATACGCCATGCTTTCCCGCAGGGGACCCATGGGTGAAATGGAACTTCTGTTCAGTATTCCGGGCATTGCTGTAGGGCAGACCCTGCTTGGGTTGCCTATCGTCATCGCCATGATGGCTACGGCGGTGGAGAATCTCGACCTGCGTCTTAAGCAAACCCTGCTCACCCTTGGTGCGTCACATGGACAGATCTTGCGGACCATCCTTTGGGAGGCCCGTTACAGTCTTATCCTTGCTGCTGCAGCAGCTTACGGGCGTATTGTTTCTGAGATCGGTATTTCCATGATGGTCGGTGGAAACATCAAGTGGCATACCCGGACCATAACCACTGCCATTGCCCTTGAAACAGGCAAGGGGGAGTTTGCCATGGGTATCGCTCTCGGGCTGGTGCTTATGATTATTGCCTTTGCGGTTAACTATTCCATGTCCGGTGTCAGAAAAAGGGCGGGCCAGTAATGAAGGATTTGTTCAGGCTTGAAAATATCTGCCAGCGCTATAATGGCCGGCAGGTTCTCTCCCTTGAAAAATTTTCAGTCGGCGAAGGGGCGATTGTCGGTTTGGCCGGGCATAACGGCAGCGGCAAGAGTACCCTGATGCGTATGCTGGCTTTTCTGGAAAGTCCGGAATCCGGTAAAATTTTTTATGACGGCAGCCAGGTCGATGAACCGGATTTGAGCTTGCGACGCGAAGTTACTATGCTTACCCAAGAGCCATATCTGCTTAAAAGGTCGGTGGAAGCAAATGTTTCATACGGCCTTGAGCTTCGTGGTGAAAGAAATATTCACGACAGGGTCTGCGATTCCATGATTCAGGTTGGTTTGGACCCGGACAAGTTTCTGCATCGCAACTGGTTTGAGCTTTCCGGCGGTGAGGCGCAGAGGGTTGCCCTTGCCGCGCGTCTTGTATTGAATCCACGGGTGCTGCTGCTTGATGAGCCAACAGCCAGCCTTGATTTTGAATCTACGCAACTAATCCATAAGGCTTCGGTTTCTGCCCGTGAAGAGCAAGGCACGACACTTGTTATTGTCAGCCATGATCATCTTTGGCTGGAAGAAGTCTCCGATACAATTTATCGCTTGGAAAACGGTCAACTGGCCGGTTGATGCTTTGCTGTAACTTTAGTCGCTATTATTAAATTTGGTCCGGAATCTTCCGGACCTTTTTTCTTTTTAATTCCATACTTGATAAAAGTGGATTTAGGCCACTCAAGCTGTTACTCTATGACTAATCCCCGTATCCGTTAGGAGGAGTCATGAAAAGAAGCAGCTTCAAGGTCCAGAAGAAAAATGACCGCAAGAGCCTCACCGAGGACATCCGGAATCATGTGATCTATTCGTTGAGTAAAGAAGTTAAGGATGCCAGCGAATGGGACGCGGGCAAGGCTCTTGCCCTTGCCCTGCGGGACAGGCTGGTTGAACGGATGATCGAAACCCGTGACCGCTATCGGCTGGTGAAAGCCAAGCGGATGTATTATTTTTCCATTGAGTACTTGCTGGGCCGTTGTCTCGGTAACAACCTGTGTAACATGGAGATTCTAGATCTCTGTGAGGATATTTTCAAGGACCTCGGTTACGATCTGGACGAAGTCAGGGCCAGCGAACGCGATCCCGCTCTCGGTAACGGGGGATTGGGCAGACTGGCGGCCTGCTTCCTCGATTCTCTGGCTACTCTTGATCTGCCCGGCTGCGGTTACGGAATTCATTACGAGTATGGTTTGTTTCGGCAATCCATCCACAACGGTTATCAAAAGGAGCTTGCGGATTACTGGATGAAGGAAGGGATGCCCTTGCAGGTTGCCCGTCCTGACCAGTCGGTTATTGTCCCTCTTTACGGTAGGGTGGAAAATGCGGTTACCCCCAGTGGAGATTACCTGCCTATGTGGGTGGACTGGGATGATATTATAGGAGTTCCTTATGATATCCCCGTAGTAGGTTACGGCGGAAAGACCGTAAACTACCTACGTCTATTTGCGGCAAGGGCTTCTGAAAATTTCGACATGGATATCTTTAATCATGGCGACTACATCAGGGCAGTGCAACGCAAGATCGAATCAGAAATGGTCTCAAAGGTTCTTTACCCCACGGAATCCGTTTCTTTCGGTAAAGAATTAAGGCTGGTTCAGGAATACTTCCTCGTAGCTTGCGGATTGCGGGATATTACCCGCCGGTTCTTAGC
This sequence comes from Maridesulfovibrio sp., assembly GCF_963666665.1. Taxonomy (NCBI): domain Bacteria; kingdom Pseudomonadati; phylum Thermodesulfobacteriota; class Desulfovibrionia; order Desulfovibrionales; family Desulfovibrionaceae; genus Maridesulfovibrio; species Maridesulfovibrio sp. The sequence goes on from NZ_OY762999.1 coordinate 250,246, forward strand.
CCAGAACAAGAATTTTGAAGAGTTTGCAAATTATGTTGCCATTCAGCTTAACGATACCCATCCGGCCCTGACTGTTGTGGAGTTGATGCGCTATCTTGTGGATGAAAGGCGCATTGAATGGGAGAAGGCTTGGGAAATAACCAGTGCTACCTGCGCATATACCAACCATACCTTGCTCCCGGAAGCTTTGGAATTGTGGTCGGTTTCCTTGATTGAAAAGGTTCTGCCGCGCCATTTACAGATCATTTATGAAATTAACAGCCGTTTTTTGAAAAAGGTTGAGAGCAAGTATCCCGGTGATAATGAAAAATTGAGACGCATGTCCCTTATCTGTGAAGACGGGACCAAGAAAGTGCGCATGGCCAATCTCGCGGTGGTCGGTTCCCATTCGGTAAACGGGGTTTCCGAATTGCATTCCGAGTTGGTTAAGACCCGTTTGTTTCCTGACTTTTATGATTTTACCCCGAAGAAATTCAACAACAAGACTAACGGGGTGACTCCGCGACGTTGGATGCTTAAGGCCAATCCCGCTCTTTCATCATTGCTTACCGATACGCTGGGGAACGGGTGGATTACTGACTTGAATGAGCTGCATAAACTGGAAGAGCACATCAACGACAGTGAGTTCCGTTCAAGGTTCATGGAAGCCAAGCGAGCCAATAAGATCAAGCTGGGCAATTTCATAAATGCTACCTTGGACGTTAATATTCCTCCGGAGGCTATTTTCGATATTCAGGCCAAGCGTATTCATGAGTATAAGCGCCAACTGCTGAATATTTTACACGTAATTCATCTCTACCTTGAGCTGGTGGATAATGATGTTGAGCCTTCATGTTCACGGGCTTTTCTTTTTGCTGGTAAGGCTGCTCCCGGTTACTGGGAGGCCAAGCAGATTATCAAGCTTATTCATTCCGTAGCCAATGTGGTCAATAATGATCCGCGTGCGGAAGGCTTGCTTAAGGTTGCTTTTCTGCCTGATTACAGAGTTTCCCTTGCGGAGAAGATAATTCCTGCCTGCGATGTCAGCGAGCAGATTTCAACTGCCGGAACCGAGGCCTCCGGTACTGGAAATATGAAATTTGCCATGAACGGCGCTTTGACTGTCGGCACTTACGATGGCGCAAATATTGAGATGCTGGAAGAGGTGGGACAAGATAATTTCTATCTGTTCGGATTGAAGCAGGAAGAGGTGGAAAAGGCTTTGCGGGAAGGAAGCTATCATCCCCGTGAAATATACAACCACAGTCCGGAAATACGGCAGGTTTTTACCGCCTTATTGGAAAACAGGTTTTCATCCAATGAACCGGACCTGTTCCGCTGGCTGGTCGATAAGCTGCTGACTGATAATGAGCAGTATATGCATCTGGCTGATTTCAAATCATACAGTGATGTCCAGAAACGGATCGACAGGGATTATGCTGAAAGGGAAATCTGGTCCGCCAAGGCAATTTTGAATACTGCGCGCATGGGTAAGTTCTCAACTGACCGGACCATGCTGGAATATGCTGAAGATATCTGGAAAATTAAGGCTGTGAAGTCATAATGTAAAAAAAGGACCGGAATACCGGTCCTTTTTTTATTTAACTTTTTTCAGGCGAACGGCAGTGCCGTAGCAGGAATAGAATTTGTCCCCTTCAGGATGGAATGAGACCGACTCTCTGTAGCCCACAATGGCATCGGCATTGGCATCAATTGCCTGTGCTATGAGGCCGTAGAATGCGTTGTCGAAGTTGTAGCTTCGGCAGACGATCAGACCGAATGTTCCAAGAACTTCCCTGTTCGGGACTTCTTCGGTGGTCACAATTTTTACCTTTCCGCCAAGATAAAGGTTGCGGGCCATATCAAGACGCTGGTCTTTTTTAGCATCTTCAATGGTCCTGTTTGTCTTGCGGTTGGGGCTTCCAAACATTAACGCCATATTTAAAATCCTCTTTTACAGTCAATATTTATTAATGATTTCTGCCTCAAATATGAATTAATTTCAACTGAATGAATGCACCGTGTCCTGATCTGCCTGCCTTAATTAAAATCTTTTTCAAGAAGGGCAACATCCTCGCAAAGAAGAGTGAGTTTTTCAGTTGTTTTTTCAAGGGCGATTTCAGCATCTTCTTTCAGGTCTGATTTGCAGCTTTTCTCCAGTTCAAGGGCAGCCATAGCCAATTCATTTGCGGAGATGTTTGCGGCTGATCCTTTCAAGGTGTGCGCTTTGTCTCCGGCTTCCTTGAGCTGATCGGCTTGCAGCAGTTTTCGCATTTCTGCAGTGAAATCTTTGTTGTACTCCTGAAGTTGCGCAGGATGCTGACCAGGATTCCCATATCTCCGCCAATTCGTTCCAGAACTTCGGAAACATTTATTTCCCGGTATTGTGTGTCATCCCTCTGCGTGGTGGATGGCTCTTCTTTTGGTGAGGAAGCGGCAGGCTGTTTCGTCTTTTTCTCCTGCTTCAGGTGGTTGCGGATGATACTGATCATCTGCTCTTTATCGATAGGTTTGGGAATATAATCGTCCATGCCGGAAGCAATGCATTTCTCTTTGTCGCCGCGCATGGCGTGTGCTGTCATGGCGATGATCGGCAGATTTTTCATTTTCAGGTCATTACGGATTATGGTTGTTGCCTCATACCCGTCCATTTCCGGCATCTGGATATCCATAAGAACGATGTCATAGCCTGCTTCCTGCACCATTCTGACAGCTTCCGCGCCATTAGGGGCTGAAGCAATTTCAATTCCGGTGGGCTCCAGTATTTGCTCCGCCACCTGCTGGTTTATGGGGTTGTCTTCAACAAGAAGCAGTCTATAGGATTTGAATTCATCTTTAATCGGCTTTGAAGGTTCGTAAGAGTATTCTTGAGGTACATCATAGCCGAAAGTTTCCATGATGGAATTAAAGAGGGTGGCCTGTTTGAGCGGTTTGCTGATCATTCTGTTTATTTGAGCTTTTTGGGCTTTACTCAGTGCTGTATTAAGCTCTGTGGCAGTGATCATCAGTATGGGGAGTTCTTCTTTACTGTATGTTTTGCGGATTTCAATACTTGCTTCATCCCCGTTCATGCCGGGCAGTTTGAGGTCAATGATGAGCATTTTGAACTGGTCATCTTTCTTTTCTTCAATAAGTTTGATGCCTTCTTCCGCGCTGGCAACACTGGTGGGCTGGAATCCGAATTGTTTGAGATAGCGTACCAGCACGCTGCGGACTGCGAAGTTATCGTCTACCACCAGAACAGGTTTGTTTCTCAGCTCCTGCGGAATTTCAAATTCAATCAGGGATGTTTCCACTGCTACATTAGGAGTGATGGTGAAGAAAAATGTACTTCCGTCTTCCGGCCTGCTGCGGAACCAGATGTTTCCGCCCATGAGATTAACAATGCGTTTGGAGATGGAAAGACCCAGTCCTGTTCCCCCGTATTTGCGTGTCGTGGAACCGTCCGCCTGCTTGAAGGCTTCAAAAAGATGGGGTTGCACTTCTTCAGGTATTCCAATCCCTGTATCTTTGATGGCAAATACAATTTCAGATTTGGTGGCATTTATCTGGTCTGCTGAAACAGTAATGATGATTTCGCCTTTGCTGGTAAATTTAAAAGCATTGGCAGTGATGTTGACCAGAACCTGACGCAGTCGCAAGGGGTCACCGATGATGCGTTGAGGCACGCCGGGCCGGATATCAATAACCAGTTCCGTCTGTGAGGCGACCATTTGTTCGACAAAAAGATCGCTGATGTCATGAATGAGCTGGTGCAGGTTGAAATTAACCTCTTCGAGGCTGAGTTTTCCGGCTTCTATTTTCGAGAAGTCGAGAATATCGTTTATCAGCCGCAGCAGAACTTTACCCGAACTGATAATGATTTTTATGAATTCCCGTTGCTTGGAAGAAAGATCGGTCTCCATAGTCAGGTCGGCCATACCGATGATGGCATTCATGGGAGTGCGGATTTCATGGCTGACATTGGCCATGAATTCACTTTTGGATTTGGACGCAGCCTCAGCTTCATCCTTGGCGACCTCCAGTTCACGGTTGATGATTTTCAGCTCGCGATAACTTTTTTCAAGGTTTTTATTGCTTTGATGGATTTTTTCCTGCAACTGTCCGCTATATTGTTTGAGCTTAAGGTCCTGCTCTTCAATCTGCTGCAGCATATTGTTGAAGTTTTTGACGAGGCTTTCCATTTCACCCCTGCACTCGATTTGCACCCGTGAACTGTAGTTTTTATCCAGCGAAATCTGTCTGGCGGTCTGGCTTAATTTGGTTATGGGGGAAATGAGAATCCTGCGCATGGTTACAAACAGTGCAAGGTTAATCAGGATAACCAGCAGCATGGTGCGCAGCAGTGAATTGAGGAGCGATTGATATAGCTCATCATCAATGAATTTAGGGGAAAGAAAGATTTCCACAGCCCCGATGGGCTGGTTCATGATTGAAATTTCAGTTTTGCGTTTAACGAATTTGCCGATGGGCCAGCTTTTGAAGTTGATTATGTTCCACGTTTCGTCACGCATCTTTCCGGCAAAAACATTGTTGCCGTTGTCTTCGGTAACCAGAATGGCCTTGATACGCTTGTCGTTCATTTCCGAGAGCAGGATACGGTTGATAGCAGCCTGGTCAACATTCCAGAGTGGAGTAATCAGGGATTCGGAAAGCCTCTCAACAAGCCCGTCAGCCTTTTGGTTGAGTTCATCGAGCATGTCTCTACGCATGGAACTGTAATCGTATGCCCCGGAAACAATGAATGAAATTAGGGAAATAGCTACGATCAGAACTCCGATTCTGGTTTGTACTTTATCTATTTTTAACAATTTCAATCCGTTGGTTGATAGATTGGGCAAATTCCCGCGCTTTTGCTTTAGATATAGACAACTGTTTAGCATTCCAGCATATTCAGTGCAAGGTTAAGAGTCTGAGAGGCTGATAATTATTTGTCCCCTGACAATGGACAAGTGTTCTTTCAGACGTTAGGTACTCCCCATCCCAAATTTATTAAGGACGGACATGAATAAATGAAAATAGCCCTGTTGCAGCTCAACCTGACAGTTGGCGATCTTGAAGGAAACGTGGAACTCATCCTTGATGGAGTTAAAAGGGCCGCTGAACGCGGTGCAAGACTTTGCCTGACCTCTGAACTTGCCCTGACCGGTTATCCTCCGCGCGACCTGCTGCTCAATGCGGATTTTGTCAGCCGTTGTCGAGAAGCTGTTTCTGAAATTTCCCGACGCATGCCTGAGGGCATGGCTCTTCTGGCAGGTGGAGTTGATCTCAACCATGAGGGAATTGGTAATCCTCTGCGCAACGCCGCATGGCTGATCGAACATGGAGCTGTCCCAAAAGTTTTTTATAAATGGTTGCTGCCAACCTATGATGTATTTGATGAGCAGCGTTATTTTGAACCTGCTGAAAATATAAATTTCTTTGAGTTTGACGGGCTGAAAATCGGGGTGACTATCTGTGAAGATGTCTGGAACGATCGTGAAAACCATAATGGAAGGCGTTACGGAAGTAATCCCATTCCGCAGATTATGGATATGAATCCAGATGTTCTGGTCAACCTTTCCGCTTCGCCTTTCAGCATAGGCAAGCAGCGGACTCGTGAAAAGTTGCTCGGCGATATTGCTTCAAAGTACAAGGTTCCGGTTTTCTATGCCAATCAGGTGGGCGGCAATGATGATCTTGTCTTTGACGGACGCAGCTGCGCTTTTAATACCGACGGCGATCTGGTTGCGCGCGGGCACGGCTTCAAGGAAGACGTGGTTATTGTTGAATCTGATTGTTCTGCCGGACGCATTGAGGAAGACGATTTTTGCGAAGAAGCCGAGGCATGGCAGGCCATGGTTCTCGGATTGCGTGATTATCTCGGCAAGACCGGCTTCAGTAAAGTTGTGCTTGGTCTTTCTGGAGGTATTGATTCAGCCCTGACCGCTGCGGTTGCTGCTGAGGCCCTCGGTGCCGAGAATGTAACCGGGGTGCTTATGCCGTCCCCTTACTCCAGCAAGGGCAGCGTTGATGACTCTCTTGATCTGGTGAAAAATATCGGCATCAATTGCACAACCATCCCCATCGACAAACTCATGAACCAATTTGAGAAGGCCCTCGCGCCGACTTTTGAAGGATTGCCCGCCAACGTTACTGAAGAGAATATCCAGTCCCGTATCCGTGGAAATCTTGTCATGGCTATTTCAAACAAGATGGGCGCGTTGCTGGTCACCACCGGAAACAAAAGTGAACTGGCAGTAGGTTATTGCACCATATACGGTGATATGGCTGGCGGTCTGGCTGTAATATCAGACCTGTACAAGACCCTTGTCTTTCGGGTCTGCCGCTGGCTGAACGAGCAGGGCAGGGGCGAGATTATCCCGGTGGCGATTATCGAGAAACCGCCGTCCGCAGAACTGCGTCCGGGCCAGAAGGATGAGGATTCTCTTCCCCCATATGATGTTCTGGACCGGATCATCGAACTGCGGGTTGAAGGACACAAGGCAGAGAGTGAAATCATTGCTGAAACCGGATTTGAAGCCGAGACTGTTCAGCATGTGCTACGGTTAATCAGGATTTCAGAGTTCAAGCGCAAGCAGGCCGCGCCGGGGCTTAAGATAACTTCAAGAGCCTTCGGTACAGGATGGCGGATGCCCATTGCATGCAGGTTTACCGGATAGTTGCGCCTGTTTTTAAAACGAATTTTATTGAAACAAAATTACAGCCCATCAAGTCTGCAAGGATTTGATGGGCTGTATTTTAATTTTCTTTTGCATCCTCTTCCATTGTTTCTGCGCAAATTTGCAGCCACTCTGGAAGTTTGGAGCTGAATTCATTTTGTTCAAGCCATTCAGCAGAAAGCAGGTGCGGAGCGTATTCACTGTTTTTGACCCGTAACTCATGGTCAAATGAATTCGCGACATGGATGGCTACGGCGGGGCTTAAGTCAACGCTGCCCAGTCGTTGTGGCTTGTGGTGGCAGTAAATGGCTTCAATTATGTCTTCGTCAAATCCCCAGATAGCCAGCAGGTAGGCTCCAATTTCTGCATGGGTGAATCCCAGAATATCTTTTTCCGCTTCAGGTACCGGAATATTGGTTTCACGCACTATGCTCAGGATCGTACTGTATTCATCCGGATATGATGTTGCAAGTACCAGTTTACCTATGTCATGCAGAAAGCCGGCAAGAAAGGTATGTTCGGCCTGTTCATTGCTGCCGCCTTCAGCCTTGATGATGGATCGGGCCATGAGGGCTGTATATTGGCAGTGCTTGCCCAGTTCTTCTATGGAAAAATCAAATTTGGTATTTTTGGTTGAGTTGAACAGATGAATTCCGAGCACCAGTCCTTTGAGGTTGTCCAAACCCAGTAGGGTAACAGCCTGTTCCGGGTTGGTCACTTTGGAATAGAGACCGAAAAATGGCGAATTTACCAGCTTGAGCAGCCCGGCGGTCATGCTCATGTCTTCTCCGATCATTTTACCGATATTGCTGATCAGCACATCTTCTTTGTTCAACTCTCTTTCAAGCTTGAGGAATAGTTCCGGCATGGTGGGGAGTTCTTCAATTGAAGCAATACCTTTTGCCGCACGTTCGTTAAGAAAGATGTTTTTAAGACGCAGGCTTTTTTTTATTTTTCCGATCAACTCCGATTGGGTATACGGCTTGGTAATGAATTGGTGGGCGTATTTAACAAACTTAAGGTAGTTCTCTGAATTTACCGACTCGGAAATAATGAACCTGATACTTCCGGGCTGGCGGTATTTGATTTCATCAAGGAGTTCATCTCCCTCGAATCCATCGACATTAAGTTCCATGGCAATGATATCATAAGGTCTTGTCCTAAGCTGTTCCATGGCTTCTTCTTTGTTTGAAGCGTAATCAACCTGCCAGCGCTTTTTTAAAGCACTCAGTTGTTTATCAAGCATTCTCAGCTGTTCTTTATCGTTGTCGATAAAAAGTATGTTCTTAGAGCGTCCCATAATCATCTCCAGAAATATGAAATGTATCGGATGTATAGCCGGTTGTGACTGTTGCTTATGGTTTGACGATAGCACGGTACTGGTGTTTTGGAAAATAAAAAACCCAGTTCCCTGTAAGATGGGAGCTGGGTTTTATTGAGTTCTATTGTCGAGTTTGGTTATTTTTTAATCAGCAAATAGGGCCGGTCAGAGATAAACTGCTCATTAACAACAGTGATACCTTCGGGACGGTTTTCCCAGCGGTCGTAGTATTTTTTCTGCATGACCAGAATTACGTTGTCTTTTTCCGCGAGGACCTTTTCGATTTCTTCAAGATCGCTGGTTTCGTGTATGTTGGTTCCGGCGTAGTAAGAGAAAATGCCGGAATAAATCTTGTGGGCTATGGGATAGCTGCCTTCCGCAACGTATTCCCTCATTATTTCCCCGGTCTGGCGGGGGCTCATGAGGGGATCAAGCGAGGGCAGGGTCATCAGGGCCAGCGGCTGGAGCCAGAGAACCATGGCTGCGGTCATGACCAGCAAACCTTTATATGCCCCTGAATCTTTGAATTTAAGCAGGGCCAGTCCGGCAAGTCCCATGATCAGGACTGTGAAAGAGAGCCCGTGCAGGGTGATGTCAAAGGGGATCAGCACTTCGGCAAAAGGTGCTGCCACAGCGAGCAGCAGATAGAATCCGCCAATGGCAAACCATAGTTTTTTGGAATTGAGAACCGGTTCCTGTCCGTCTTCGCCGAGCAGTCCACGTGCGGTCAGCATGGCGAGGGGGGCGAAAAGGGGCAGGATGTAAATCAGAACCTTGATGCTCAAACAGGTCAGCAGCACAAAGCCGCTGATGAACATGATCCATGCCCAGTCCCGGCCTTCGTTTTCTGATTCCTTGCGCAGGGAAGTTACTTTTACCCAGTGGTCAATGGAGAATCTTTTTTTCAGCGGTGCGGCGAAGATAGCCAGTGTCCACGGCAGCCATGCCAGCGGGAAGGCGATCAGGTAATACTGAAAAGGTTCTTCGTGGTGGAAGGAGCTTACAGCGCGCTGGTAGATTTGCTTGTAGAAGATATTGTGAATGAAAGATGATCCGTCCACAACAAGTGCTCCGACAACCCAGGCCAGCAGGATTGCCAGCAGGATGCCAAGGCCTTTGAGCAGTCCTTTGTCGCGCAGTAGTCCTGTCTTGCCTTTCCAGATTAGGAAGCAGGCCGCAGTGAGCAGGGGGAAGATGAGTCCCAGAGGGCCTTTGGTTAGGGTTGCTATTCCCATGAATCCGAATGCCCAGAGGAAGTATCTTCCGGAATCCCGGTTCTGAAAGCCTTTATAAAGACAGATGTTGGCCCAGAGGATGAAACCGCCGAAGAGCAGGTCCATACGCGAATAATGGGCTATGCCGATGAAGAAAATATTGCTCAGCAGCACCAGTCCGGTGGCAAGGGCTGTCTTGCGTCCGCAGCCGAGGGTGCGGGCAAAGGCCACAGTGGAAAGCAGGAAAAAGGCAGCGGAAAGTGCCGAACCGAGGAAAAACACACTGATGCCGTCTGCCGGAGTCAGTGTGTCGATCAGGGATAGGAACCAGAAGTACACCGGCGGTTTGTCCGGGTAGGCAACACCGTTCAAATACATGACCAGCCAGTGTCCGGCATCCATCATCTGGGTGTAGACATCGGCATAGCGGACTTCATCGGAAAACCACAGTGAACGGTAATCCATGGTGAAGATGGACTGCAGGAAGAGAATGAACAGGACACTGAGCCACGGGTTGGCTTCCATGATGTCCCAGATGAACGGTCTTTTTTCATAGCGCATGGACTAGTCCTCTTTGGAAAAAAGGTGAATTGCGAATCCGGCTACTGATCCAAGCATCCAGCCGCAGAAAACATCGCTGGGATGGTGCCAGTTCAAGTAAATTCGACTGAAGGCCACGGTTGCGGAAAAAATGCCCAGCCCCAGGGTCAGCAGCAGGTTTCGGTAACGTAGAATCAAGGGCAGGCTTGCCCCGTAAATTTCACATGTATGGCCCGAAGGCATGGAATGATAGGCTCCCTTCATTGACATCGGTTCGAAGAATGTTCCTTCGCCCGGACGGGGTTTGCCTATGGCTATTTTCAGAAAGCGCACTGCGATCAGGCTGACAGCCAACTGCACAGCGATAAAAACGAGGGCAAAACGCAACCGTGATTTATCCGTCTTGCGCTGTTTAATCCCTGTGATCAGAAACCAGATGTAAATCGGGTAAAGGGCTGCGTTGCCCCAGTTGGTCACGATTTTAGCAAAGGATTTGATATCCGGGTGCGCCTGTGAATGGGCCTTGAAAAAGGCCAGTACTTCCGCTTCGCTGCCGAAATTGAAAAAAAAGGCTGCGAATATCAGCATCAGGGGCAGGGAGCCCAGAAAGTAATGGCAGAGGGTCTGGTTTTTAAAAATGAACGAATTCAATTGCCTACTCCTCGCCATCATCGGATTTTTCCTTTGCAGAAGCATCATCCGGGTGCTTGTCTGTGGTGAATTTATACCATGTCTCCTTGTCCGTATTGAGATCAGCAAGGACTTCGGAAAGTTTTTTTCCTTCCTTTTTCCAGTACTTGTATTCGTGGTCCGGACAAGAGAACGGGATAACCAGTGTGCCGTCTTCCATGAGATAGGGCATGTCTTGCTTATTATCACTCATGGGCACGGTTTACACGCTGACGGGAGAGGATTCAAGGGAATCATTTCGATAAATATGGTTTTAGTTATTGCCGTATTAAATTGCATCTTGATCGTAGTTGTGTATAGGGTTCTATATATTATGGTATAAGATAGAGTTCTGTAGATAGTTGTTTACTTTTGTTTTTGATGAGTACAAAGGAATGGTGTGTTTATGAAATATAATTATATTCATAATCTTGATGATATCGAATTTGGTTCTGATGTCGTTATTTATGGCCTTGGAGGAACGGCAAAGGAATTGTTTTTTGCTTTAAATAGAACTCGTCCGGATGTAAATATACGATGTTTTATGGATAGTACTAGTTGTTCTGGAGAACTTTGTTGTATTCCTGTCTTTAATGTAGGTACTCTCAACATGTTTAAGGATTGTAAGGTAGTTGTTGCATCTGTTTTTTATGAAGAAATTGCAGAAAAGTTATACGCATATGGATGTAAAGATTTTTCAGTTTTTGTGGAACATTGTTGTTTTTTAGATGTATATAGAGATTTGTTCGAAATCCCTGAGAAAAAGATGTCCATTTTTTCAAGTCTTCCAGATATGGAAGATGATGACTGTTTATATGTATTTAATGTCAGTAGTAGAGCAGATGGCCCCGGAGCGGTACGCAACGTGTTGGGGGATTGTACTTCCTTACCGTTAAAGCACTTTTTTGTTGACTTGCTGGACTATGACCATGAACAAACCTTCGCTGCTATTGACCTCTCTAAGGTTAAAGATATTTGTATTATCGATATTAATGGCCGTAAAACGCAACTTGCAGCTTTGGCTGCATATATTACTTCCGATCTTGGAAGGTCGATTTCTATATATAAAAGTCCCATCGGAATCAGGAATTTTTCAGTCATTGAGGGCAGAAAACTTTTATTTCTTGAAATCTGTAAGAATGGAGCATCAAGTTCTGTTGGTATTTTAAGGCAGATTTTTGATAAATATAAAGACCAATGTTTCCAGTTTAAAGAGCTTAGAAATTGTAGCGATATCACGGATCCTTATTTTGAAGATTATTTGAAATTTGCTATTGTCAGAAATCCATATGAACGACTTGCTTCCTTATATGCCCACGTAATGCGGGAAGCACCGAATAAATTTTTGTACCCTTTGTTAAGTAAAATCGTTGGGCAGCTTAACTTTGAAGATTTCTGTAGAATTATAGCTACTTGCCCGGATGAATTTTCTGATGTTCACTTCATGTCTCAGACAGCACATTTGACCTTGCCGGAAGGTCTGCTAGATGATTTTACGCTATTAAGACTGGAGAATTTTGCTGACGATATGAAGAGTTTCTTTTCTGCGCTTGGGGAAGAGATTGAAATCCCACATAAAAATAAATCCAGACCCGATAAGGTCGATTACATTGAGGATTACTACACCCCGGAGCTGATTAAGCTGGTAAATGAGCGTTACGAGGATGATTTTATAAATTTCGGGTACAAGTTTTTGTAATCTTTCTATGAATTTCAATGCGAAAGTCCCTTGCAGCGGGCAGGTGCTGCAAGGGACTTCCTTATGATGAATTAACTTACTGGACGTTCTTGTCTGATTGATCCTTTCAGGCCGCTTTACGGTTGCCGGACACGTTCATGGCCCGGTCCATGTGGCGCACCTTGGTCAGGATTTTTTTGATGATCCTCTTGTAATGGGGCAGGTCTTTGGGCACGTAATGTGACTTTGCCCTTGCCAGCCCCGCCATATCGAGGATTTCGTTGTACAGGTAAGGCAGGTAGAGCAGGTCCTGCCTGATGAAGAAATAGACTTCGTGTAGTGCCTTGTGGATTTCTTCCTGATTCTTACCGTGCTTGCGGAAAAGTTTTTCCATTCGTTTGGTGACGTGATTCAGGGATGCTGTCCACCTCGGGCTGCGCGGTTCGAATACCGGGATGTTGCGCGGAGTTGCGGTCATATTAATGGCTGTTTTGAAATGTTCCATGCTGCCCGGAACTGCCGAGAGCAGGCCTTCCATGTTGACCGCATTCATATCCACATTGCGGGTGCCTTCGATTACTGCACAGCCGCCGTACAGGTTGTAGAACGGTACACGCAGTTTCTTGATGTCATCTTCCATTTCACGCTTGGAAGTTATGTACTGAATGGTGGAGGTCAGCTTTTCGCCGTCCGCGTTTTCCAATTCCACCAGCATGGCCGGGTTGTATTGAGCTCCTGAGTTCTGGTGACCGGATGCGTGGGAAACCTGACCTTTCCATGCGAAGTCCTGACCAACCATCAGAACATGGTTGAATCCGCACCAGTCGAGAAATCTTGCCAGAGTGATACTGACGTTACTACCGGCGTCAAAAACTTCTTCATGGTTGTTCAGGGCAAAGGTTCCCAGTCCTCCGACGGTCCACATGGGGATGGTCGGTCCGGGGTAGGCGGCAAGTACTTCGTGATCCAGCTTGGTAGAGTAGATGAGTGGAATATCTTTGGCCCATTCATGATCCAACTGGCCGTATACACGGCTCATGGATGCGTTGTAGTCAATACCAATGCAGAAGTGGGGCTTGATTCCGGTTTTCTGCACAGCGGGGAGACCCTGCAGCGAGGTGGTGAATACTGCTTGTCCGGGATTCTTTGCCAGTTCAGGACCGAACTGGGCCAGAGATGGACCTGCGCCGAGAATGACTGCGCCCATGCCGCGTCCTGCGCCCTTGAGCGGAGCAATGCTGCCGTCTCCAAGGATGCGCGAAAAGTTATCCAGTTCGTTTCCGACCATGACGTCCTGCTTCAGGCGCAGGGTGGTCATCTCAACGGTAAATGATTCCAGCTTGTTGCGGATGGTTGCGGACCAGCGGGCGTATTCCGGTCCGATCTGCTGGCTGGGGATATCCAGCCTCAAATATATTTTGCCGTATACGAATTGAAGGTCGAGTTCTTTAATGATATTCATCAGGCTGTTTTCATCGACCGGGCAAAAATGGAGCTTGCCGGCCTTCATGAAAGGACGGTAGTCGGTCTGGCCCAGACAGGCGAGCAGCATCTCAGGATTCGGCTCGCTGACAATGACTTTGTGGGTGTCGGGAGTGTTCATCAATACCTGATTGACACCGTAGCCCACGTTGCAGCCTACAATGATGGTGGCACTTGTCTCGGGTTTGTCTTTGGCCTGCCAGCTATTGTAGATCATGTTGGGCGTGACGGATTCAAACATGCCGCTGCCGTTTTCCATTTTCCAGTCGAGAATGTCCCACTTATTCTTGAAGAGAGATTCTTTCAGTTTCTCTTCGTCAATATCCTGACTGCTCAGCCAGGAATAAAAGGGCGGGTTGTATGTTGCAAGAGCTTCGATGTTGTCTTTAAGAAAAGGATAGGCTGACATTTGTTCCGTCCTTGGCAGACTGTTTATTAGCTGTAATTAGCCGGGTTCATTCCTTGCCCCGGATTTCAAACACTGATGATCTACTGCCTCTTGTTTGCAAAATGATTGCCAGAAGTAAAAAGGACGCGGCCTGAAATTCATTTTCTTAAAGATAATTAGTTGAAAGGATTATATAAAATGTTTGCGCGTGATATTCTTGAGCTGGTCGGAGGAACCCCCCTTGTTGAGATGCGGGTCCTAAATCCCAATAAAAATGTCAAGATTCTGGCCAAGCTGGAAGCCATGAATCCCGGCGGTTCCATCAAGGACCGTGCAGCCGGGGCCATGATTCGCAAAGCCGAGAAAAGCGGGGAACTGACCCCGGATAAAATTATTATCGAGGCCACTTCCGGGAATACCGGAATCGGGCTGGCTATGGCTTGTGCTGTTCGCGGTTACAAGCTGATGCTGATCATGCCGGAGACCGCTTCCGAGGAACGTAAGATGATTATGCGTGCCTACGGGGCCGAGATTATGCTCACCCCCGGCCACCTTGCTACTGACGGTGCCATTGAACAGGCTTACCGTTTCTACCGTGAGGAGCCGGAAAAATATCTGCTCATGGACCAGTATAATAACGAGGCCTCCATTGAGGCTCATTATGAGGGAACCGGACAGGAAATCTGGGATCAGACCGAAGGTAAAGTAACCCACGTTGTTGCTTGCCTCGGTACTACCGGAACAGTCATGGGTATCACCAAGCGGCTCAAGGAGCTTAACAAGAATATCCAGATGATCGCCGTGGAGCCTGAGCCGGGGCACAAGATTCAGGGTCTTAAAAATATGCAGGAATCCTATCCTCCCGGAATCTACGACAAGCAGAAGCTGGACCGCGTTATTCGGGTACAGGATAACGATGCTTTTGAATCCTGCCGTCGTCTTGCCAAGGAAGAGGGCGTATTTGTGGGTATGAGTTCCGGCGCTGCCATGGCCGGGGCTGCCGCTATTGCTTCCGAGCTTGAAGACGGGCTGGTTGTGGCGATTTTTCCCGATGGCGGTGAACGCTACCTTTCCACCCCGTTGTTCCGTCCGCAGGTTTTGAAAGGACCGAAAATTTTTGATCAGAGCAGCGGTGCTGATCGTGTCCTTTCCATTTCCGAAGCTGAAACCGGACTTTTCACCATGGGACCGTCATTCGACAATCCTTATGATCCAGAGGTGTTCAGACGCATAGTGCTGCTCGATGTTCTGGCTCGTCATCTGGAACGCGAGGGCGCCAAGGTTTCCGCGCTCGTTGGGCTGGCTGACCTTGAGGATCAGACCCTTGCTGCTTCCCGTGAGCGGGGTGTGGACCGGGAGACTTTTTCTACAGAGATTGCCACTGCTGTACGTAAGGCCGCTTATCTGCTGGGCGTGCGCAAGTCCATGCGCTTTGAGCGTGCCTCGGAGTCCGTGGACCGCACTGTGGAGCTTTGCCGAGCTCTGCTCGCTCATGGTTTGGCTTACGAGAAGCTGCGGTCCGTGTATTTTGATATCTCACGCGACAAGGGCTACGGGCAGATGTCCAACATGGATATCGATAAGGTAAGCCTTGGCAAGACCGTGGACATGGATGATTACGTAAAGGAAAATCCGCGAGATTTCACTCTGCTCAAGCGGGCAACCCTGCAGGACCTCAAGCTCGGCGATATCATCGAAACCGAGTGGGGTAATGTGCGGCCCAGCTGGTTTATGCAGCAGGCAGTGACCGCTCTCGAAGGTCTGCCCGGAGTAAGTCTTGTGCTTGCCGGGGAAATCCATCGCTTTCCGCATCTGGAAAATCTGCGCGCTATCTGGGCCGGAGCCAGAGTCGCTCCGCAGGCGTGGATGGTGGCCCAGCCTGTACTTCCCGGCGGTCCGGTATTGCCCTGTGTGGATGAGCTTTTGGAGCAGTCCGGTCAGCCCATAGCCGTGCGTATGTGGATGCTTTCTTCATCCTACAAGAAACCGCTGGTGTGCAGCGAACAGTCCATTTCCATGTGGGTCAAGAACCAGCAGAAATTGCAGGATCTTGCCGCAGGCTTGAGCATTCACGCCGGGGATTCCGGCCAGCTTTCCGAGGACATCGATCAAGAGGTCTTCACCCTCAAGTCCGGCCTTTCACAGGCCCTGAATGACAACCTCATGCTGCACCGTTTCTGGCCGATCCTGTTCAGCTTCACCAAGACCATCAACTCCCTGCTGGGCAGTGGTAAGCTTTCCGCCAAGGAAGCAAAGTTCTGCCTCGACCAGCTCCTTGAAGTGGACGACATCCTAGGCATTCTCGATCATGAGGCCATGCCCGTGCCGTTCGTATCATTGCCCGAAGAGGCCAAAGAGCTGCTCGAACAACGCGAACTTGCCCGAGCAAACAAAGACTTTACCACAGCCGACGGCCTGCGCGATAAGCTTTTGGACCTGGGCTTCAACGTAGAAGACAGCTCCGAGGGAGCGCGGGTTTTTCGGGTTAGGTAATGGATAATTTCCATTGCATAGAATGCGGGGCGGATATTTCTGATCTGCCTGCCAAGTGCCCGAATTGCGGACATGGGTACACCTATGAGTTGGAACGACCATCGTTGGGGTTTTGGTCTAGCTTTTGGGCAGGATTCAGGAAAACGTTTTGGTGGTTGATTGCAGTGGCTTTAGCCGTTTCGGGATTGATCTATCAAATTTAAATTGTTTGGGATAAAGTAAAGCCCTCCTTCGGAATTTCCGGGGGAGGGCTTTGATCTTTAGAGCTAAAGCTTATGAGTAACGGGAGAACGTTCACAAATCATTTTGAGTTTGTGTTTCAGCATCAATGCTCGTTTTTGTGTTTGTATAAAGCTACTTTCTTTAGGTCTTCCTGTGAAAGCAATAATTCCAGTTTTGCTTTTTGAGCTGTGTGATTTTTGGTAGTGATTGACGGCGACAAGGACTTGTTTGTGTGCTTTGCGTACATCTGAACCTTTCAATTCAACATACAAAGCCCGTTTATCTGTCGTGACGACATAATCGCAGGCTGTTTCGTTTTTCATTTCACAGCCATCAAATTCAATAACTGTAAATTTTGTTTGAGTTTTATTTTCAAGTCTGACTGATGCTTTTGATCCGGTTTTTCTGTCTTCAAGAATATGACTTTTTTTCTTGAGTACTTTCTCGCAATCCTTAGGCATTCGCAGCCTCTTCTTCGAATTCAATATCCAAAATTTTATTGAATTCACTTCCAATTACATCGGAAACATCATCAATGCTGTCAGCGTCAATTAGTCCTGTCTCTTCATCCATGATGGAGCGAACTGTTCCGTCTTCGTTCACCATGTATGCGGCTACATCTTCTGCTTTTAGCCATTCGCTTTCAGGAATGATTTCCATTACTTTAGCTGCCTTTTCTTCGCTTTGACTGGCTACGGTATTCGCATAAATAAGTGTATTTACTGTTGTCAGCAGATAAGGGCTGTGGGTTGTTAATGTTATGTTCGTTCTTGTTTGGTTGTGTATTTCTGCTATGTATCGGGTCAGCAGGTTTTGGGCATCTGGGAATATGTGTGCTTCTGGTTCTTCAATGTAGGTGTGTTGTACAGAAGCTTCGCTGACTTTGTTTAATCCTACTAAAATGGGTAGTGTTGCTTGTTGCCCTGATGACGCATTAGCTAGACTTACAAGTCTTCCGTTTTCATTTATAACGTATCCTGAGTCCTGTCGTTCAATTTGTCCGTTGGTTATGGAGTTTAAGTTTTTGCATGTGAGAGGTTTGTCAGCGGTATCTCTTTTAAGTTGTCTCGAGTAAGTTTGTCCAAAGCGTACTAGTAATGCGTCTATGTTGCTTTCTCTCATCCAAAAAGAGTTGTCTGAAATAATATTAACAAGTGATCTTGAAGCTGGGATAAATAAATGTGCTGAGTCTAAACTTGTGTTTAAGGCGTTTAGAAAATTTTCAAATGAATTTTTAAAATTTAGTGAAGTAGAATAAAATTCATTCGATGTGTCTTCAATCTTATCTAACCTCTCTTTTATTTCTATGTACGATTGATACATATTTTTTAGATCTGTATTGATCTTTTTTGAATTCCTAACTGTGCGTTCAGCTTTTGGGTCATTGCTAAATAAATATTTACTTGGAATTAGGCCTTTTGAGTTGAATTCCCATGTACTTCTATTTTCTGCAGATAGTGTGATGTTGAACTTATTGTTAAGTGACCTTTTTTCAAATATGGAATAGAAAAGTTGGAAGAAGTTATTATTTAATTCATTATGCGGCTTTATCTCTTCTAATGAAAGGCTTTGCATTTCGTAAGTGTTGATTATTTCTTCCATGAAATACAACATCTTCGCAATCAAACTCTTCCCCGCAGCCTGCGGACCGATCAGTATGTTGAATTTTTTGAAATCCAGTTCGGCGTGCTTGATATTGTAAAAATTCTCGATCAGTAATTTCATGTTTTCCTCGCAAAGTTATACCCTTGAAGTTCTTCATTATCGGGGAATTGTCAATATCGCCTGAGAATTTTTCATTAAACGGGTCTGTTCGCGTTTCTACTTCTTAGTCATCCGATAAACCCCATCCCAAAGTTCTCCTTCGGGGACAGGCGGATTGATCTTGTGCTCCTCGGCGCGTTTGATGAACACGTCTGAGGGGGTGAATTTGGTGTCGTCGTATAGTTCGTATTTGTTGGCTTCCTGATACAGCTCAATGGCCTTGTCCCAGTTCTGGGCGACGTATTCTTCTCGTGCTTTGGCGAAGAGGTCGAAGAGGATTTCTTCGCTTTCGGTAAGGCCGCCTTTCATGGCTACCAGCTCGTAGATTCGGACCGGTTCGTTCTTACCGACAACCTGAATGTTATCGATAAGTCGTGCTTCCACGAGGTCAAGAATCTTGTGGGTTTGGCCGTCTACTTCCACTTCCTGATCCAGCGTGAAATGAGACACCGCAGTGAATATGCCGAACTGCTTGGCTCCTTCCTCCAGACGGGCTGCGAGGTTAACAGCGTCACCCATCATGGTGTAGTTCATGCGCATGGATGAACCCATGTTGCCGACCACGATTTCACCGGAGTTAACCCCGATTCTTGTGCGCATGTTGTGGACAACTCTGGGCCATTTTTCGCCTTTGGCCCATTGCTCTTCGGGGAAATTCTTGGTGTTGCGGTCCGGTTCATCGGGCAGCTGTCTTTCCTTGGCCCATTTTTCGCGTAATTCGATTCCTGATCGCTGCA
Organism: Maridesulfovibrio sp.; assembly: GCF_963666665.1. Lineage (NCBI taxonomy): Bacteria > Pseudomonadati > Thermodesulfobacteriota > Desulfovibrionia > Desulfovibrionales > Desulfovibrionaceae > Maridesulfovibrio > Maridesulfovibrio sp. The sequence goes on from NZ_OY762999.1 coordinate 269,395, forward strand.
TTTTCACTGCCACACGGCAGGCGCGCAGGGCGTGGTCCGGCACATCCATGGGCGCGCCGAAAAAGGCGATAATCGCATCACCTTCATATTTATCGAGAGTTCCTTTTTCTTCGATGAGGATGTCGGTCATGACCGAGAGATATTCGTTGAGCAGTTCAACCAGCTGCGGAGCGGTAAGCTTTTCCGAGAAGGTTGAGAAGCTTTGGATATCGGTGAAGTAGGCTGTGATTTCTCTTGCTTCGCCACCGAGTTCCGGCATTTCGCGGTTGCTGAACATCTCATCGATAAGTTCCGGAGCCAGATAAGATGAGAATGTGGCCTGCAGGAATTTTTTCTGTCCTTCTTCCCGCCAAAATTTGATTAGAGTCAGCAAGGTGAAGTTTGTACCCAGTGCTATCAGTGCATACATTGGGGTCAGGTACGCGCTATATTCCTGAAAAACATGCAGTGATCCGTAAACAATACCGGCACCCATGACCGCGATAGGCAGGATCATCCACATTGAACGGGACCATGTCAGCAGAATCATGGAGATGATACCCGCAGCGAGGACCAGTAGCAGTTCCAGACCGGGAACCCAGTCCGGCTTGAGCAGGAAGTCACGGGTCAGGATGTTGTCCACTATGGTGGCATGGACTTCAACTCCGGGATAGTCCGAAGCAAAAGGGGTAACTCTTAAATCGCGCAATCCTGCGGCAGAGGTACCCATAAATATGATTTTACCATTCAATTCTTTTTCACCGACCTTGCCGCTGAGGATGTCCTTGGCGCTGTAGTAGGGAAATTCTTCCATGCCGCCCCGGTAGCGGACCAGCATCTGCCCCTTGGCATCAACCGGTATGGTTGTTTTGCCTACGCGGATGGATTCAATGCCGATGGGACTTGTTTTGGCAATGATGTTCTTGCGTCCCAACGCCTTCATAAGTGTGGCAAGGGCGAGGCTTGGGTATTGCTTGCCGTCCTTGGTGATAATCAGCGGAACCCGGCGGACAACTCCGTCATAGTCGGTGATTGAATTATAGAAGCCGCACAGAGGTGAAGCTTTTGCCAATACGGGCAGCGGACAGATTGCGTCCAGTGCATTCAGGGTCAAATCCTTGAGCGGAGGCGCTCCCTTGGCTTTGATCTGGGCAATGGGTACCGGTTTGACAAAGCAGGGCTGGGCATTCACGGATGGAGTCTGTTCTTCAATAAAGTCAAAGTAGAATCCGAGCACAAAACGTCCGTTTTTAAGGACGTCAGCCAAGACCAGATCATTGTCCATTAATCCTTGAGGCAGCCCTTTGAAATTAACCGCTACGCCCAATTCTTCTTGCAAGCTTTTTTTAATGGTGGCCGGGGAGGTGCGGTCCGGCTCGCCGATGAGAATATCAAGCCCGGTTGAGAGTGCTCCGGCCTGCTGTATTTTAGCCAGCAGCAGTGCCATACGGTAGCGGGGCCACGGCCATTGTCCCAGTTCCGCAAGGCTTTCATCATCAATATCAACGATTACCGGAATATTGGTTTTGGTACCCACAGGGCTGGAGCGCATAAATTGGTCATAGATTTTGTAATCCACGAACTGCAGGATCGGGGGCTGAAAAATATAAAGGGAAGCCACCAAAACAGAGACAGCAACCCCGGTTAGGAGTAGAAAAAATGAATCAGAACCGGCTATTTTTTTTAGTGCACGCAGCATTTTTTTTGGATGTAGGCTAAAATTTATGTTAAAAGATATTAGTAAATACTATTATATATGTATGAATCATCTGGATTTTTCAATTAAATTTATATATATATGTAACAATAAAATAAAAACAAGAAAACTTTTTGTTTTATCTGATTAATATGTTTATTTTTTTTGGGAGGGTTGTGTGGTGAAAGCAATTAAGGTCTTAATTTTGAGTTTGGCGCTCTGCCTGCTGGCAGGGGTGTTCAGCATTGCTTCGGCACAGCAGGAAATGGCTCCTATGAATCCTGATCAGGCTGACGGTAAGCCTTATCTTAGAGCAATCCTCAATGATCTTCTTTCAACTCATGACCGTATCAAGGCTGCTGAAGCGCGAGTTGAATCCGCTGAACACCTTGTATCCCAGAGTTGGTCCGGCTGGACTCCAACTTTTGATGTTTCCGTGGAGGGCGGGCGCGAAGAAATTGATAAGCCTGGTGGCGGAACCAACAAAGGACGTAACGAAGAAAGAATTCAGGCCACCCAGCTCCTCTGGGACTTCGGCGGTGTGAATAGTGATATCGACAGCAGCAAAGCCCTGCTGAACGAATATAAGGCTGTTCTCGAACAGATCCGTCAGGAACTGATGATTCAGGGTGTTGAAGCTTATCTCGGCTTGATCCGGGCAAGGGAAACCCTTAAATACGCCATTCAGTCCGAAGAAAGCATGAAGCGTCTTTCCGGTATGGAAGAGACTTTGGTTAAGCGCGGGGCAGGGCTTTCCTATAAGGAGCTCCAGATTAAGGCCCAGCTTGCCGGGGCTACTTCATACAGAGTGACAATTGAGCGTTCCCTGCAGACTGCACGCAACCGTTTCAAGGCTGTTTACGGTTTCCCCATTGCTATGGATGAAATCGATAAGATGGTTCCGGTTCCCATGCCTGCCGGCTATATGCCTGCATCACTCGATGATGCTATCACTCAGGCTCAGGCCCAGAACCCGCTGTTGCTGCAGCTTAAATTTTCCAAGGAAAGGCTTTACCACGATGTTAATGTGCAGGAAGCCACCCTTTACCCTAAGTTCGAATTTGTACTTGAAGGCAAAAGACGGGAACAGGATCAGGGTGCCAGCGGTGTAAGAACCGAGAACAAGGCAACTTTTCAGGTTGGCTACTCCGGTTTTTCCGGCCTGTATGAATACGAGGCCACTCAGTCCGCCAAGGCCAATCTGCGTGAAATCCGCAAGCAGACCCTTGATGTGCGCCGCACTGTTGAGGAAAATGTCCGCAATGCATGGCTTGAGCTCATGACTCTGCGTAAGAACGCTGAACTCTACAGGACTCAGGCTAACATCACCGCGGAATTCCTTGAGCTGATCAAGAAAAAGAGAGCCACTGGTGAGCAGGTGGAACTTCTTGATATCCTCGTAGGTGAAAGGGATTACTCTACAGCCACCAGCGCCAGCGTCACTGCTGACATTGATAACATTATCTTTGCCTACAAGCTTCTCTATGAAATGGGCATGATGAACATTGATGTTTTCAAATAAGCTTTAAGCGTAATTTAGAAGTTTACTGAAAATTCCATGTGTGCATGCTCATGGAATTTTCTTTTTCCGGGCAGTTTTTGATTTTTTTACTTTGGATAGGGGATTGGTCACATGAGAGAGTTGTTGAGGAGATTATCGCTACATGCGTTTTTGGCTTTCGAAATCTGCCTCGCGTCTTTTTTTATCAATATACTTTCCCTAGCTTCTCCCATTTTCGTAATTCAGGTCTTGAACCGTTATGTTGGTTATGGTTTTGACGGGACTTTGATTACGCTTACAGTCGGAATGCTCATTGCCGGGGTTTTGAACCATGCTTTTACTGTGGTTCGGGTTCGTCTGGCGTCGGCTGTCAATGTGGGGCCAGACCGTGTGCTTTCCGAGACTGTGCTGGGCTGCCTTGCCCGGGCCAAAATGAGTACTTTGGGCAGGATTCCACCGGCCCGAATTCATGAGCTCATGAGTGGGATACAGGTTGTACAGTCAGGCTATGATGCATCCGTTATATGCTCTGTTCTGGATATGCCTTTTTTTCTTCTTTTTGTGGGTGCTACCTTTTTCCTCAGTCCGGTACTGGCCTTGATCACTATGCTGGCTATCGGGTGTTCCATGCTTGCGGGCTGGCTGAATATGCGTCGCGGCAAGCAGATGAACGATGCCATGCGTAATGAATCAGTTGTCCATCGTGGCAACCTCGCCAATGCCATCAGCGGTGCTGATACTGTCCGAGCATTCGGCGGGCGCGGTCATCTGACCGGAGTTTTTCAGGCACAAATGGACAAGCTGCAGCAGATTAAGCGGGACATGGTTCAGAGTGGAACTCGCGGGCAGGCTGTGTTGCAGAGTATCTCCATGTTACTGCGGGTTTTGATTTATGCTGTGGGCGCACGTGAAGTTGTTGCCGGATCAATGAGCACCGGGGGATTGATCGGTGCTTCCATTCTTTCCGGCAAGGCTCTGGCTGTCTCAGCCTCTTTTATGAAATCGCGGACCATGATCGCTCAGGCCGGACAGATAATGCAATCTTTGCATGAATTCGTCCGCCAGCCCCTTGAATCCGAAACAGGTACAGAACTCAAGGATTACCGGGGTGCAATTGAAATCAAAGACCTCGGCTTTGCCTATCCCGGTTCTACCGGACCTCTTTTTGAAGGTCTGGATGTGAATATTGAACCGGGTAATATCGTAATTGTCACCGGGCATAACGGGGCCGGAAAGACTTCCCTTGTACGATTGCTGCTGGGGCTTATTGATCCCGGCCGGGGACAGATTCTTGTGGGCGGAGTGGATGTCCGTCAGCTTTCCGCACCGTGGTGGCGCAAGCAGGTTATGTACCTCCCGCAGGAACCTACCTTCTTGAATGCAACCATCAGGGAAAATATTTGTCTGAACAGTCCGGGTATGGATGACGATCGTCTGAACCGGGTGGTGGAAATCGCAGGACTTAAAAAATATCTTGATACCAGCGTTCAGGGGCTGGATGCACAAGTGGTAAACGGCGGGGCAGAACTGGCAGTTGGTATCAGGCGCAGGCTTGCCCTTGCCCGTGCTATTTCCGTGCAAGGGGCAGTGGCTGTGCTTGATGAACCTGCCGAGGGATTTGATATCGAAGGGTTGCGGGTTATGGATATGATCATCCAGAGCATGGCTAAGGCCAAGAAAACCTTGATTATTGTTTCGCAGGATATGCGTCTTATGCAGCGTGCTGATATCATTATAGACCTTGGAAACAAGCCGAAACCAAATGTCTTATATCCTAAAAAGGATGTTGCGCCGAAGGGAACTCACTCATCCAAGAGCGGGAGTGCGCAATGAACAGCATGAGCCCTGAATATTCAGGTGAAGTAAAGGCTGCCAGTCATTTCTTTCTTTTCCTGTGCATAGCCATGTGCCTCGCTTTTCTGGCGTGGGCCTGTTATTTCCAGCTGGATATAGTCAGTCAGGCTGAAGGCGAGGTTATTCCCAGCTCAAGGGTCAAGCCCGTTCAGCACCTTGAAGGCGGCATTATCATGAAGATCAATGTTCGCGAAGGTGAGAGGGTGGCCAAGGGGCAGGAGCTTATAGTTCTTGAAGCAACCGCCAGCGATTCCACTGTTGATGAACTTGAGGTTCGAGTCACTTCCCTGAGGGTGAATATAGCCCGTCTGTCTGCTGAGGATAAAGGGCTTGATGCTCCTGATTATCCTAAAGATATTTATGAAAAATTTCCGGCTTTGATTGAGCGGTCCCTGAAACTGTTTCAGACCAGGAAGGCCCGGGTTGAAAGTGACCTGCTTTCCGAGCATGAAAAGATCAAACAGCGCGAGCAGGATATTAATCAGATCAGTTCACGGCAGCGTAACTCCTTGAACAGTCTTAAGCTTTTGCGTGAACAGATTAAAATAAGTGCCGGATTGCTGGAAGACGGGTTGACCTCACGGTACAAGCATCTCGGTTTTCTTAAGGAAGAGTCAAATCTTAAAAGCTCGATTGAAGAGGATTCAGCCAAACTTGCCAAGGCCCGTTCCGCTTTGGCGCAGGCCAAGGCCGACATCGGCGAGATCAGGAACTCCTATCTGGCTTCGGTGCGTGAAGAACTTCAGGAAGCACGAAGGGAATTTGATGAGCTTTCCCAGCGGCTCAGGAAATTTGAGGATAACCTGAACCGGACTATCATCCGCTCCCCTGTGGATGGGGTGGTGAAGACTCTGTACGTGGTCAGCGTGGGCGAAGTTGTGCGCTCCGGGATGACCATCATGGATATTGTTCCGGCCGGGGATAAGCTGGTCATTGAAGCGCGTTTGCCCATCAGTGATATCGGTTACGTTAAGGACGGGCAGAAGGCGGTGGTCAAACTGGCTTCCAGCGATGCTTCCCGATTCGGCAATATTGACGGCAAGGTTGTTAACATCAGCCCGGATGCAGATTCAACTGACCGTGGATTGACCTTTTACAGGGTGCGTATTGAGACTGATAAGGATTTCTTCGAGCACGATGGAAATTACTATAAGCTTTTTCCCGGTATACGGGTAATTGCCGGAATTCATATAGGAACACGTTCGGTGATGGAATATATTCTTGAGCCGTTCATGGGCTCCATGAGCTATGCTATGAGGGAACGATGAGCACAAAAAGCCCCGTCTCCCCGAAAAAGGAAAGTAAGCAGCCTGAATGGATCGATACTGTTCCGCCCAGGGTTAAAGAAATTTTTATTAATGCTGTGAGGGCGCATTCCGCTGGCAATTATGATGAAGCTGTCTCTTTGTATTCCATGGCACTGAGCCTGTTGCCGGACGATCCTGTCCTTTTGGGTAATCTTGGGGTGGCCTTGCGAGCGCAGGATAAATTTAAGGCTGCAGAAGCATGTTACCGCAGGGCAATTGCCGTTAAACCGGACAGTCCCGGTGCATGGAGCAATCTGGGCAACGTGCTGCGCAGGTTGGGGCAGCTTAAGGAATCAGTAGCCTGCCATCGCAGGGCAATTGAACTGGACCGTAAATTTATAGATGCCTATTACAACCTCGGATTAGTTTTGCAGGACCTTGGAAAACTTGACGAATCGATTCGCCTTTTCAATCATTGCCTGAATTTTAAGCCTGACGATCATAGGATTAACTGGGATAAGTCCCTGGCTTTATTGTCCAAGGGAGATTTCATAAACGGTTTTGAGCTTTATGAGTACCGCTGGAAGCGCAAGGAACTGCTTCCCCGACATTTCCGCCAGCCGCTTTGGGACGGCTCCCCTTTAAACGGGAAAAGAATTTTCATCTATCATGAGCAGGGCTTCGGGGATACCTTGAATTTCTGCCGTTACCTTCCGCTTGTTGCTGAAGCAGGGGGGAAGGTTGTTTTCGAGTGTCAGCCGGAACTGGTTTCATTGCTTGAAGGGATAGATGGTATTGAAAAAATTGTCAGCGGCGGTGATAAATTACCTGAATTTGATGTCCAGACCCCGTTGATAAGCCTGCCTAGAATTTTAAAGCATGACCTGAAGTCCATTCCCCGGGAGTGCCCTTACCTCGCCGCTCCGGCACAAGCTGGATTTCCGGTTCATGTCCCTGAAGGAACTAAATTCAAGATTGGAATTGTCTGGGCCGGTAAGCCTACCCATAAAAATGACCACAACCGTTCGGTTAGTATTGAAAATTTCATGCTTTTTGCCGGAATTCCCGGTGTGAGCATTTATTCCCTGCAAAAAGGACCGGAAACAAAGCAGCGTGAAGAATTCGGTTGCGGAGTGCTGGTGCGTGATCTCGGTAACGGCTGTGAAGATTTTGCGGATACGGCCAAGGTTATGGGGCAGCTGGATCTTATTATTACTGTGGATACTTCGGTCGCTCATCTGGCCGGTGCTTTGAATATACCAGTCTGGGTTGCTATTCCTTATAATCCTGATTGGCGCTGGATGCGAAAGCGCAAGGATTCTCCCTGGTATCCCAGTATGACGCTTTTTCGCCAGAAAAGTCCGGGAGACTGGAGTATTGTTTTCAATAACATGCTTGCAGCCCTGAAAGAGAAACTGAAAAGTTAAATATATGGTGATTCGGTGCTTTTTGGACGAGAGTGCTGGACTGAAACTCGCAGGTGCGGTAATTCATGGATCAGGTATAAAAATCGATTAAGTTTAAAGCGAATTGAGGGGATAGCCAGTAATGACGGGGAGTAGAATTCTGCTTGAATCCGGAACCAACGAAGTTGAGCTTCTGGAAGTTTATCTTGATGAGGGTAGTGGAGATAATTACAAACGCTGGTCGTTCGGCCTGAACGTGGCCAAAGTAAAGAAAATTGTCCGCGAAGCGGATCTGAAAAATTTTTCAGGACGCAAGCAGAATGGAAATATACCGAAAGGACCGTCTGAAATTGATCCCAAGAGCCCGTTGGTTTTGGGAATGTTTGAATTTATGGGGTCGGTCATCCCTCTTATTGATCTTAGCGGCTGGTTGCGTATGGAGCCTGTATCCAAAGATCGGCGCATGGTTTTGGTTACTGAATTTAATGAAATAGTCAGCGCTTTTCTTGTTTCCGGGGTTAACCGTATCCACCGTGTAAGCTGGAGCGAGCTTGAATCCCTGCAAGGAAACATGGCTAAGTATGCTGAAGGAACTATTATCGGGACCGTAAAGCTTACCGATCCTGATCGTATTCTGCAGATTCTTGATCTTGAGCAGGCCATGGAAGACCTTAATCCGGCGCGTGACAAGGCCTCCCTTGAAGAAGTGGAAGAGTCTGTGGAATGTGTTTATCAGGCAATATGCGCTGATGATTCCCGCTCCATGCGAAATCTGGTCAAAAATTCGCTGCATCGAGGCGGCTTTGAGGTTGAAGCTTATTCCAATGGGCTTGAAATATGGCAGGCTCTTCAAGAGATATCTGCAAAAGTAGCCAAAACCGGACTGCATGTTTCCGAATTCGTACAACTGGTTGTCTCGGATATTGAAATGCCGGGAATGGACGGGCATGCCCTGACCAAGAGGATCAAGGAAGATATAAACTTGCGTGACCTGACCGTATATCTCTTTTCGTCCCTGATTACTGATGAATTACTTCATAAAGGTGAAGCTGTTGGCGCCAATCGCCAGTATTCCAAGCCCCAGATTGCCACGCTGGTCAAGCAGGCCCGTATGGATTTGGATGAGCTTTATAAATGTAAAGGCTAAAGCTGCTCTTCGCCGCTGGCGATCAACTCCAGCGAGGCTTCATCAATAATTTCAATTTCTTTTCCTTCAACTCTGAGAAGTCCCTGCTCGCTCATTTTTTTGAATACGCGGGACAGGGTTTCCTGAATGGTTCCCAGATAGGAAGCGATCAGGCCTTTGGGCAGGTCCAGCTCCAGCTTGCTGGAATTCTGAGTGGATTTGAGCAGGAGCAGGTAGCTGGCCAGTCTTGCAGGGACTTCGCTGAGGCTGAGTGCAGCCACTTGATTGACCAGCTGACGCAGTCTGCCGGAAAGCAGAGCCAGCATGGACATGGCAAGGTCCGGGTCTTCACGGATTACTTTTTCAAAACGGTCGCGAGGAAAGTAAAGCAGTTTTGATTTGGCAAGTGTCACCGCACTTGCGGGGTAACATGCTCCTTGAAAAACCGGCACTTCTCCGAAAATTTCTCCAGATCCGAAAATATGGATAATCTGTTCCTTCCCGGACAAGGATTCCCGGTAGATTTTAACTTTTCCAGATTTTATGGAATAAAAACCTGTCGCATCACTTCCTGCGCTAAAAATCTGTTCACCTTTCTTTAATTCACGAGGAACGATGATCTGTTCAAGTTTTGCCAGCTGTTCGGCATTGAGGCCTGCGAAAAGGGATATTTTGTTAAGCTCGTGTATCTTTTTCATTACAACATTCTTTTATAATTAATGGTGCCCGGTAAATGACTTAAGTCAGAGTTTGCGAGAATTATATCCTGTATGATTAACTAACTGATAAAATGATGAAAGGAAATAGTATGGATAAAGTATCTGTAATCAATGTCTGCCGGGGAACTTCCGGGGGATGCCGTTTTGCCCTGCATGTGGATGAGGATTTTGCCGAGCGCATTGAAACAGTGATTGAGGAAAGTGACTGGCCTGAATTCCTGCAGCAAAAGTTCGGTGAAAAGATCAACAGGCATAAGTTGGTCAGTGTCAGCGCTGCAGCTTGTCCCAATGGTTGTTCCCGTCCGCATATTGCCGATATCGGTTTGATCAGGGCTTGCGTCCCGGTCATTGATCATGAAGGTTGTATCGGTTGTGAAGAGTGCATACGCAACTGTCCTGACGAGGCCATGGCAATGATTGACGGTAAGGTAGTCATAACCCGTGAGAAATGCCTTGTCTGCGGATATTGCACCAATGTCTGTCCCACGGAAGTGATATCCTGTTCCCGCAGCGGCTGGCGTTTTCTTGTCGGCGGAAGGCTGGGACGGCATCCTCGGCTTGGTATGGAACTTCCCGGAGTATACTCAGGTGATGAAGTCTTAGACTTGATCGCCAGATGCATGAAGCTCTGGATGGATAATTATGTAGACGGTAAACGGTTCGGCTGGATCATGGATCGGGTCGGTCACGATAAAATATTGCTGTAAAATTAATGTCTTCAAGGGTGGCTGTAGTATGGCAGGACTTTTCATAATATCACTTTCATATCTGCTTTTGGCCGCTCATGCCCTGCGTGGTGGAGATGGCGGACTGGCTGTATTTATGATCGGAACTGCCGGAATTGCTTTCAGCCGGGAACGCTGGGCCGGGAATGTCGCAGGTGTTATGCTCGGCTGCGGATCGCTGATCTGGCTGGCTAAAGGGGCCGGTTTGATCAATCTGCGTATCGGCGTTGGCGGGGATTGGGGGCGGCTGGCTGTTATTATGGGCGCGTTGTTCGCTACGACTATTTTCTCTGCCGCCTATTGCTTTTCTCCTGCCGGGCGCGAGCGTTTCAGCCGGAGCAAGGATCAGGGTTGGTTCAGAGCGGCAATCTTCTTAATGACAGCGCTGTTGCTGGAAATTACCCGCAACAAGGTAGCTTTCCCTATTCTTCTTACCGACCGCTTTTTTCCCGGTTGGGGCAGGGCGGAGATATTTTTCTTAGCCTGCTATGCTTCATGGCTCGGTGGAAAAATGTTCAGCCCTGAAGGGGCTAAAGCCATGCGTCCACGTATTTGGGCTTTGTTTTCGCTGGTATTTTTCGGACAACTGGCTCTTGGTCTTGCAGGAATTGAGCAGTTCCTGATGACCGGAAAGCTTCATTTACCTGTTCCTGCTCTAATTGCCGCAGGGCCGGTATATCGCGGTTCCGGTTTTTTCATGCCCATCCTGTTTACCGTATCGGTGCTGCTGGTCGGTCCAGCATGGTGCAGTCATCTTTGTTACATCGGTGCATGGGATGATCAGTGCAGCCGTGTTGGTGATCTTAAGCCTTCCCGTAAATTCAATTCCCGGCTGATCTGGCTGCGTCTGGTTCTGCTGGTGTTGGTGGTTGGTGCAGCGTGGGGGATGCGTACGGCTGGAGTTTCAGTTGCGATAGCGGTCTGGAGTGCAGCTCTGTTCGGTTTAGCAGGAATAGCGGTCATGTTTTGGGTTTCCCGCCGGATGGGCATGATGGTTCATTGCACGGCCTTTTGTCCCATGGGAATTGTTTCCAATCTGCTGGGTCGTATTTCTCCGTGGCGGATGAAAATTTCAGATGATTGCTGCAAATGTATGAAGTGCAGCAAGGCTTGCCGCTATAACGCTCTCAAGCCTGTAGATATCGAGGCCGGACGTCCCGGTATTTCCTGCACCCTCTGCGGGGATTGTCTTTCAAGTTGTTCCAGTTCCAGTCTAGGGTATCGGTTGCCGGTAGTTACCCCCAAAACAGCCCGCATGGTATTTTTAGTTATAGTTATTACTTTGCATGCCTTGTTTCTGGGCGTCGCTCGTATCTAACTCCTCATTAAATTTAAGATTTATACTTTACAATGCTCTATTAGGAATTATTCTTAATAGAGCTAATGTTCTTTGGTTGCAAAAATGGTTTCGAAGGTCTTGTGAGTATGTTAATTTCTTACCTGAACCGTCTGGTTTAGCTTATTAGTATAAGGAGAAATAATATGGGTCGTACTGTAGCTATTGATATTGATGCTTGTATCGGATGTGAAGCTTGTGTTGAAGAATGCCCTGATGTTTTTGCAATGGGCCCCGGAGATCTTGCTCAGGTTACTAATCCCGACGGAGCTGATGAAGAGTGCATTGAGTCGGCAATGGATATGTGTCCTGTAAACTGTATTATTTGGGAAGATTAAAAAAGTCATAAAAAATATCTCCCTTGACCTGAATCAAATACTTTTACCCGTTGTTTTCCTAATTTGGACTCAACGAATGAGAAAGCAATTCTGAATGCGGGGTATCGCGGATGATACACCGCATTCAGGTAAAACTTTAAAAAAGTATTTAACGGGAAGGGAGAAAAATTATGGCATTTGATCTGAATCAAATACTTAAAAAGGTTACTTCGATATTCGGTAATGAAGAAGTAGAAAACCAATTACCTGAAAAGGAGTTTAGAATGTTTTGTAACCAGTGTGAACAGACAGCGAAAGGACAGGGATGTACCGTTAAGGGTGTTTGCGGAAAGACTGATGAAGTTTCTGCGATCCAAGATCTTCTGGTACAGGTTCTCGTAGAACTCGGTACCGTTGCCACCGCAGCTCGCAAGGAAGGCATCGCGGTTTCCAACGAAGTTAACCGCCTCACCGCTGAAGGCGTGTTCTCCACCCTGACCAATGTTAACTTTGATGACGAAAGATTTGTTCCTGTCATTAAGGATGTTGCTGCTGCTCGTGACGAACTGGCTGCCAAGGTCAGTGCAGACTGTGGCAGGCTGACCAAGGTTGCAGGCACCGCTGCTGAACTGAGCAAGCAGGGCGAAGCATTCCCCGTAACTTCCTTTGATGAAAATGAAGACCTACGTTCCTTGAAGCAGATCCTTGTATACGGCCTCAAGGGTGTTGCAGCTTATACTGATCATGCTGCCATTCTTGGTCAGGAAGACGATGAACTCTACGCTCAGATTCACGAAGCTCTTTCCGTAGTTCCGCAGCAGCTCGGCATGGAAGAACTGGTCGGTTGGGCTATGAAGTGCGGTGAAATGAACCTCAAGGCCATGGAACTTCTTGATGCAGGTAACACCGGCGCTTACGGTCATCCGGTACCCACCGAAGTTCCCCTCGGTGCCAAGGCCGGTAAGGCCATCCTCGTTTCCGGTCACGATCTTAAGGATTTGCGCCAGCTTCTCGAGCAGACCGAAGGAACCGGAATCAATATTTATACCCACGGCGAAATGTTGCCCTGTCACGGTTACCCCGAGCTGAAGAAGTTTGACCATTTCTACGGTCATTACGGAACCGCATGGCAGAATCAGGCTAAAGAATTTGCACAGTTCCCCGGTGCTATCCTTATGACCACCAATTGCATCCAGAAGCCTGTTGAAAGCTACAAGGGCAATATTTACACCACCGGTCTCGTGGGCTGGCCCGGAGTTACCCACGTAACCAACGGCGATTTTGCCGAAGTTATCGCAAAGGCTCAGGAGCTTCCCGGTTTTGAAGCTGATACTGACAACGGTAAGGTCCTCTGTGGTTTCGCCCGTAACACCGTGCTCGGTGTAGCTGACAAGGTAATCGAAGGCGTGAAGGCCGGAGCAATCAAGCATTTCTTCCTCGTCGGTGGTTGCGATGGTGCCAAGCCCGGCCGTAACTACTACACAGATTTCGTAGAGCAGGCCCCGCAGGATACCGTTATCCTGACTCTCGCCTGCGGTAAGTTTCGTTTCTTCGACAAGCAGCTCGGCGACATCGGCGGTATTCCCCGCCTGCTGGATATTGGACAGTGTAACGATGCCTACTCCGCAATCCAGATCGCAGTAGCCCTTGCCAATGCATTCGAATGCGGCGTCAACGACCTGCCCCTGTCCCTGATCCTCTCTTGGTACGAGCAGAAGGCAGTATCCATTCTGCTGACCCTGCTGCACCTCGGCATCAAGGACATCCGCCTCGGACCCAGTCTCCCGGCATTCGTGACACCCAACGTGCTGAACTTCCTCGTTGAAAACTTCAACATTATGCCTATCAGCACCCCTGAAGAAGATCTCAAGGTAATTCTCGGTTAATTGCCTCCGGCGGCTGGGGAAGGGGAACTTTTGGGAAAAGTTCCCCTTCCCCAGACCCAATCCCTTCAAAACTTTTTAATAAGCTTCGCCCTTGTTTCCGGAAGACTTTTTACTTCAACTACAATTTATTTTTACCCGGCAGAGCGTTGTTTAAAGTTTAATACAAATTTCCGTCTTGGTTTTATTCCCAAGGCACAATTGAAGAATTACAAACAGACTAAAACCTACTAAAAGGTTTAAGTCCTCCGGCAGGATTGCCGAAGGCAGCTTAGATAAAAAGCGCGGAAGAGCATTAAATCCTAAGCCTCGCAGGGGCGCAGGAGGATAATAAAATGAAAGTATTACGTAAGATGATTAGTATAGATGAAGAGTTGTGTGACGGTTGCGGTCAGTGTGTACCGGGCTGTGAAGAAGGCGCATTGCAGATTATTGACGGCAAGGCCAGGCTTGTTGCTGAGAAGTACTGTGACGGCTTGGGTGCCTGTCTGGGTGAATGTCCCACAGGTGCTCTGAAGGTCATTGAAGTGGAAGCCGACGACTTTGATCCTGAAGCAGTTAAGGAACTGCTGACTGAACAGGGCCGTGCGGTTCCCAATCACATGCCTGATCCCAAGAGCCTGCATCTGAATGGTCCCAAGGCCAAGCCTGCTTCCGGCGGTTGCGGCTGTGCCGGGTCTAGGATTGAGGCTTTTGCTCCGGCAGCTTCTCCTTGCCAGCAGGCCAATGTGCCGACTGAAGCAGAGGCCGGACCTTCGCAACTGACCCACTGGCCGATCCAGATTCGTCTGGTGCCTGCTGATGCTCCGTTCCTTAAGGGTGCTGACCTGTTGCTGACTGCGGATTGTGTTGCCGTTTCACTTCCGGGGTATCATGAAAGATTTCTGCCCGGTAAGAAGGTGCTTATGGGCTGCCCGAAGTTTGATGATGTGCAGCTTTACGTACAGCGTCTGTCCGAAATTTTCAGCGTGAGCGGTATCAAGTCCATCACCGTGCTGGAAATGGAGGTTCCCTGCTGTTCCAATTTCAGCAGAATTGTGGCTGCAGCTCTCAAGCAGGCCGGGGCAGATATCCCGGCAGAAAAGATTATTGTAAAGCGTACCGGTGAAATCAAGGCTAAGACAACCCTTGACCAGCCTGTACCTCTCTAGGATTCGCTAAAGAAGGATTCATCTACCTCCTTTGACTATATAAGCTGAAACGGGGCATCTCCGAGTTGTTTGGAGATGCCCCGTTTCTATTTGAAAAAGACTGTTTTAATTCATAATATCCTGCTCAAAACCGGGCTGGTTGTTGGATTGATCCGGCACGTATTGCGGCTGGGCAGAAGATTGAGCCGGAGTGCGTTTCTCATATGGCCCGGAGGTGTTGACCATGGGGTAGATATCCGGTTCTTCTTTGATGGGCAGCAGGGATTTGGTCTTGGAATTGAGTGGCACGGTCCAGTCCCATGATCCAAGAATTTCACCGTCAGCAATTGTTGAAACTGCAGCGGTAACAAAAATTTGTTCCTTGCCGACGGAATATGCTCCGGCGAGCACGCATTTTTCCGGCGGGGCGAGGTCTTCATCAAGGGCGGCCATGGGAAAGCGGGAGCTGTCAGCAACAATGGCGAATCCTTTCTGGGCAATGCGGGAGGCAACCTGTTCGGTGACAACCTTGGCAAAGTCTGTCTGCAGGGTACTGCCGCGCAGCCTGAACATAGATACGGTGATGGGGGAACCCGGAGGCAGCCTTTCTTCAAGCTGGTTAGAAATCTGATCCCCGGCTTTGTAGTTCAATTCTACCATGGGGGTATTATCTTCCTTGAAAAACGGTCCGGTTGTAGGCCGCTTGCCGAGATAGTCCAATGTCCGCTCTTTATAGCCCGCTGAACATGCGCCAAGGGCCAGAAGTGCGGCCAGTGCCAGTATCAAGCTGATTGTTCTGCCTTTCATGAAAGTTCCCTGTTTTAAAATATAAGTAATATTGCAATAGTTTGCTGACGCAAAGTTGAATGCAATGAAAATGCCACGGAGTAAAAGAATCGCTTAAACAGCCTTTTGTCCCCGTGGCATTTGTATTTGTGATGGCAAAACCGGGCAGATAAAGCCGGAAAAATGGCAATCAGAGCCTGTCAGGATCAATCCAGCCGGGAAATAATTTCTCTGATCAGGGTGGACATGGCTGCTGAAGATTTAGCTGCCTGTTCGATCACGGCTTCATGGGTTGTCTCAGCCATGCAGTCCGGCAGGTTTTTGTTGGTCAGGCAGGCAATCCCCATTACCTTGATGCCCATATGCACGGCGGCAATGGCCTCAATGGCGGTGGACATGCCTACTGCATCGGCCCCCAGTCTCTTGAACATACGGGTTTCGGCCGGGGTTTCAAGGTTTGGACCGGTTACCTGTACGTAAACACCGCGTTCAAGGCGCACTCCTTTGTCCTTGGCTGCAGAAACGGCGATGGCACGCAGTTCATCACAATACACTTTACTCATATCCGGGAAGCGGACTCCCCATTCGTCGTTGTTGGGACCGGTGAGCGGGGAGTGGCCTGTGAAATTGATCTGGTCGGTGATCAGCATGAGGTCGCCGGCATCAAATTGCGGATTGAGTGCTCCGGCGGCGTTCGTAATGAAAATTCGTTTTATGCCCAGCTCTCCCATAACCCGTACCGGAGTGCAGGCTTCTGCTGCGCTGTATCCTTCGTAAATATGGAAACGTCCGCTGAATACAAGTACAGGTTTTCCTTCCATAAATCCGTAAATAAGACTGCCGGAATGCCCCTTAACTGTGGACTGCGGGAATCCCGGTATTTCCGAGTATGGAATTTCAATGGCCGAATCCAGCTTTGTGATGGCTTCGCTGAGACCGGAACCGAGAATGATCCCGGTGGCGTTAGTTTGAAAATTATCTATCTTTTCTAGTATATGCCTGCTAATAGTATGTATAGATTCCGGGGAGGTCATAGGTTGTTTTACTCGTAGTTTCGGGTTTAATGTACGGATGGTGCATAAAAATGCGCCGAGTTACCTCTATCATCCGTCTTAACTAGTAACTTAAAAGAGAACGGGATTCTATGGATTTTTCCACTTTAATCGGGATGCTGGTCGGGCTTTCCCTTGTTGTCGGTGCTATCTTTATAGGTGGGGCTGTTGATGTATTTGTCAACGTTCCCGGTATGATGATTGTTATCGGCGGAACTTTGGCCTCTATCTGCGTTGCTTTTCCTTTTGAAGAAGTTCTGCAGGCCATGGTTGCAGGGTTCAAGGCCTTTTCTTCCAGAAAGGTCAAAGTAAACGAAGTAGTGAACATCATGGTTAAGGTTGCTGAAATCAGCCGCCGTGAAGGTTTAATCGCCCTTGAGAATGTCCAGACGGAAAACGTTGTTCTGCGCAAATCATGTCAGTTGATCGCGGATAACGCCGATCCTGAGCTTATCCGGGCTACTTTGCAGATTGAAATTTCAGCCATGAAAAGACGGCATAAAATCGCTCAGGACGTATACAAACGTCTCGCCGGTCTGGCACCTGCGTTTGGGATGCTCGGTACTCTGATCGGTCTGGTTCAGATGCTGTCCAACCTGCAGGATCCGGCATCCATCGGTCCTGCAATGGCTGTAGCAATCCTGACTACTTTTTACGGTTCCCTGCTGGCGACTCTGCTTTTTATTCCAATCGGAGCAAAGCTTAGGGCCAGAACTCTTCAGGAACAGCTGCATCTTGAAATTATTTTTGAGGGTGCCAAGTCCATTCTTGAGAATAATAACCCCCGTCTGGTTTACGAGAAACTTTCTTCGTTCCAGGCTCCCAAGGACAGATCCGGAGATTAAGTCATGGATGATGAACTCCTGAAAGGTTCGTTGCTTGTGGAAGAAGAAGCTGAAGAGGATGATTCCAATGAGTGGATAACCACCTTCGCTGATTTATCCATGCTGTTGCTGGTTTTCTTTATCCTGCTTTATTCCATGTCCGAGATTGATGCTAAAAAGTTTGATATGACATTCCAGTCGGTCAGCAAATCCATCAGCGGGAAACTGCAGAAGATTGCTACCAGCAAGGTCTCCCGTGAGGAAGCCGGGGCCATTCTCAATCAGGTAGTTACCCGCAGACAGATTATCAAGGCTCAGCGGAAGGTCTTCGAAGATGTGAAATATCTCCAGACCACTAAAGGTGTGGAAGGGATCATGAGCGCCAAATTTGAGGATGGGAAAATCACTATCAAGCTGCCTTCTGATGTGCTTTTTAATCCCGGGCAGGTCCAGCTGAGTGCAAAAGGGCAGTCCGCTATAAAAGCCTTGAAGAACTTTTTTATCAGCCATCCTGATCAGTACATTAATATTAAAGGATATACTGATGATACTCAGCCCAGCAGTAATAGCAGGCTGAAAGACAACTGGGAAATTTCATCTTTGCGTGCGGTAAATGTGTTACGTTACCTTATGAAATTAGGAATTAAGCCGAATAGGCTTACCGCGACCGGGCTTGGGGAAATGGATCCCCTTGTCCCTAATAATTCGAAGCGGAACCGTCAACGTAACCGACGGGTCGAGTTTGTTCTGGATAAGATTATGACCGGACCTTAAGCTCGCGGTTATTAAAGATTAACAGAATTATGATTTCACTCTCAAAGTAAACGTGGTTTTATTTTTGGGAAAAGATTTTTAGATTATTGTTTTCTCAACGGTGTTAACCAGTTGAATGTGATTGGAGAGAAGAATGGATATTTCATTCGATAGCAGTTCGGCAAGAGGAGCTTTCCGGACCAGTCTTCCCGGACTGGCTCTCAGGATTGAAGGTTATCCTTCCACTTATAGCGTGAAGGATTTCAGTGTTAACGGTCTGGCTTTTTCTGCCGGCAACGATAGTTTTGAGGTGGATCAGCAATTCAAGGTTGATTTTGTCCTCGGCAAAAAAGAACTTTTGACCGGACTTGATATCAAAGTGGTGCGTGATATCGGCAAAGGGTTGATGGGCTGTATTTATGTCGATCTGGATAAGTATCAGGAAGCACGTCTTGATAAGCTGGTTTTGGAAGTCCAGAAACGAATGATCCTGCTGCGCAAGAAAAAAGGCGCTTCCTGATTTCAGTCGGTGATTTACTGTGTACAAAGGTGAACATAAGGTCCTTATCGCCAACCGTGGTGAAATTGCTATCAGGATAGCCAAAGCCTGTCTGGAACTTAATCAGAATTTTATCTGCGTCTATACTGAGGCGGATAGTGAAAGCGGTCATGTGCGTTTTGCGCGGGATAATGGTGGCGAGAATAGTCTTTTTTGCATCAGTTCATACCGTGATGCCAATGAAATTTTCAGTGTTGCGGATCAAAGCGGAGCCTCGGCTATTCATCCGGGATACGGCTTTTTTGCAGAGGATTTCAGGTTTGCGCGTCGGGTGGTGAAGAGGGAAAAACCGCTGATATTTATCGGGCCGTCGTGGCGGGTAATTCAGGAATTGGGTGACAAGATAAATACAAAACGTCTTGCACGCAGTTTGGGAGTACCAACCGTTCCCGGGTCCGACAGTCCTATTTATGATGAACTTGAGGCTGTCGAGCTTGCCGACAGCCTTTTCGCTTTTCAGAGGGAGCAGGGATTTCAGGCCCCGGCCATCATGGTCAAGGCATCTGCCGGTGGCGGGGGGATGGGCATTGAAGAAGTCAACGATCCTGATGAATTCCGGTCCGTATACCGCCGTATTCGCAATTACGCCAAACGTCAGTTCAATGATGAAGGCGTGCTTATCGAGCAACGTATCTACGGTTTCAACCATCTTGAAGTTCAGGTTGTTTGTGAAAGGAGCGGGCATAAACATGTTCATTTCGGGACCCGAAACTGCTCGGTGCAGAGCAGTGGCAATCAGAAACGGATTGAAGTTGCCCCCGGATTCGCGCCTGAAGAGATTCACTATATTTTTAATGCGTCCGGGGTACTGGACAGCATAACTGAACATTCCCTGTCCATGGCCCGGGCCGTTAATTATGATAACGTGGGTACGTGGGAATGGATTGTTACCCCTCGCGGCGAGCCTTTTCTTATGGAGGTCAACACCCGTATTCAGGTTGAGAACGGAGTTTCCGCTGCGATCTCGGCAATTAAGGGTGAGCGCAATGTGGATATCGTGCGCGAGCAGGTTCGCCTCGGACTTGGCGAATCCTTGGGCTATGCTCAGGATGATGTCGATCTTTCCGGAGCAGCCATTGAGTACCGCATTATCGCCGAGAATCCGGATAATGATTTTGCCCCGTGGGTAGGTACCATTGAGAAATTCGGTTGGCAGGATAAGGAGTGGCTTGAGGTTTATACTCAGGTACCCACTGACCGTCCGTATGAAATCCCCACTGAATTCGACCCCAACCTAGCCTTGGCGATTGTCCGTGGAGATAATCTGGAGCACGCCAAGGAGCGTGGTGTTAAATTTTTAAAGGGCCTGATTCTGCAAGGGCAGGACCGGGCAGGACGTAAGCTTGAGTCCAATATTTCGTATTTGATTGATAAAAGTTCAGGTTTGTTGGAATTTTAGCATTTTATGCTGAAATAATTCAGGATTTGTATGAATATCGATAAGCGCATTGACGCCCTTTCTGAAAGGCTCAACTATATTAAGGATATTTTCGGAAATCTCGAAAATGCCAATATTTCCATGCTCGGTTCAGAGCTGGATGAGTTCCGTGGTTTGCGCGGGACCATTTCAAGCAAAGATTCCCTGAGCAAGCTTGCCCGCCTAGAGGATCTGTTTTCCTTTCTCGAATCCAAGTTGGAAAAAGAGCTTACTCCCATGGACCGGGTGCGCATTGTTCGTCATCCGCAGCGCATCTGCCTGACCGATATTCTGGAAAATGTTTACGACAACTACACCGAGCTTGGCGGGCTGGGCGAGTTCAGTATTGACCCTTCCATGCTCATTGCTCAGGCCTACATTACCAGAAGGGTGGGGCAGAAAGTTGTCCACCAGCCGGTTATGGTTATTGGGCAGGAGAAAGGGCACGGGCAGGAATTCCGCAACGGCGGATCAGCCAAACCATGGGGTAATGCCAAGGCTTTGCATTACATGAAGGTTGCGCAGGCCGAGGGCATTCCTATCCATACCTATATTTTTACCCCCGGCTCATACCCTATCGAGGATTACCCTGGAGCGGCACAGCAGATAGCCAAAAATATTTATGAGATGGGCAGGATTGATGTGCCCATTATTTCCGTTATTTCCGAAGGTGGGTCCGGCGGAGCTGAAGCCATCGGTCTTGCCGACCGCAGGCTCATGCTTTCGCACGGGTATTACTCGGTAATTTCCCCGGAAGGAGCGGCGGCCATTGAAGCCAATCTCAAGGGCGGCAAACGGGTAGATAGTGTGCTGATCGGAAATTGTGCGCGCAAACTCGGTATTACTGCCGAGGAAAACCTGAATATGGGTTACATTGATCGCGTGGTGAAAGAACCTAATCTCGGGGCGAAGCCTGCCAGTTATGATTTTTTTCGCACCCTGCGTTCCGAGGTGATCCGGGCCACTAACGAAGTTTGTATTTCCGTGAAGGGGCTCAAACTTTTCCGGGCTATGGCTCTCAAGCAGAAGGGACCGGAAGAGGGTGAGGATGTCTTCATGCGCTGGGCCTTGAGCTCCCGTGCCCGTTCAAGGCTGGTTGAGAAGCGCTATGAGAAATTTCGTAACCTTTCCACATCTGCATACATGGACCAGCGCTCCTTGTTCCTGAAGATGGGGGCGGCTGTTCAGGGTGTGGCTTGGTCTACTAAATCGCTTTTTGTCTATAACCTTGTGGGGCGCACTGTGCGTGCTGCCAAACAGGGAATGGAAGAGATTCAGGCCGAGGCCCATCTTGTCAAGGAACGTACCGCAAGGCTTCTGACGAAAAACAGTGCAGAGAATGGCTCGGCGGTTAAAATTTCAAGCGATGTACGTGACAAACTACTTTGTCTTTCCACTTCTGACCAGTCTCCATGTTTTGAAGAAGGCCGCTGGAAATACAGTAGTCCCAAGTGCAAGGATGACCGTACTTTTACCTGCCCCAACTCAGCGACAGAGGGGTGCCTTGATCTCTGGGCGCCGGATTTGTTCGGAGATTTTGCCGGGGTCTGCAGTAATTGCGGGCACCATTTCCCGATGGAATATCAATGGTATCTGTACAATGTTTTCAACTATGCCGATGGTTTTGAATTCAACTCCGGCATTGAATCTGCCAACCCGCTGGGCTACGAAGGTTTTGATCTCAAGCTCGACGAAGCCCGCAAGAAAACCGGGCTGCGTTCTTCCTGCATAACTTTTGAAACCCGCATGGACGGGATCAATGCCGTGGTCATTTGCCTTGCTGCTCCGTTCAGGGGCGGTTCTGTGGGCGCGGCTGAAGGTGAAAAGATCATCCGTGCTGCTGAAAGGGCTCAGCGCAAGCAGCTGCCGCTTATTTTTTATGCTCATGGAACTGCCGGAATCCGTATTCAGGAAGGGACCAACGGGGTGCTTCAAATGCCTCGCTGTACCATGGCTTTGCGCAAGTATGTGGATGCCGGAGGCTTATATCTGGTGATCTACGATACCAATTCATATGGTGGTTCCGTGGCAAGTTTTCTGGGATGTTCACCTTATCAGTTCGGAATACGCTCTTCCAAGATCGGTTTTGCCGGCCCAAGGGTTATTACCGAAACGACCGGGATTCCCGTACCGCCTAATTATCACAATGCATGGAATGCACTTGCACGCGGACATATTCAGGGAATCTGGGATCGGCGCGAAATGGGCCGGAATATCGGTAAGGCGCTTATGACCATGGGTGGCCGTAATTTGTATTATAGATAAATATACCTACATTTGTGTAGGTGCTTATCGTAAAGTGTTTTCTGTGTTAGGGAGTTTCGCAGCAGGTTGACTTTGCCTGATAATGTCTGCAAATTGCCCGAACCGGATGCCGGGCTCAAGGGATCCGGTTTTTAAATGTAATAATAATGACCTCCGTCCAATGTGGCGGGATATAAGTAAAAATAATCTAGAGGTTAATATAATGCTGAATATTAAGGAAATGCTTGAAGGTATCAAGGCCTCTCCTTACGAGGAAATTGAAATATCCGTTCCCCACACCGGAACTGTTGAATTCACCGGCCTTAAGGTTGGCGACAAAGTGAAAGGCCCTACCGGTGAATGGAAGGAAAAACCCGGTACCGTACTGGCTAAACTTACTCGTGAGCGCAATACCAAGAATATCACTGCTCCTGAAAAAGGTGAGATTGTTTCCATCCGTCAGGATCTGGAAGGCAGCTTCGTCGAAGCTGGAGAAGTATTGATCAAGATCCGCCACTTCCTTTCTAAAGAGGAAGTAATTCAGCTGATCCTCAAGAAAGCCCTTTTCCTGTTCAATGCTCCGGAAAAAGCAAAGTACTACTTCACTCCTGAAGTTGACGCCAAGATCAAGGGGTCCGGCGAGCGTTCCGTTAAGGTTACCGAAGGCATGGACCTGTTCATTGTTTCCCGCATGAAAAGGGAAACCCCGCTCAACTACAGCGGTCCCGAAGGTCTCATTTATTCCGTATACTTCAATAACGGTGACAACGTTGACGCTGCCCAGCCGCTGATCGGTGTTTGTCCTGCAGATCAGCTCAAGCAGATTCAGGAAGTTGTCAACCGTGTTCAGAGTGAATGGGAAGAGGTTGATTAATAAGAGCTTTTGCGTTTTTGCATGTTGCCATTGACGGACTCTTTTTTTCCGTATTATTAAAGGATTTTTCGCATGGGAAATGTGCTCCAAATCAGGGTTATGGCCCGTACATATGATGAAGCCGAAGTTGAGAAGAACTGGCCTTATCTGGTTAAGACCGCTTGGGAAGAACCGCAGCCCGCAGGGCGTCCGCACGGGGTTATCGAACTTGTCGAGGACCTTAAGGACCGTCTTGAGCTGGGTATGATCCCGGAAGAAAAAGCCGAAGCCATGGCCGAATCCATACGTAAGGCATATGACCTTAAGTTGCGTATGGAAAAAGCCCTTGGCGACTGGAAAGCTTCGGAAGCCAATACCATCAGCTATGATCTTGAAGATGAGCTGAGTGTTGCGGAAAAGATCGCTTCAAAAAGAAAATTCAGATAAATGGGGGCCTAGATGGCAGGAAGCATGAACAAAGTAATATTGATAGGACGTCTCGGGCAGGACCCGAAACTTTCATACACAACCTCCGGTCAGGCCTTTGCCAACCTTTCTGTAGCTACCGATGAAGGCTACAAGGACCGCAATTCCGGCCAGAAAGTTGATAAAACCGAATGGCACCGTGTTGTTGCATGGCGCCAGACTGCCGAGTTCGCAGGTAAGT
Source organism: Maridesulfovibrio sp. (assembly GCF_963666665.1). Classification (NCBI taxonomy): domain Bacteria; kingdom Pseudomonadati; phylum Thermodesulfobacteriota; class Desulfovibrionia; order Desulfovibrionales; family Desulfovibrionaceae; genus Maridesulfovibrio; species Maridesulfovibrio sp. Next base: position 293,469 of record NZ_OY762999.1, read on the forward strand.
ACCTTTCCAAGGGCCGTCTGGTCATGGTTGAAGGCAAATTACAGACCCGTAAATGGCAGGACCAGAACGGTCAGGACCGCTACACTACTGAAATATTAGCCAATAATATTCAGGGCCTCGACAGCAGGCAGGAAGGCGGCTATCAGGGCCAGCAGCAGAATGGATACCAGCAGCAGGGCGGCGGTCAGTATAACAATCAGCAGCAGGGCGGCTATCAGGGCCAGCCTCAGCAGCAACAGTACAACAACCAACCCCCTCAGGGCGGCGGTTATCCGGATGATGAAGATCTCGGTCCCGCATTCCCTTCCGAAGCAAGCGGAATGGACGAAGTTCCGTTTTAAGGGCTCGTATATAGAGAATTATCCAGTATAAATAAAAAGGACTTCGGCCAGTATAAAGCTGTCGGGAGTTTTAGATTTCAGGGAGTGGTTTTTTACCACTCCCTTTTTTTGCGTTTTGTCAGGCGAGTATTCCCTGACGTTCTGGTTGAAAATACTTATGACATTTTGCCCGGATAAATGGTAATGTAAAAGAACTGAGAAGTAGGTTGGGGCAAGTAATTATAAGTGCGGAAGACAGATGAATTTGATGCAAAGCAAAAAAGTCGGGTGCGTATGAATGATTTTAATGCCGGGCGACAGTCAAGATATTTAATGGTTGTATCTTTGACTCTTTTGCCAATTTTATCATTGGTCTTGATTACAGTATTTACATTTTTTCATCCTATCTTTGAAAAGATGGAATTCATCGCAGATACTATATATGAAGAAATACGCCCAGTGAGAGTTTTGCAGAAGGGTTTGATGGTTTCCATGATGGCCCCTAATGATTATTTACTTCATGGAAATATGGATGAAAAGAAGATTTGGGAGCAGTCGAAAGATGAAGTAAATCATTATTTCAAAGTATTAATTGAAAATCCTGCTTATGCTGATGAAAAAAGCAGGTTGCTTATCCTGAAACAGGAATGGGTCAATTGTATGCTTTTGGGTGACCAGATTTTTCAGGTAAAAGTAGTTGGGCTTATTTCCAGGCACTCGGCAGAATTGATGGAGGCGTTTGACCAGTGTGTAGAAAATATTTCATCGGATTTAGATAGTTTTGCTGAGTATAGAGAGGAATCAGTAAGCGGGGCATACAAATCCATACACGAGCTTAAAACCAAAACAATTATTGCTACATTGGCAGCAATTTTATTGGGAATGATTTCCGGGGTCGTGGGGAGTATATGGCTTGCAAGAAATAGAAGTAAAATGATCGAATTCGTAACAAGGGATGCCCTTACCGGAGCATATAACAGACGGGCATTGGATGAGGCTCTTCATAGGTTGAATGGAGACAAGAGTGCTTTCGCTGCTTTGCTTTTGGATCTTGATAATTTTAAGTCAGTTAATGATACACACGGTCACGATGCAGGTGATTTAATACTCAAATCTTTTGTTGAAGAAACGAAAAAGGTGTTGCGGACTGATGATCTGTTTGGGAGATACGGCGGCGAAGAATTTTTGATATTGCTTTATAATACCAAACTTGAGCATGCTGTTACTCTTGCTGAGCGGATCCGGCAATCAGTTGAATCAAATGCGGTCTTTTTGCCTTCCTCCGGCGCACATCATTCATTGACTGTCAGTATAGGATGTGCAGCAAGTGATGGAAGTAAGCCAAGTGAAGAAACCGTCAGGATGGCGGATAAGGCTATGTATAAGGCAAAACAATCCGGGCGAAATCAGGTCAGGGTTGCAGAATCCTAGAAGAAAGAACAACTCCCCGGTGCTTTGCCAGGCATCGGGTAGTTGTTCTTTCTGTCGAGATTTGTAAGGGGGATTACAGAGCGTCCGGTCCGGATTCTCCGGTTCTGATACGGATTACTTCTTCTACCGGTGAGATGAAGATTTTACCGTCACCGACCTGACCTGTGCGTGCTGTTTCAGTCACAGCCTCCAGAACTTCGCTTACGATATCTTCATCAATTACAATTTCGATTTTGATCTTAGGTAAAAAATCGACCTGATATTCAGCTCCGCGGTATACTTCTTTGTGTCCGCCCTGACGTCCGAAGCCTTTCACGTCGGACACAGTCATTCCTTTGATGCCTATTTCGCTCAGGCATTCCTTTATTTCTTCAAGTTTAAAGGGCCTTATGATTATTTCAACTTTTTTCATTGGTTGCTCCGTCTTAAGAATGAAGATTAGTTCTGGTATGCGCTTTCGCTATGTTCGCTGGTGTCCATGCCTTCTTCTTCAGCTTTCTGGTCCAAACGCAGCGGCGAAACAGCGTTGATGACTTTGAGCAGTATGTAGCTGATAACAAGGGTATAGCCACCGACAATAAAGATACCTTTGAACTGGGCGATCAGCAAGTTGATGTTGCCGTGGATAAGTCCGTCTGCGCCCCCCGGGTTGATGGCCGTGGAGGCGAAAATACCAAGACAGATTGTTCCGGCCAGTCCGCCTACGCCGTGGATTCCTACGACATCAAGGCTGTCGTCATATCCAAAACGTGATTTTGCCATGACTGCTCCGTAACAGATAAGTCCTCCAAGGAGGCCGATAATTACAGCTGAGTTGGGGCTGACAAATCCTGCTGCCGGAGTGATTGTGGCAAGTCCAGCGATTGCTCCGGAAGCTGCTCCAAGCGAGGTTGGTTTGCCGCTGTGAATCCATTCTATCCCGCACCATGCAGCCATTCCAACCATACCTGCGATGTGGGTTGCCACGAATGCTCCCCCTGCTATGCCGTCAGCTGCAAGGGCGCTTCCTCCGTTGAAGCCGAACCAGCCGAACCAGAGTAGTCCTGTTCCCAACAGGGTCATGGGGAGGTTGTGGGGGATAAACATGCGTTTGCCGTATCCGTTTCGCGGCCCGATAAAGATACAGGCCACAAGAGCTGCTACACCGCAGGTTAAGTGGACAACCAGCCCTCCGGCAAAGTCGAGTACACCCATGTCTGCAAGAAAGCCTCCGCCCCATATCCAGTGGCAGACCGGGTTGTATACCAAGATGGACCAGAGCAGACTGAATACAATGAACGGAGCGAAACGGACTCGCTCGGCAAATGCACCGGTGATAAGTGCGGGAGTGATCACTGCAAACATGCACTGGTAGATCATAAACACAATCTGCGGAATAGTGGTGGCGTATGTCTCACTGGGGGCGGCGGTTACGCCGTTCAGGGCAAAGTAGGACAGGTTGCCGATGATACCGCCGATGTCCGGTCCGAAAGACATGGTGTATCCGAGATAAATCCATTCAACGCTGATAACTGAGATCATGATAAAGCTTTGCATGATAGTTCCCAGAACGTTTTTACTGCGGACCATTCCAGCGTAAAAGAGTGCAAGTCCGGGAGTCATCAGCAGGACTAATGCTGCTGAAACGAGAATAAATACTGTATCACCAGTGTTTATCATTATTACAGCTCCTTTTTTGTGTATTATGTGGGGTGATTTTGTTGTGTCTGGATTTTTTTGACAAAAATGTATTAGTGTGAAGCTTCAGTTTTGTGGCTAACTACAAAAAGGTAACATATATGTCAAATGTTTTGGTTTGATGCGGATTGTGAGCTGCAAAAATTTGAAATATGGAATTTAGCGCTAAAAATAGCGCAATATTTTATTAAAAAAGACAAAATAATGGTGTTTTAATTTAATTAAAGACGCAAAATACAAAAATGTAGGTTTTTGTGGGAAGGAATTTTGGAAAAATTAAAGAAAAAAATTACTAGGTCAGAGTAATGACCATAATTGCAAAGTTAGCTTGTGGGAGAGTGTTTGATAAAAAAATCCCCGCAGCCTCATGGTTGCGGGGATTTCAATTTTATTCGAATCGCTGATCCGTTTTGGTCAGGTCAAAGTCCAGCAGCGTTGTGCCTGGACAGATGGCGGCGATCATCTTCACCGGACTCATGTACATAGACGTCCAGTCGAAGGTCAGTTTTATGGTCCGTTCATTCATTTCATCAAATTTAACCAGCATGGGACGGATGTTTTTCTCCTTCACCTTTTTCTTGGTGGTGTGAGATACAAAGTATTCATCCGACTGGGCGTACTCACGCAGCTTCTCGATTTTCTCCTTGGCCTCTTCAGGGGAGCAGGTGAAGATCAGGGTGAAGTCTTCTATCTCGGGATGCTTCTGTTTTTTGGACAAATCCAGCGGGTCAGCTCCGACAATCTTCATTCCCATGGGCATCTGCTTGTTGAGGCGGTCCACCAGATCCTGAGCGCTGACATCTGTCCGCAGCATGATGTTCATCCATTCTTTCAGGCTTTCCACACCTACTGGTAATGCGCGCCCAAAGGACATTCGCGGCATGGGGTGGAATCCCTGTGAGAAGGTCAGCGGCAGTTCTGCGCGGCGCATGGCCCGCTCAATTACAGGCTGAAGGTCCAGCTGCGACAGGTAGGCCGAGGTTCCGGTCTTGGTATACCAGAGACGGAAATGGCTGCCCTTGATACCGAGGTCAGGTTTTTCTGCCTGTACGAAATCGGGGACATTGCCGGCCTGGTCGCGGGTTTCAAAAACCATTTTCGGACGCAGGTCCATGGTTTCTGCCTGTTTTTCAAGCAGTGATTTGCGACCGTCAAAGTTGCAGACTCCGCAGTTGCGGCATTCTTCGTAGCGGCAGTCTCCGGTGATTTTTTCGGATATACCGCGTTTAAGTTCGGTAAGCAGGAATTTCTTGCTGACCCCGGATGAAAGATGATCCCAAGGCAGGCGGGCGTCATGGTCCCGTGCTCCGGTGAATTCTTCGGGGGTAAGGCCTTCCTCTTCCATGGCTTCAAGGTAAGGCTCAAGCTTGAGGTGATCCTTCCAGCTGGAATAAAGGGCGCCTTTTTTATAAGCCTTCTCAATTACCGGGCCGAGCCTGCGGTCACCGCGTGAGAAAATACCTTCAAGGAAGGTCATGCGAGGAATGTGCGATTTCATCTTGATGCGCTTCTGGTTATTGAATTTTTCGCGCATGTAATCCAAACGTTCACCGATTTCTTCAAGGGAAATCTGGCGTTCCCACTGGAAGGGGGTGTGCGGCTTGGGTACGAAAGGTGAAACTGCAGCAGTGATGTTCAGCTTCTTGATGTGCTTGCCTGCCACGTCGCGAACTTTAACACAGAGATCGACAATGGCGTCGAGGTCTTCGAAAGTCTCAGTGGGCAGACCGATCATGAAATAGAGCTTGATATTTTGCCAGCCGTTTTCATAGAGCATGAGCGCATGCTCCAGCAGGGCTTCTTCGGTAATGCCCTTGTTGATCACGTCACGCATGCGTTGGCTTCCGGCTTCAGGAGCAAGGGTGGCTCCGGTGCGGCGGATGGTGGCGATACGTTCCATGATCGGTTCGGAAAGGGAACCTACGCGCAAGGAAGGCAGTGAAATGGAAATCTGTTCAGCTGCGCAGTTATCGAAACACTGGGCAAAAAGTGTATCCAGAGCGGAGTAGTCCCCGGTGCTCAGGGAGAGGAAGGAAGTCTCCTCGTATCCGGTTTCTTCCAGACCTTCCATGAGGGTTTTGGTCAGTGTCTCCGGGGTGCGTTCGCGGACAGGGCGGTAGATGATGCCTGCCTGACAGAAACGGCAGCCACGGGTGCAGCCACGGGCGATTTCCATGGTCAGACGGTCATGAATGACCTGACCGTAGGGCAGAATCTGTTCCTTGGGAAATGGGATGGGCTCGAAATCTTCCACCACAGCTTTTTCCACAAAGAAATCTCCGGGATTTTCGGGATCGAAAAACTCAGGAATGTAGATGCCGGGAAGTTCAGCAAGTTTCTCAAGGCGAGCCTTACGACCCAGTCCCTGCTCTTTGCATTCGGCAATAACTTCCATGACCTTGATGATGGATTCTTCGCCGTCGCCGAGCATGATTACATCAAAAAAATCGGCAACAGGTTCAGCATTGAAGCATGCTCCGCCTCCGCCGATGACCAGCGGACAGGAATCGTCACGGTCAGCGGACTTGAGCGGGATACCGGCAAGGTCGAGCATGAAGAGCACGTTAGTGTAGCACAGCTCATGGGTCAGGCTGATTCCCAGTGCGTCCACGTCTTTCAGTGGAGTATCGCTTTCAAGGGTGGCCAGCAGCTCGCCGTGTTCGCGCATGATTTCTGCAGTTTCTTCGCAGGGGGTGTAGACCCTCTCGGCGTAAAAATCATCATGCTTATTAACGATTTCATAAAGGATTTTCTGTCCGAGATAGGACATGCCGATCTCGTAAAGATCCGGGAAACCAATGGCGATATGAGCCTTGACCTTAGCGGGGTCCTTGTGGACGGAGCCCCATTCCGAACCCAGATAACGGGTAGGGCGGGGTAGAAGGGGGAGCAGCTTTTTCAAAAGTTCAACCCTTGGATTTAATTTGATGCGCTCTGCGCAATTTATGGAATTATTTTGCCCCCGGCGTGGGTGCCGGAGGCTTTTAAAAAATTATTTTTTCAGCAGTTCGGAAATGTCGGAGATGTTACCGCCGCCCATGCCTGAGGCCATGCCGCCGAGCCCGCTGGTGGAGAGGGTCAGGTTGCTGGAAGCTTCAAGGTATTTGGTGGAAATATCTTCGGGACAGTTCTTGTAGGTGTAGAGAATGTGGCGGCCTTCGATTTCGCCTTCGATTTCGTTATCGAAAGGATAGCCGAAAGGCAGGATCATCATCTGCACGCCCTGCTGGGAGGGTACGGTCTGGAGTACTGCGGGGTCGTTGATTTTGTCATTTGCTTCGTCCCACTTACCGATAACCATGTCGCCGTTGATGAGTTTGAAAAGCTTTACATCGTACGCCATTAGAATTCTCCTTGTCAGGCTGCGCGAAATTCGGCGCGTTAGGCCTGTTAAAATTTCATTAGAAAAAAAAGACCGGACGGGTTTTATTAAATCCGGTTCCGGTTTGCGGTTGCGCTTTCGGGCAACTTGTAAGAATTAGTGCCTGAAGTCCGGTGTGTCAAGGATTAGGGCGTATATGAAGCATAAATTGAAGGGGATATTTCAATGAGTCTTATTCGGCAGTAAGCAATTCTTTATGGCGGAAGCAGCTTACAAGGTGATCGTTAACCATTCCGGTGGCCTGCATGTATGCGTAGCAGATTGTCGGGCCTACGAAATTGAATCCCCTTTTCTTTAAATCCTCGCTCATGGCTTCAGCTTCCGGGGTTTTGGCAGGAACTTCTTCCAGTGATTGCCATTTGTTCTGGATCGTCTTTCCGCCCGTGAACTGCCATATGTAAGCATCAAAGCTTCCGAATTCTTTTTGAATATCTAGAAATGCCAGGGCATTACGCACAGCGGAATTAATCTTGAGCTTGTTGCGGATGATTCCTTCATTCTGCCGTAACCGTTCAATGTCATTTTCATCAAAGCGGGCAACGATTTCAGGATTGAAACCGGAGAATGCTTGGCGGTAGTTCTCGCGTTTTTTCAAGACGGTCAGCCATGAAAGTCCGGCCTGCGCTCCTTCAAGAATAATGAATTCAAAATGGTGCCGGTCGTCATGCAGGGGAACTCCCCACTCGGTATCGTGGTAAGTTATTTCGAGTTCGTGTTGTGCCCATGGGCAGCGGTTTGGCATTTGTAACTCCTATGTTCGAATAGTGATGGTATGCAGTTCACTGTTTAATTTCAATAGCAGATGGACCCCAAAGTAAAAAACTCCCCACACAACGCGGGGAGTTTTTAGGGGGTACGGAAGTTAAATGAGTTGTACTTCCGTAAGGAGTTTCTTCAGAGATGAGCTGAACTCAATGCCCTGATGAAATGTCTTTATGTTGTTTCGGGATTGGCGTCGAAGCTTCTGTTCGGTTTCTTGATCATTGCGATGGCTGCAGCACCGATGAAGCAGCAGACTCCGCAGATGGTGAAGGCCATCGGGAAGTTGCCCATATCGCCGAGAACTCCGCCAAGCAGGGGGCCGCCGATTCCGCCTGCGCCGTATGCAAGGAAGATATACGGATAGTTCTGTCCCACGCTTTTGGTGCCGAATGTATCGGCAGTGATGGTGGGGAACAGGGCAAAGTTTCCGCCGAAGTTAAAGCCGATGATAGTTGCACCTACGTAGAGCAGGAATGCGTTTCCGGCCATGGTAGTGAAGGTCAGCAGGGTCGCGCCTTGAATGGCGGTCATGAGCAGGATGGAGCGTTTGCGGCCCAGTTTATCACTCAGGCTACCCCAGATGATGCGTCCCAGTCCGTTTGCGAGGCTGAAGAAGACAGCCATGGCTGTACCGGCAATGGCACTTGCTTCAGCCATGCTGTGTCCGGATGCCTGCAAAGCTTCCATGGGGTAGAGTTTCATAAGTCCGATTGACATGAGACCTGCTGCCGCACTGAAGGTGAAAGTGACGAAAATGAGGTAGAATTGCGGAGTGCGGAGCATTTCAGTGGTGCTGAAATTTTCTTCTTCAGCATCGTTTGCGGCTGCAGCGTTAGTTTCAGGGTGGTAGCCCTCAGGTGCCCAGCCTTCCGGGGGAAAGCGCATAAAGATCCCGCCTGCTGCGATCATCAGGCAAAAGAGAACTCCATATACTGAGAAGGTGGAGGAAAGGCCGATTGAGGCGATCAGGTTGCCCCATGCCCCGGCCAGTTTAACCCATGCCATGGCACCGAAGCCGAATCCGGCTACAGCCAGACCGGTGATAAATCCTTTCTTATCAGGGAACCAGCGCATGCCGACGGCAATGGGAACCACGTAACCAAGGCCGATTCCTGCGCCGCCGATGAGACCGATGAAGAGACAGATAGCGGTAAAGCTTGTGCCGCCGATGAGACCTGCAAGAGCGTAACCAGCTCCCAGTACGAGCGCACTGAGGAAAGAGAGTTTCATGGGCCCCCACTGAGCGAGTTTTTTACCTGCCCATACCATGGAGATGGCAAAACTGACCAGCGCGATGGAAAATACAGCCTGAGTCTGGAATTTGTTCCATCCAGCCGCAACCAGTGATGGGGTGAATACCGACCATGCGTAGATTGCACCGAGTGCCAATTGCATCAGCACTGCACCAACTACGGCAAACCATCTGTTCATCACTTTTGTGTCACTCATTTCGTCCCCCGATATAGTAGTGTTATGTGTTTTTTCCAATCCGGGTATTTCTGCTGTTCTCCTTATCCGTGTAGTCATAAAAGCATGACTGGTTTATTGGTGCATTCTATTTTCGGTGAACGGGAGTTTGAATTGTGTTTTTCTTGTGTTGCTTTGTCTTTTTGCCGTTTGCCCCTTGATTTACTCCGTTTATGGGTGTTTTTCGGGAGTATTATGTTAATCGATAACTATATCCGCAAATGATTGCCGCCAGCCCTTGGGATGAATTTCTGTTCCGGGGTTCAGGTAGCCGATAGCTATAAGCATGGGAATCCAATAATTCTCAGGTATGTTGAACTCCTTGCGCACCCCTTGAAGGTCGAAGCCGTCCATGGGATGGGATTCCAGACCGTTGGCAGTGGCTGCGTACATCAGCGACATTGCAAACAGCCCGGTGTTTTTGTTGGCAAAGGCTTGTGCTGCCATTTCATCACGACCGTATAAGCCTTGAGTTACTCCGGCGAACCATCCTTTTTGTTCTGTCTGCATTTTTCCTGATGCGACGAAATTGTTGAAAACATTTTCAACAGTGGGGTTTTCCAGCTTCCACCCATCGCGGTCAGCAAGTACTATGAGGATTACCGGAGCTTCGGTTACTTTGGGCTGATCAAAGGCTAGTGCACGAAGAGCCTTTTTCCGATCCATGTCACGTATAACTTTCAGTTTCCAAGGCTGCAAATTGTAGCTTGATGGTGCGTTGCCTGCCTGCTCAATGATTTTCTCCAACAGTTTTTGATCAACATCACGTGTCGGGTCGAAGTAGTTTACCGCTCTCCGTTTTTCCAGAATTTGTGGGAATTCCATTTTATAATCCTTGTGGTTTAGGGTGTTTAATAAAAGTTCCGTTCTTATATTCCTGAAAAGCTTTGTCCAACTCTTCCGCAGTATGCATGACAATAGGACCGCGCCAGTAAATCATTTCATTAATCGGTTTTCCGGTCAGCAAGAGGAAACTGATCGTGCTGTTGCCTGCCTTGACTGCCAGTTCGTCGCCTTCATCGAAAAGCACAAGTGACCTGTTTTCAACTTTCTGTCCGTTAACAGTTCCATTGCCTGCGGTGATATAAACAAAGGCGGTGTATTCCCGCTTGGTGGGGTGGATAAATTCAAGTCCTGCGGGAACTGTTACATCCAGATATTCCGGGTCAATGCCGATGCCTTTGGCCGGACCTTTTGCCCCGTCTACCTTTCCGGCAATAATTTTGATGCTTGTGCCGTCTTCACGATTAATGACCGGGATGTCTTGGGATGGGATTTCCCGGTATTCAGGATCGGTCATTTTGTTTTCGGAGCTTAAATTGGCCCAGAGTTGAAATCCGTGCATTGAACCGTTTTTATCGCCCTTGGGCATTTCCTGATGGATGATTCCGCTGCCCGCAGTCATCCACTGAACGCTTCCGGCCCCGGTAACTGCCGTATTGCCGAGACTGTCCCCGTGTTCAACATCCCCTTTCAAGAGGTAGGTGATGGTTTCAATACCCCGGTGCGGATGCCACGGGAAGCCTTTTAAATAATCTCCAGGATTGTCGGACCGAAAGTCATCAAGCATAAGGAAAGGGTCGAAAAGGGAGGCTTCAAAATATCCGAAGGCCCGATGCAGTTTTACTCCGGCACCTTCGTGAACCGGTTCACCATAAAATATCTGTTCGATTTCTCGCCGCATTGCATACTCCTGCACTAAGTGTACTGAGATAATTATTTCTCATGGTAACAGCATGGATTGTATTTGCAAGAGCGGGGGCAAAAAAATAGACCGGAATATGCGATGCTTCCATAGCCACCTTCCACAATAGATAGAAGCATTTTTCGTATATCCCGGTCTCATCCGGTCAGGCTGTTATCGACAGCCTATTTCGTATGGTTAGAGCTGCTGAACTATTGCCCGGTCCTGAATAGAACCGGGCAACTTCCGGGCACCTTTTGCCATACTTATGGATTCATTATTTCTTCATAACCTTCGATGAGATCGGTCACTACTGAAGGATCAGCCAGTGTCGAAGTGTCGCCGAGGTTCGAAGTGTCGCCTTCAACGATCTTGCGCAGGATTCGGCGCATGATCTTACCGCTGCGGGTCTTGGGCAGGGAGGGAGCAAACTGGATTACTTCCGGTGCTGCCAGAGGGCCGATTTCTTTGCGGACGTGCATACGCAGGTCTTTGATCAGATCATCGTCCTCATCGTATTCAGCCTTGAGGGTTACATAGGCGTAGATGGACTGGCCTTTAACCTCATGAGGCATACCTACAACAGCTGCTTCTGAAACTGCCGGGTGGGAAACCAGTGCGGATTCGATTTCTGCAGTACCCAGCCTGTGGCCGGAAACGTTGATAACGTCATCTACACGGCCCATGATCCAGAAGTATCCGTCTTCATCCCTGCGTGCTCCGTCGCCGGATTCGTATACGCCGGGGAAGCCCTGAAAGTATTGCTCTTTGAAGCGTTGTTTGTTGCCCCAGACTCCGCGCAGCATACCGGGCCACGGTTTACGGATAACGAGGAAGCCGCCTTCGTTGGGACCGACTTCTTCGCCGTGGCGGTCCACAATTGCCGCATCAATACCTGGCAGCGGGAGGGTTGCTGAACCTGGTTTAAGCGGGGTGGCATACGGCAGGGGAGAAAGAATATGTCCGCCTGTTTCTGTTTGCCACCAGGTATCAACGATGGGCAGTTTTTCGTCACCGATATTTTCGTGGTACCACATCCATGCTTCGGGGTTGATGGGCTCACCAACCGTGCCGAGAATGCGCAGGCTGGAGAGATCGTATTTCTTGGTCCACTGGTCGCCTTCGCGCATGAGTGCACGGATTGCGGTAGGAGCGGTGTAGAAAATATTTACCCTGAATTTTTCGCAGACCTGCCAGAATCTTGCCGGGTCCGGGTAGGTCGGCACGGATTCAAACATGATGCTGGTAGCACCGAGGGCCAGCGGTCCGTATACAATGTATGAATGTCCGGTTACCCAGCCGATATCGGCGGTGCACCAGTGAACATCATCATCTTTAAGATCAAAGACCCATTGGCAGGTATGGGCTGCGTAAGTCATATAGCCGCCGGTGGTGTGGAAAACTCCCTTGGGTTTACCGGTACTGCCTGAGGTGTAGAGGATGAAGAGCGGATCTTCGGAATCCATCAGTTCGTAGGGGCAGTTGTCGGTGATTTCCGGGTCTTCCATGAGTTCGGCCCAGAGGAGGTCACGGCCTTCAACTATTTCAATTTCATTGTTGGCTCTAGGAACGACAATGCACTGCTCAACAGAGGGGCACTCCTTGAGTGCTTCATCGGAGTTGGGCTTGAGCGGGATTTTTCTACCGCCGCGCAGAACGCCGTCACCGGTGATGTGTACTTTTGCGCCGCAGTCGTTGATGCGGTCACGCAGACTGTTGGAGCTGAAGCCTGCGAAAATGATGGAATGGGGTGCGCCGATTCGGGTACAAGCCAGCATTGCGATAGCCAGTTCCGGGATCATGGGCAGGTAAATGGATACTCGGTCTCCTTTCTGCACGCCCAGTTTTTTGAGCACGTTGGCAAAGCGGCATACTTCGCGGTGGAGCATGTCGTAAGTATAGACTTTTACTTCATGGTCTTCCTCGCCCTGCCAGATGAGTGCGGCCTTGTTGCGACGGCCGTTTTCAATGTGGCGGTCAAGGCAGTTGGCGGACGCATTGAGCTTGCCGCCTTCAAACCATTTGATTTCCGGTTTGTCGAAATCATAATCAAGAACGTTATCCCACTTCTTGTCCCATGTGAGCAGTTCGTCAGCGCGTTCGGCCCAGAATCCTTCCATGTCGTTGATGGAACGGTCATAGATGGCTTTGTATTCTTCAAGGCTTTTCACGCATGCGCCGGGAAAATCGGCAGGAGGATTAAAGAGTCTGTTCTCTTTGGAGAGACTTTCAATTTTGTGTTCTTCAGTCATGAGGTGGCCTCCTGAGGTCTTTTTTAAAGTGCATGTGTCAGCAGAAAATTATTACCGGATGTCTAGAGTTATATACATTTTTCCGTTTGCCTGCACATGCTTTTCGATAAACGGCGGCAGAAAATCACTTAGCGGGAGTAAAAACCGTTTGGCGGAAAGTTTGTGCCGTTTACCCGCAGAAGATACCGTTTGCTGTGAGTAGCGTTGTCTGCGTAGTTAAGGTATACCCTTAAAAAGATAACAAATAAACCTTACGAAGGGCTGCCGGAGGCATCTTTCATGAAAGCGCTAGTCATAAATCTTACCCGATTCGGAGATCTTTTACAGACCCAGCCGGTAATCACTGCCCTTGCTGATCAGGGCTACGAAGTCGGGGTTATGTGTTTGAAAAATTTTGCCGGGGCTACCCAGCTCCTGCGCAATGTGGCTCGGACTTTTTCACTGCCCGGAGCCTCTCTTTTGGCTTCTCTTGACCGGGACTGGCGCGAGGCAATTAATGTATTTGAATCATATTGCACCGAAATTGAAGAATCGTTTGATCCGGCACTGGTAATAAACCTGACCCCATCCGTTTCAGCGCGGTTGATTACCCTCAGGCTGGGTAGGGGGCGTGAAGTTCGCGGTTTTGCCATGGACGATTTCGGATTCAATGCCGACACTTCCAGCTGGGCCGAATTTCTGCAAATGGCGTCCGCCAACCGCGGCTCCAGTCCTTTTAATGTGGTTGATCTCTTCTGCAAAGTCGCCGGAATTAATCGGCCCGCACCTTTTGAACTGGCTGACCCTGCACCGGAAATGAAGGTTGCGGCCCTGAAAATGCTGGAGAATCCTGCTCCCGGAGCAAAGGGTTTTGTTGGCTTTCAACCCGGAGCCAGTGAGGACCGCAGGCGGTGGCCGGTTGAGCATTTCAGGAAGCTTGGCCGCAGGCTGTGGAAGGAAAAGCGATTGGTCCCGGTTCTGCTTGGTACTGAAGGCGAGAAGATGTTGGGTGAGCGTATTCTGCAGGGAGCTGAATTTCCGTCCGTAAATCTTATGGGAGGGACATCCCTGCCGGAGCTTGCGGCAGTCCTGCGCCGATTAGACCTGCTGGTGACCAACGATACCGGAACAATGCACCTCGCTGCCGGGTCCGGTACTCCGCTGGCGGCTATTTTTCTCGCAACTGCACAGCCGTGGGACACTGGTCCTGCTGCTGCAAACCTGTGCTGTTTTGAGCCTGATCTTGATTGCCATCCCTGTCCATTTGGTAAGAAGTGCGCTTATGAAAATATCTGCCGCCGGGAAGTTGAACCTGATGTCGTTTTTGATGCTGTATCTTCTTTTATTGATAGTGGAGAGTGGCCCCGCATTGAAAACAGGGGAGTGCGTGCCTACCTTACCGGGCATGATGAAAGGGGGATGATTTCCCTGACTTCTCTTTCCGGTCATACACAAAGTGATCGGCATAAGTGGATTATTTTGCAGCGTGAACTTTACCGTCGTTTTCTTGACGGTGACGAACTTGTTGCAGCAGAACTTCCCAAAATGGAGTTCTCTCCTGATTTGCGGACCAGACTGCTCAGTGCGCTTAACAGCTGTCGGGATGTTCTCTTTTTACTGAGCAAACAGGTAGTGATCCTTCAGGTCGATCCTATTGAAGCCATGAAAATGAAGTTTTTAGCTAACCTGCAAAAAATACAGGATATATTGTCATCGTGTCCTGAGCTTTCAGTGCTTTCCTCCATGTGGATGATCGAATCCAGAACCCATGAAAGTATGGAAGGGGTTATGGATCAGTTGAATCGGTATATGGCATTGGTAGGAGCTATGTCTGCTTCTATTGAATAATATTGGCATGACTCTTGTATTAAATGGGGTGTACCGGACCAACCGGAAAAAATTACGTACCTAATTTAGGAGGAGAGTCATTATGATCGTTATTGATGGAACCAAAACTGATCTCGATATCAGAAGCTTTGAAAATCTTGAGCAGGTTTTTGACAAGGTGATGGAAGACGGCCACCTTGATGACCGCATTGTAACCGACGTTAAGGTTAACAATGAACCTTTCAGTGAAATTTACCCCAACCAGTCGGAAGATATTGAAACATCCGAAATCGACAGCCTTGAAATCATCAGCGCATCCGCTGTTGAAATGGCTACTGCCATTACTCTTGAACTTTATAAGGTTGTGAACATCATGGCCGGCGGCGGCAAGCAGGTTGCTGAACTTTTCAGACAGGCAGACGATGCTGAAGCCCTTGAACTCTATCAGGATCTTCTTGATGTTGTCAGGGATTTCCTTGGCATGGTCGGTAACCTGCGCGATCATTTTTCTATTAAACAGAGTGATGATTTCGAAAAGGTCGTGGAAGATTTTTCCGGTCTTTTCACTGAAATGACCGAAGTCCTTGAAAACGAGGACTGGATTTTACTGGCTGATTTGCTTGAATATGAATTCCTGCCTTCTGTTGAGAAATGGAAGACTGTTATCTCCATCATTCGTGAGGATCTCCGGGAGGTAGCCAAGAGGTAACTGCTATGGCCCAAACCTTGGAACTTCTGGATCAGGCTCTTGAAATCGGATATGAAGAGTTGAGATTTCTTGTGGCGGGCGAGGTGGACGATGCCTTTGATGCCGCAGAAAGGAGAGGTGTTCTCACCGATAAGGCTCTGGAAACGAAAGAGAGCGTGAGTCTGGATGAAATTCTGGAAAAGCTTAACAAGCTCAAGAACCTGCAGGGGCAGCTTACTGCGGAGGCCAAGAAACTCCATGCATCGTTGCGGCAGGACATAGGGCGGGTTAAGAAGGAAAGTACCCGCTTCAAGGGGTACGGCAGTGTCGCACGCGGCACCCCCTTGATTGCCAATCGCTATATTAACAAGGTTGGATAGATTGCAGGACGATACATAATACTGTCCTTCTGCGTAACCACGGTACAATTATCCCCCGCTGACTGAGTCGGCGGGGGATTTTTGGGTTATTGGGGAGTTGTTTTTATTTTATTTGACTCAGTCAACTAAATTAGTTGACTGAGTCAAATAAAATATGCAGGGTCATAGCTGAATTTACTAAATAAGCAGGTGATCAATATGACAGTCAAGCAGGATTATGTTGAAAGAGTTCGGAGTTTTAATAGATTTTATACTCAGGTTTTAGGTTTGCTGCACAGTAAGTTGCTCAAGTCCGAGTATTCTCTGGCAGAGGGGCGCGTTTTGTTTGAGCTGGGGCAGGTTGAAATGGCTGTAGCAAAGGATTTATCAAATGAGCTTATGCTTGACCCTGCATATCTAAGCAGGCTGCTGAGCAGATTTGAGAAAAAGGGATTGATCGTCAAAAAGAAATCTTCCGATGATTCGCGCAGACAATATGTTTCTCTTACATCTGCTGGAGAGGTTGAGCTTGCAAGATTGCAGGATTTGTCAAATTCTCAGATCAAGGAATCATTGAGCCATGCTGATTCTGAACAGCAGAAACAGCTTGTTGCGGCGATGGGGGATATTGAGAGAATTTTTAATTCCGGTAAGTCTTCACGGGAAACTCTGGTCATTCGCCCTCATAAATCTGGAGATATCGGGATTATCGCATATAAGCATGCCGCATTCTATTCGGAACGATATGGTTTTGATGTGACTTTTGACGCCTATGTCGCTTCTGCCCTGTCTGAATTCGTCCTGAATTATAATTCGGGAAAAGAGTATTTGTGGGTTGTGGAAGAAGGGACAACTCCGGTTGCGTTTATCGCGATTGTTATGGTTGATGATGAGGTTGCCCAATTGCGCTGGTTTTTAGTCGACCCGCACCTCAGGGGGAATGGTATAGGTAAGAAATTGCTTAGTGAGGCTGTGGAGTTTTGCAGGAGCAGGAATTATAAAAAAATAATCTTATGGACTGTCGAAAATCTTCAAGTTGCCCGGAAACTATATGGTCAGTTCGGTTTTGAAGTCAGTAAGACTAAAACTCATGAAATATGGGGACAGCATCTTACTGAGGAATTGTGGGAATTACAGCTGTAAGGCAGCCAAAAAAACAGGAGCTTGGTCTATAAACCAAACTCCTGTTTTTTTGGGCGAGGTTTTATTCTTCATTATTTCAGCGCCATCTTGGCCCAGTCAATATTCTGTTCATTTTCATCGCGCATCTTTCCGGTGCAGGTGAATTCAACACCTACCCGGCAGGTTTGACCGTCCATGTTTTCCATGGATCTAATTTTTCCCGCATACCAGTACGGCTTGAAAACTTTCTGCCGGAAATTGAACATAAAGATACTGATCAGCACGTCATCATCAATGTTGAATTTAGATTCCACAAGACCGGGAGACGCACCGACCCCGATACCTCCATTTGAAATGTTGATTACCTGATTGTCTTCGTGTCCGGTGGAGCGGGGGTCATATGAATTGACTGCTAGGTCCGGAATCCGGTCCGTAAATGTGGTGTCATCATTGTTCGGTTTGCCTAGCCAGAGCTTAACCCTGATGAACTGCTGGTCGATGACGCGTTTGCGTTTGTGGCGGCGTCTTTTGATTAGTGAAAATTTAACTGGAGGGCTCAGGACCATTCTGCCGCAGTTGCCGGTCTCGCATTCAATGGAGTCTATGGTTGACCTGAAGGAGTTTACCTTTCCGGCTGCGCTTTGTTCCGGAGGAAACATAAGTATCAGTTCTGCTGTAGGGCTGAGGCGCGAAATTCCGTTTTCCTCGATAATTTCGACACGCATATGGTCGGGCTTCACCGCAGTAAGAACACCCCGTCCAAGCACATTTTCATGCTCAGCGGCTGCGGCAATATCCATGATCGTTCCACTGTTTTGGAAAAATTGAACAAAATCTCTGGGGCCTTGGGGCTTCTGTTGCCTCTTGGGTTTGGGGCGTAGCAGTAGAAAAGCGAAAATAGCGGCCAGCAGTGCAAGCAGACCAGCTACCGAAAGAATCAGGTAAAGGGACTCCTGTGGCAGAGTGGTGAGAATTTTTTTGGCAGGAGCTATTACTTCTGCCTGAATCATATCGATGATGTATTGAAAATTAATTTTTTCCATTGTCAAATTTTCCATAGCGACTATTATTATGGTGTAAATATTTTTACCATCTATATATGTATGATCAGTGGCAGTTTAATGTCAATGTTACGTAATTGCTGGACTAAGAGGGATATTACGGCTAATCCTCTCCCTGACGTAGGGTTATTATTCCGGTGATTCTATCGGAAACCCATATAAAAGGACACCTTGTCCGCTTAGATTAACTACATTAAAAACAGGGCTGTTTTTAAATGCTCGAAAGAACTTTTTGTCATCTCAAGGGAATTGGAAGCACAACAGAAGCCAAAATCTGGCAGGCTGGAGCGAATAGCTGGAGCGACATTCTTGATGGAGTTGCCGCACCCCTTTCCGATGCAAAAATGGATGAATTGGAAAAAGGCTGCGGTGAATCGAAGCAGAAGCTTGAAGAGTATGATGCTAACTGGTTTGCTGACCGCCTTCCTGCTTCCGACCAGTGGCGGATGTATTCTCATTTCCGAGATAATGTGGCGTATATTGATATCGAAACTACCGGTACTGATGCTCATAGTTGCGATATTACCACCATCGCACTTTGGAACGGTAAAGAGATAAAAACTTATGTTCAGGGCAGGAATCTTTATGATTTCGAAGAAGAAATCGCCCGTTATCCGCTTATAGTCAGCTTTAACGGTAAATGTTTCGATGTGCCGTTCATTGAAAAATATTTCGGTATCAAGATTAAAGCCGCCCATATTGACCTGCGGTTTGTTTTCCGCTCTCTGGGGATTACCGGGGGCCTGAAAGGTATTGAGCGCTATTTTGGTATGGATCGCGGTGATGCTGCAGGGCTGGACGGTTATTTCGCTGTGCTGCTTTGGAATGAGTATGAGATGAACGGCGATGAGCGCGCCCTTGAAACACTTCTGGCCTACAACGTGCTGGATAGTGTGAATCTGGAAAATCTCATGATCAAAGGATATAACCTTCATATTGAGAGATTCTCCCAGCATGATCTTACTGCCATTGCCGAGAAGGCCGAACCATTGAACCCATTTAAAGCCCACCGTGAAGTTGTGGATAGAATCAGGGCTAAATATTCCGGGGAAGGATCGTTTCGCAGATTCTGAGTTATGCAATAGTCAGGTGTCATTTTTTGCCGCCTGAATGGAATGGTATTTTTTGCCTGCAAAGGCCGTTTTCAGCTTTGAAAACGGCCTTTTTTTATGCAGTGTTAAAATTAATTAGTTTAATAAAAAAAGGGTTTTTACATAAGTTTCTAGACTTTTTTTATATAGAGAAATTACCTTTCTTAACAAATGGGAACGGTCTGTGCATTCTTCGGTTGGGTAGGTAAAGCATGCCTCCATGATTCTAATATATGATGTTCGCAAGGAGTGTTGAAATGCAGGAACAAAGCACAGTTGAGATGGGTAATATTCACCATGCGCTAATTGATCCGGAAGAGATGGTTATTGATCCATCGTTATATACTGACAGCCCACTGCTGGATGACGTGGACCGCATGAGTGATCCTTCTGTCCGGATTTCTGATTCCATGATCATGGGAATGGTGCTCAAGTTTTTCTATTGCTATGTGCATAAGGGCGGTTTTGATAAACCTGTTCCCCTTGATGAAGTCAGTAAGCTGTGTGAAATGTTCAGTCGCCACCGCAGTCTCAATGAACCTAATGATGATATTGAGCTTATGAATTACCTGCGCCAGTGGTCTTTTTCCTTACGCATGCTTGCGGATATCACCAAGACCAGTCACATTATTCGTTCTATCGTGACTCAGAAAATATCTCCCAAGCTCTTTGAACAGGATGAGTATGTTGGTTTGGACATCGGAACCGGAACCGGAATTCTGCTCCTTGCCCAGCACATCCATGCCCGCCGCAACGGCTTCAAGAACATCACCCTGTACGGTATTGAGTACGATAAAATGGTGGGTCTGCAGAGCTACAAGATTTTCAAGGAACTCGGCATTGCTGAAATTATCCTCGGCGATGCCCGTGATGCGAAGAATTACGAACCCTTGATCAATAAGGTCGTAACTTTTGTCTCCAACGAGACCGTGGCAGCTATGCATCAGCCTTTGCGACGCGAACATTTTGTCTCGATTTGTAGAACATTGTTTCGCACTCTCGGCAAAAACATCAAGGATGCCGCTTTCTTCCCTGAAGGATTGATTGCTTTCTGTAAGGATATGAATGTATCTGTCCTGCTGGCTAAAAATACAGCCTTTCAGGGTCCCAGAGAATATCACGATATGAACTTGTTTCCGCAAGGCATCATAATCGAAGGAAATATTGTTCCACTCCATCAGCTGGGCGAGGAATTGTTGCCTTATCTTTCAGAATGGGCACAGCGCAGGCTGCCGCGCAGGTGGTAGATTCAGCTCTTTACACGACATCATAAATATATAATGATTCGCGCGCCTCGCAAGGGGCGCGCTTTTTTTTATTTTTAATTTTAATGGAGTCCTGTTTGAGTTTCGACCAGTTTAAATTTGACATGCGCCTTGTTTCGGGCATCCGTAGTGCCGGATACGAGGTTCCGACCCCTGTACAGTTAAAGGCTATTCCTGCCGTGCTTCAGGGGCGCGATGTCATGGGCTTGGCCCAGACCGGAACGGGCAAGACAGCTGCTTTTGCATTGCCAGTGCTGCAACGGTTGCTGGCTGCAGAAGCTGATAAGCGCGGTCCGGTGAGGGTTCTGGTTCTTTCGCCTACCCGAGAACTGGCCATGCAGACTCATGAGACATTCATAGAATTGGGACGGCAGACCGGAATCCGCAGCGCTGCTGTTTGTGGCGGTGCCGGGATCGGCAAGCAGGCCAAGGAAGTAAAGAAAGTCACTGTGGTCAATGCCACTCCCGGAAGGCTGCTCGATCTGTTGGAGCGTGAGGAAATCGACTTTTCCCATGTGGATACCCTGATCCTTGATGAAGCTGACCGTATGCTCGATATGGGGTTCATGGATGAAGTTGAAAAAGTGCTCGCGAAGTTGCCTGACGAGCGGCAGAATCTGATGTTCTCCGCTACCATGCCCGATGAAATCAACGATCTTTCCAAGAATATTTTGCATGATCCTGAAGTTGTACGGGTGGCAGTTACAGTCAGTGCGGACGGGGTCAGCCAATACAGCTGTCCGGTTCCCCTGCATTTGAAGCAGAGCTTTCTCAAAGTCCTGCTCAAGGAAATTGAGTTTAATCGGGTATTGGTCTTTGTCCGTACAAAACGTTGGGCCAGAAGACTTGCCCAGCGTCTGGCCAAGGGCGGTCTGGCTGCTGCGGATCTGCATGGTGATCTTTCCCAGAGCAAGCGTAACCGCACTCTTAATGGTTTCAAATTCGGTGATTTTACTGTGCTTGTCGCAACCGATCTTGCTGCGCGGGGCATTGATTGTTCCAATATTTCCCACGTGATAAATTACGATATGCCGGACAATGTGGAAATTTTTGTCCACCGTACCGGCAGGACCGGACGGGCTGATGCCAAGGGCACAGCTTATACTTTTGTTGCGGATGAAGATAAGGCACGGCTTGCCGAGATTGAAGAATCACTCGGTTACGGACTGGAACTTTTTTATCTGGATACCTTTAATTACAATGCTCCCAAGCCTGATTTCTCCGCGCCAGTTCCAGATAAAGATGTTCGCAAAAAGCGCAGTACCCAACATAAAAAGTAATAGTTTTATATCTTAAGGCTCCATGTTAAAAGGGGCGGATAATATGGATACGGTAATGAAAAAATTCTGGATCACCACTTTAGGTTGTAAGATCAACCAATACGAAAGCGAATCTGTGCGCGAACGCTGGCTGCGCATGGGCTATGAACAGGCCGAAAATGATGCCGAGGCCCACGAGATTATTATTAACTCCTGCGCTGTAACTCAAGCGGCGCTGCGTGATTTGCGCCAGACTGTGCGTGGTATTAACCGCCGCAACCCGGAAGGGAAAATAATTATCGCCGGATGCGCGGCTCAGGTTTTTGCCAAGGAACTGGCAGAACTTCCCGGAGTTGCCGACGTAATCCCGCAGGAACGTAAATTTGAGCTCCTCAAGCTTGAACATGGGCCTGAAACTGCTGACGACAAAACATTTTTCCAGCCTTTTGAAATTGATGACTACGAACGCTCAAGGGCGGTGGTCAAAGTTCAGGACGGCTGTTCCCATCGCTGTACCTACTGCATCGTACCGATTACCAGAGGGCCGAGTGTGAGCCGCGCTGCGGATGATGTACTCAAAGAAATCGGTCGTCTGCTTGAGGCAGGATTCCGCGAGATGATCATAAGCGGTATTAACTTGAGCCATTACGGCCGTGAGTTTGAAGAGAAGATTGATTTCTGGGATCTCATGGAGCGTATTGAAGATGAGTTCGGCTCAGAGTGGGGAGGGCGTGCGAGGTTGCGCATCAGTTCCCTTGAACCGGGGCAGCTTAAAGAACGGGCGTTGGAAATTTTTGCCAATTCTAAGCTGATCTGCCCGCAGCTGCATCTTTCCCTGCAAAGCGGTGATCGGCAGGTCCTTAAGCGCATGGGCCGAGGCCATTACAAGCCTGAAGACGTGCTGGTCTTTCTGGACAAGCTTAAGGACATATGGCCTGTTTTTGGGCTTGGAGCGGATATTTTGACCGGTTTTCCCGGTGAAACAGAGGAAGAATTCAATAATACGCTTGAATTTTGCCGTAAACTTCCTCTTTCTTATGCGCACGTTTTTCCGTACTCTATACGTCCGGGCACCGCAGCCGCTTCCATGAAGGGGCAGTTGGACGGCCCGACAAAGAAGGAAAGGGGCCGGATTCTGCGTGAGCTGGTCGAAGAAAAGAAGCAGGAATTCCTGCTGAAAATTTTAGAAATGGACTCATTGAAAGTCCTTTTTCAAAATAAGAACAAGGGCATTTGTGAATTTTATTCCACCTGTATTCTGGAGGAAGGATTCGAAAATAAAGTGCCCCGCGATTTAGTAGAAGTAAAACCCGTACGTGCTGACAAAGACAGCATGCTGGTAGAAATAAAATAATTTAATTTACCCCGGCGAAGCCTATTAAAGTTTTTGAAGAGTCCAGAGAAATTTTTTGAAAAAAATTTGGACCTAGGAGAGCCGCCGGAGGCCAAGGAGCAATAAATGCCCGTAAGTATGACCGGTTTTGGTCGCGCTGAGACCACAGAAGACAAATGGAGCCATGTTTGGGAAATCCGCAGTGTTAACTCCCGTTTTCTGGACCTGAAATGGCGTCTGCCCAACTCCCTGCGCGGTTATGAATCCCGTTGGGAAAAGATTGTCCGTAAATACGGTTCCCGCGGTCGTGTGGACCTCTCTCTGAACCTTGAAGTTTTCAGCACTGAACTGCTGGGCATCAGCCTGAACCAGTTGCAGGCCAAAGCCATGGTTGATCAGCTTAAAGAAATGGCTGCTGCCGACGGCGTGGAATTTACTCCGGACTATAACCGTCTGTTCAATATTTCCGGTATCTGGCGCGATGCTTCCAGTGAACCAGATCCGCAGATGGCAAAGTCCATCAGCGAAGGTCTGGAAAAAGCGCTGGCAAACTGGAAGGAGTCCAGAGAAGACGAAGGCGAAGACCTTGTTCGCGACCTTGAAGAGCGTTTCACCCTGCTCAAGGAATATACCGAGAAGGTAAAAGTTAAGGTTCCTGAAATTCTTGAGACCAAACGCGAGTCTTTGATTGAGCGTGTGAAAGGAAACATGGAAAATCTGGGCGCGGAATACATTGAAGACCGCATGGTGCAGGAAGTTGCTATCCTGACCGACAAGCTGGATGTTTCCGAAGAAATTACCAGACTTGATGCCCACCTTGAGCGTATCTTCGAAGTTTTGCGCAACAACAAGGACGCCGGTAAGCGCCTTGATTTCCTGCTGCAGGAAACTTTCAGGGAAATCAACACCTGTGGTAACAAGTGTCAGGATTTCGAAGTAAGCAGGATTGTGGTCGAGTTCAAGGCCGAGCTTGAAAAGTGCCGTGAACAGGTCCAAAACATTGAGTAATCCGGTAAAATGCAGAAGCAGACATTATTAAATATCGGTTTTGGTAACTTCGTGGTTTCAAGCCGCGTGATAACCATCGTCAACCCTTCCTCTTCCCCCATGCGTAGACTGCGTGAGGATGCCAGACAGGAAGGGCGGTTGGTAGACGCAACTCAGGGCCGTAAAACCCGTTCAATTATTGTTACTGACTCCAATCATGTCATCCTTTCGGCAATTCAGGCGGAAACCATCGGGCACCGCTATACTTCCGAGGAGGTTGATAATGACTGATCGACGTATCCCGGAGAAAAAAGGGCAGGTGCTGGTTCTCTGCGCTCCGTCCGGTACTGGAAAAAGTACGCTGGTAAAAAAACTGCGCGAAGAGTTTCCTCGGATCGGCTTTTCAATTTCCTGCACCACACGTGACCCTCGTGAAGGTGAAGAGGACGGTAAGGATTATTTTTTCCTCAGCGTTGATCAATTCAACGAAAAACTTGAAGCCGGGGAATTTGCGGAATGGGCTGAGGTTCATGGCAATTTTTACGGCACTCCGAAAGAACCGGTTGAAAAGATGCTCTTCAAGGGCATGGATATCCTTTTCGACATTGATTTTCAGGGGTGCATGCAGCTGATGGAATCAATGCCTGATGGGATTTTTGTCTTCCTGATGCCACCGTCCTACGGTGAATTGCGCAAGCGTCTTGAAGGGCGCAACACCGATACTGTGCATGTCATCAACCGCCGCATGATGAATGCCATGAAAGAAATGGCCTCCGCGCCGAAGTTTGAATATTGGATCGTTAATGATGATCTGGACAAAGCTTATTCCGAACTGAAGGCTATTTATCTTGCCGGAAAAAATCGTCCCTGCAGCAATCCGGGACTTCTTGAAAGTATTTTAAGCACTTGGGAGTAATATGTCTGAATTAGTAGTAGCCCTTGATTTTAAAGATGCGCAGAGTGCTATTGAAATGGCTGAAAAAGTACGCGGAGTAGCCCCTTGGGTGAAAGTCGGTCTTGAACTTTTCTGCGCTGAAGGACCTGAGATTATTACCCGTTTTAAAGAAATGGGTTTCAAGGTTTTTGTGGACCTGAAATTTTTTGACATTCCCAATACTGTTAAAGGTGCAGTTCGTTCCGCAACCCGTGCCGGAGCCGATATGCTCAGTCTGCACGCACTGGGCGGTGAGCGTATGGCCATTGCAGCACGCGAAGGCCGCGCTGAAGGAGCAGGGGGTGAAGCAGGACCGCTGCTCATGGCTATTACCATCCTGACCAGCATGGACGAAGATGATATTCCCTTCCCGGTTCCTGATGGACTGGGGGCTGCGGTTCTCGATCTGGCTCTGGCCTCATCTCAGGCAGGGCTTGACGGTGTGGTCTGCTCCGGGCTGGAAGTGGAAGCCATCAAGGAAAAATGCGGCAAGGATTTTCTGGCCCTGACTCCGGGCATCCGTCCCGCTTCAGTTTCTGATGATCAGCGCAGGGTTGTTACCCCGTCTCAGGCCGTGGATCGCGGTTCCAACTTCCTTGTTGTCGGCAGGCCCATTACCGGAGCAGAAAGTCCGGCTGAAGCTGCACGCAGGATAGTAGCTGAAATGAATTCTTAAGGGAGGTTGTTATGGCTGCCAGCCGAATTTCCGGAGTGTTCTCGTCCAGTACCGAATCAACCGTCGGTACCGGAACCACCACCCGCCAGTCCGTACAAAAGACTTACTGGTTTGTGGAAGAGCAGAGTACCGGTGCGTTGGAAGTGCAGCCACTGAACAGCAATAATGTCCCTTCCGGGCCGAAGATGACAGTTGAACGGGATAAGTTTCTCGATCATTATAATCCGGAACCGGAGTATTATGCCCAATTTGTGCGGCCCAGTATGGATGCCCTGAACGGCTCCATTAAGCGAGGGGAAGGGCATCGCGCTAATGGCGAAAGCTATAGCGCAGAGTATGAGTTCGGGCACGCCATTGATGTGGACGAAGAAAATGTGCGGGCCAATTTCGGCCTCGGTTTGACCTACCTCGAGCGCGGGGAAACCTCCCGTGCCGAGGATGTCTTCCGCAGACTGGTGGATATCGGAGCCATTTACGAGCCGCAGCATAAACACCTGTTCAATGATTTCGGTATCAACCTGCGCCGCAACGGAATGATCGAGCAGGCTCTTGAGTATTATCACAAGGCTGAAGAGATCAGTAAGCATGACGAGAATCTCTGCTTGAATATTGCCCGTGCCTATTACGAGAAAGGCAGCTTTGATAGTTGCATCAAGTACATAAAGAAATCTCTGAAGTTGAATCCTGAATTGGAAGAGGGACTTATGTTCTGGTCCTATCTTAAAGGCATCGGTTATATTTCAGACGAAGAAGATACTCTTAATATTGATATTGAAGCCTTTGAGAAGAAACAAGAGAAAGACGGTCCCATCATAGATCTTGAGATAGATTTCTAGCCTGAAAATCCACGGAGCCACCAATTGCCTAAAATCTGGAAGCTTAGAAGTGAGGAGGAACTTCCCTCCTCCATACCTGCTATTGCTGATGAACTCGGTATTACCGAACTGCTTGCGGAAATCCTT
Source organism: Maridesulfovibrio sp. (assembly GCF_963666665.1). Classification (NCBI taxonomy): domain Bacteria; kingdom Pseudomonadati; phylum Thermodesulfobacteriota; class Desulfovibrionia; order Desulfovibrionales; family Desulfovibrionaceae; genus Maridesulfovibrio; species Maridesulfovibrio sp. The sequence continues at coordinate 319,987 of NZ_OY762999.1, forward strand.
TGGAATCGTGGTTTTCAGAGCCGTGAAGATATGGATCTTTTTCTTTCTCCCGGTCTGCGCAACCTCTGCCGTCCCACGGAAATCCCCGGACTGGAGTTGGCGGCTCAGGTTCTGGCTGATGGGCTTGCAGCAGGCAAGAAAATGGCCGTCTGGGGCGACTACGACGTTGATGGCGTAACCTCTACCGCTGTGGTTAAGACTTTTCTTGCCGATCGTGGTTACGAATGCGACCACTATCTGCCCAACCGTCTGGAAGAAGGCTACGGCCTCAATGTGGATGGAATCAGGAAATTACATGAACAGGGCATAACTCTGCTTTTGACCGTGGACTGCGGGATTACCAACAACGCTGAAATTGCCGCAGCCAACGAGCTGGGTATGACCGTTGTTGTTTCCGACCACCATCTTCCCGGTGAAGAGCTTCCTCCTGCTGCAGCTATTTGCAACCCCCGGCTCACAGAATATAACGGACAGACCTTCGAAGAGTGCCAATGTGCGACTTTGGCAGGTGTTGGCGTGGCTTTCATGCTCATGGCACAGCTGAACAGGCTGTTGCCCGGTGATCCTGCGGATGTGCGCGCTTATCTTGATTTCGTAGCTCTCGGCACCATTGCAGACGTGGTGGAACTTCAGGGCCAGAACCGCATTCTGGTCAAGAACGGGCTGCTCTTGCTCAAAGAAGCCAAGCGTCCCGGTCTGGCCGCGCTCAAGGTAGTCAGTGGCTATGACATGTTTGCAGCTATCGGTGCCGGACAGGTCGGTTTCGGGCTGGCTCCGCGTATCAATGCTTCCGGGCGTATGGGTGATCCTGGCAGGGCGCTTCAGTTGCTCATGGCCGAAGATATGGAAACCGCTAGGCCTATTGCCAAGGTTCTGGATGATTTGAACACCGAGCGCCGTGCTGAAGAAGACCGTATTTTGCAGGAAGCACTTGCTCAGGCTGAGGAGCATATCAAGAGGGATAACCGGGCCGGATTGGTGCTTTATTCAAAAAGCTGGCATCCGGGGATCATCGGTATTGTGGCTTCCCGCGTAGTAGAAAAATTTTATCGCCCCACCGTTATGCTTTGTGAGGAGAACGGAGTCGTCAAAGGATCGGCCCGTTCCATTAAGGAATTTCATATTCACGAAGGCCTGACCACCATGTCCGAGCTTTTCCTTAACTTCGGTGGCCATAAGCTGGCAGCCGGGATGTCTTTCAAAGCTGAGTTTCTTCCCGAATTTCGGGAGCGTTTTGATCAGGCGGTTATTGATAAGATCGGTTCTGAGCCGCTTAAGGCTTCGCTCAAGGTTGACCGTGAATTGCCGCTGGAAAATATTGATTACGTGCTGCTCAAGGAGCTTGAGCTCATGCAGCCGTTCGGTATGGGCAACCCGGAACCTGTCTTCACCACCCCTCCGGTGGAAGTTCTGGAACGCAGGCCCATGGGCAAGGCACACGTAAAACTTACCGTCACCGATCTTGAAAAGACCCGCAAAATGCCCGCCAAGGCATGGCGCATGGCTGAAGAACTCGGTTCCGAACTCATCGGTTCCACCATGCGTTTTGCTTTCTCTCCCAAGATAGATAAGTTCAACGGTATCCCGACCATTGAACTTACCATTCGAGATTATACAAGAAGACGTGGCTGATGCGCTACGCGATTGACGAGTTGATAAGGGGAAGACCTTCTACTCTCCCTAGTTGGGAATAATGGAGATGTTAGCTCAACCGCTCAATATCAATAAATTCAGTAGTCGCCGTATGGACTTTAAACTTGTGCCCGTTGATTTCGATCACCGGGGTTCCCAACGGAATTTCCATGGTCTGGCGGTTGACTACTTTGGGGCGGCTGCCGCCTTCAAGGTGACGGATTTCAAAAAGAATTGTCATCCCTTTTTTTCCTAGAAACCTGATAACATAATGGTGTTCGGAATCCGGCAGAACGTTGGTTCTGATTACTTTTTTGAATTGAAGCTTTCGCGGGCTAATTTCTGCCTGAACTTTCCTGAAAACATTTTTCCTGTCTGTGGGGATGTACATAGTCGGAGACAGGGTGCCGTCTTTTTCCAAAGTTCCAAAGAATGAATCCAGCAGGATTACTCCACCGGGCAGTCCTGAATTCATCAGTTCGTAAGTTACGTTGGAGTAGCCATTTATTGTCCGTGGTGGATTTTGATCCCTGGTCAGCAGAATTATTTTGAAATCACGGTTCGTCTGCATTTTGGGCAGCGTGATGACTTCCTCATCATATTGCAGGAAGCGGAGAATGTCCGCTCCGGCAGGATAGGAAATCCGTGCTCCTGTAGGCATACTTTGTGAGCGGACATTGCGCAGTTTATGTTTGTCCGGCTGGCTGGTCAGATTTATGTTCAACCGCACTTCCCGTTTGCCCAGCGGTGCTTTTTCTTTGGCCATTTCAACCGGAAGGGGAGGCACCGGCGGTACTATTATTTTGGGTTGCTTACAGCCAGCAAGCAGACATAAGCTTAAGCCGAAGAGAAGGATTGCAGATTTTTGCAGCATGTTATGATCCAAAATTTTCCATGGCATATTGAATTCTCTCTTGTTCTGTGTACAGGTCCTGATGAACTTTGTCGACTTTGTCCAGTCTGTGTTGCAGACCGCATCTATTGGCGACTTGAATTGCAAGTCCCGGACGCGCATTGAGTTCAAGAATCAGTGGTCCCAGATTTTTGTCCAAAACAATATCTACGCCGAGGTAGCCCAGACCGGTTACGCTATAACCTAATGCGGCCTGCTTTAATAGCTCCGGCCAGTCCGGAATTGCTACTCCTGCAACAGGATGCAGGGTGTCCGGGTGATGGGTGCAGTTGTCGTTTTTCCATACTGCGCTGGTGGTCATACCTGTGCACATATCTACCCCACAACCCATAGCACCTTGGTGCAGGTTCGCCTTGCCGTCCGATTCCCTTGTAGGCAAACGGAGCATAGACATTACAGGTATCCCCTTGTAGACGATAATCCTGATATCCGGGACTCCTTGATAGGCGATGTCTTTGAAGACAGGCGAGAATTGTACGCAGTATTCAATCATAGCCTTGTCCGGCATTCCTCCGAGACTGTACATGCCGCTGAGAATATTTGAAATGTGGAAAGATAGGGCATCTTCAGCAACCAGAGAATCATCCGGTTTGCGGAAGCGTGGGCCGATCTTTCCGGTAATGACCAGAATCCCATTTCCGCCTGCTCCACGGGCGGGTTTGATAACAAACGAATCCTGTTTTTGCAGCAGGGCAGGTAGTTTTTTAAGTTCATGCTGGGCCCTGAATACTCCGTAAAGTTCCGGGACGTTAAGTCCTGCAGCCTGAGTTAGTTCTTTGGTGGTGATTTTGTCATCCACCAGCGGATAGAGTCTACGCGGATTGTTGGGCAGAACATAAGCCCCATTGCGTCCGTTAAGCCCTATTACTCCGAATTTTTTTAGTTTGGCGAACCAGCCCATATTAACCTTCCTTTAGGAAAGCGCGGAAGCGGACCAGATCCATAAGTCTAAATCCGGTATAGCGCCCGATCATGACGGTCAGTGCCAGCATCACGAGAAAGAGTTCCGGGAATACGAAAATCAAGTGCTCAATAAACAGGTTGCTCATGGCGATGTAGGCAAGAACTGCTACAGCCATGGAGCCGATTATCTGCTGTATGGCCTTCCCGGCACCAAGTTCATCCCACATGACGGATGTTCGTTCAATGGTCATACTCAGGATAACCATTGGGAACAGGCTGACGGAAACTCCGCGCGGAAAGCCGAGCTTAAAGCTGATAATACTGATCCCGGCCATGAGCAGTACTACGACTATCAGTACACAGGCCAGACGGGGCACCAGCAGAAGTTTCAGGTGTTCCAGATAAAGGCGTACAGCCAGACCGAGGATGATGACGATGGAAAACAGGCATAGTCCCCAGAGCAGTTGTGTTTCGCGAAATGACAGGGCTATAAGAACGGGCATGAATGTCCCGAAGGTGGTGACTCCAATAACATTACGCAAAAAGACCAGTAGGAGTACACCGATAGGGATGAGCAGGATAACCCTGTAGGTAGCCTGAGCCTGTATCGGGAGGTTGAAAAGTGAGAATTCCAGAATAGTCGGGGCGGTTATTGCAAGACGGTCAACAACGTTGCCCAGAGTGCTGACCGTTGCCGGGACAGCGGAAAGAGTCACACTTAAATTATTTCCGCCGCTGACTGTAGCCAGTGGGGCATTACCTCGCCACCAGGTGACGAAATTCACTGGAGTCCCGAAGCGTCTGTTGGCCACGTCGAACATGTGCCATTTTTCGTTGTGATAGAGTTCCAGCCAGTGTTTTAAGCCGGCGTCATTTGATGTGGTCAGGGTTATTCCGTGCACTGACTGGGCCGGTATGCCTGAAAAATGCAGCAGGCGTACGGCCATATTTACCGCTCCAAGTGTATTCTCAGTGTCGCGGAGCAGATATGCTGCATCGGGGTTACTGGATGGCTCCATGAGCCGTTTCATGAGCTGGGGCACGAAAGTTTCTATGTCGGCAGATTCGCTTCCTACTTCAGTGATAAGGGAGTTCGCAGCAACCTGTTCCGCTTCCGTGAAATGCGGATCACTCAGTTTAGGGATTTCTGTGGGGTGGACCCAGCTGTCTTCAGCCTTGCTGTGTTTCGGCCTCAACCGGGCAGAATAGAAAAGGTCCTGTTTGCCTTTTGCCGAACGCCGGGACCATATTGCGACAATATTATCAGGATTGCGAGTCTGCTGCGGAGTGCCGTCTGCGGATTGCAGGGCGTGCAACAGTCCATAGTCATCACCGATATAATACTCGTCGGTAACAGTATACTGCGGCAATTTGTTCAGGGTTTGCAAGGTGGCTTTAACCGGACTTCCTTCGGCTTCAAATGAAACATGGGCTTCAACGTTCCAGATTTCAGTCTGTTCATCCGGAGTCAGGGGAAAGTCAAGCACAAAGGCTTTGTAGCTGAATATGCCCAGCCCCAAAGTAAGGAGCAGGCCCACAAGTATTTTTAGTTGTATAGAATTCATAGTAGATATTTCCGTCGTTATTCACGGTTTGAAAGCGTATTTTTATTTAACGGGCTCGCTGAGCCGGTGGTGGCGTGAAGAATCAATTAGGATGCCGTGACGCAGCTCTTTTCGGCCTATAAGCATTTTGTACGAAAAGTTGCTGCGGTCGGTCAGGTTGACGAAAGCTTCAAAAGTTTTTTGTCCGATTTGGAGTTGCACCGGAATTACCGGCCGGCGCTGGTAGCCGGAGGGACGTTTTTTGATACGCACGATCCGGGCATAAGGGCATGTGATGCGCTGGGTGCTGCCATGCTGGTCGGTAATGGTGAATGACACTTGTTTTTTATTTTTATGGATTGTGATGTCTGTGGCATGAAGCGAAGAGCTGTCCGCACCGGTATCCAGTTTTGCTTCCATGATAATCGGTGCTTCATGATCCCAGACTTTGATTGATACGTTTTCGATATAGCCCGCAATGATATGATCTGTCGGTTTTACGGCATCTGTTGCAGAGCAGGCGGTACTGAAAAAAATAGCTGTCAGCAGAAGAATAGCTGGAAGAGCGTGGCGCATTGTAATCCTCTCGTTGGGCGCAGAATCACGTGCTGGGACGGATTCGGGCTGATTTATTATTACAGAATAGTAAGCTTCCAAGTTATCATCCCGACCGCATCACTGGCTTGCAACAATTAAGCGTAAAGGTCAAGAAGCCAGTTTGAAGACCGATTGGTATTGACATTTGATTTCTGAATTTGTATCCCTACTTCCAAATGGAAATGAAATTCATTTTCATAATCAAATAAGGAGAAAAGTGATGAAGAAGATTGTTTTAGCAATGGTTTTTGTTTTGGCCTTTGCCTCAATTGGTTCCGCTCATGATATGTGGTTGGAGAAAAAAGGGCGTAAGGCTTTTCTGATGTACGGTCATCCCGGATCAACTGACCCGTATCCCCTCAGCCGTATTACTTCCCTGACCGGGATCAATGAGAGTAATTGGAAAACTGCTCTTGAGCCTGTGTACAACAAAGGTGAGGCTTATGCATGGATCGACGACATCTATACCATGCTGACTGTCGAGTTCGATAACAAGTATTGGTACCATACCGAAGAGGGTGGCTGGCAGAATTTTGATCTTCCCAGACAAGTTTGCGGCAAGATCGTTGACGAAGGCCGGTCCTACAAGCTCTCCAAGACAATCATTGAATGGACGGACAGTATGGATAAGCCGATCGGACAGCGTGCTGAAATCGTACCTCTCAAGGATCCTACCAAAATGAAGGAAGGGGATATGCTTCCGGTTATGATGTACTATGAAGGTAAGCCTATGCCCGCAGCAGGAGCCCGCATTTCTACAACTTCAGATCGAAATATTGAACATCCCGAATTGGTTAATCTCAAGAACGCAAAACCGATTAATGTAAAAATCGGTCCTGCGGGACGTCAGGTGATCATCGGTAAGTATGAAAAGCGTCTCGATGATACTCGTCGTGTCTGGTTCGCTTTTTCCTTGAGTTTCAAGACGACTAAGTAGCAGGTTTGGTCCAGCGAGGTTTAGCTTGATTGATTATCTCCCCTGATAATGATTCAGGGGAGATTTTATTATGATTCAGTTTCGATATCAGGTTCAATCGGGAGTTTAATAATGAAGGTGGTACCTTCACCTAATTCTGACTCAATATCTATAGTCCCGCCATGTTTTTCAATTATGATGTCGTGAACAATCGCCAGACCTTGGCCCGTTCCCTTACCCACTTCTTTGGTCGTGAAGAACGGGTCGAATATTTTATGTATATTTTCTTTTGAAATTCCGCAGCCTGTATCTTTGATACTGATACTTGCATAAGGAGGATCTAATTCTGTGCTTACAGAGATTGTTCCTTTCTGATCTTCTTGTGTGTTCTCGGCAATTGCATGTGCTGCGTTTACAATCACGTTCAGCAGGACCTGATTGATTGCACCGGGCAGGCATTGAACCTGCGGCAGGTCGGGGTCAAGGTCCGTTTCAAGGTCTGCTACATATTTCCACTCATTACGGGATACTATGATGGTATTCTGGATTGCTTTATTGATATCAACAGCTTTGATCTTTTCTTCACCGGAGTGTGAAAAGTTTTTCATGGCTAAAACAATTGTGGCTACCCGTTCGACTCCTTCCAGTGCCCGGTCACAGGCTTTGATGGATTCACTGCTTATAAAATCCAAATCCATGTCATCTTTGTGCTCTTCGATTTCTTCGATAATGTTTTCGCGGTTTTCAGCTGATTCAGACTTAAGGAGTTTTTCGTAAAGGTCAATCAGTTCGTTGGTGTCGGTACATGCGTCTTTGATAAAACGAATGCTGTCGCCAACATATTGGATAGGAGTGTTTATTTCGTGTGCAATCCCGGAGGCAAGAAGCCCTATGGATTCAAGCTTTTGGGCAATGTTCAGTTTTCTTTCAAGGTGCTTGCGGTCAGTGATGTCAAACACAACCTGAACAAGATGGGTCATACCGCCAATATGGATTTCAAAAAGATGGCGGGAAATAGGCAGAGGAGTCGAGTCTTGAAGATACAGAATCCCCTCCTCGTACGTTCCTTGCTCATGCCAGTTCGGGCAGAGTAGATCCTTTTGGGTATCCGAATTAAAGGTTATCGTTGTCTGGCATGTTGCATTTATGATGGCGCTGCGGCTCATTTTGAGTAGCTTTTCGCCCACGTTATTACAATCCACCATCATGCCTTTGATGGGATCAAAGACGAATACTGCAGCTCCGATACCTTCAAAAATAGTTCCCAAAAATTCTTGGTGTTCCGCCTGTTGAATCAATGCTTTTTTCTGTTCAGAAATGTCGTGCACATTAGCCAGAATGACCACTTTCCCTTCAAATTCAATGCGGTTCAGGGTTACTTCCACTTCAAATGTTCTGCCGTCCCCCGGACATCTGGAAGTCCATTCAAAAGCAACTTTCTCTCCGCCAACGGCTTTTTGCCAATATTGATCCAGTATATCCATGTCCATTTCCGAAGCAGAAAAATCATTTTTTATGGACATGTTAAGTACTGTGGCCATGTCTACCTGATACTTCTCGAGCATGGTATCGTTTACGTCCAGAATCTGTCCTTCTGCGTCGTGGATAAAAATTGAATCATTGGTGTTGTTGAATATCAGTCGCATGGCTTCTTCTGCCTCATGGCGTTCCAAAACTTCGCGAGTCAGCTCTTCCGTGCGTTTTTGCAAGTCTGCTGTCCGTTGTAGCACTCGATTTTCTAGCTGGGCATTAACATCCTGAAGTTTTTTTTCTGCATGGCTGCGTGCTTCTATCTCGTTAATTAGCTGTTTGTTGTTTACTTCTAATTTTTTTGCCTGTTTTGCTGCTTCTTCCACCCGGATCTTGAGAATTAAATTGCGGGAGTTTATTCTTATGATAAAAACACCGCTGCCTAAAAGGAGCAAAGCAAGAAGAAGGGTGTATATTAATAGATGTTGCGGTGAAATAGAGCCTAATAGTTCCTTTTTTGGGACAATATTTAGTAATGAGAATGGTGTTTCTTTGACAGCAGAACGGACAATAAGAAGCTCTAGCGGTTTTTCCTGTTGTCCATGATCAATTGTTAATTCAGTTACCTTGTCCGTTGGGATTATAAGCCCGTCCGATATTTTTTGCGCTAACTGTTTGGGAATATAGTTCAACGGAGAGTATAAAGTTTTGTTGTAGAGTAGATAGTTCATACTACGCAGTCCTGAGCCGGACTTATAACCTGATCGAAATGGCAGAGCATTCTTTGCGTTAAGATAGGCAATAAGAGTTCCGACCTTTTCTCCCCTGAAAAGGTAGGGGTGCATGAGTATGCAATAGGTTTCATTATCAATTGTTTTTATAACAACACCTATTTTTTCTGGAGTCAGGTCTTGAGGTATATCTCCACTATATAATTTATTCCGGGGATTGGAGTCGTCCGTATCTGCAAGAATGTGCATGGACTGGCTAACGAATAAAATCCGGGTGTAAACAGGAACGTTGTTGATTGTTTTTGCTTTAATTATTTTACTCAGTATTTCAGATAGTTGAATAAGACTTGCTTGCAAACCATATTCAGGGGACATGCCCATGTCTTTGTTTTCAAAATAGCTTGAGATATCTCTGCTAATCGAGAGGGCAGCAAGGTCATTTTGTCTATCGGCAAAGAAGTGGCTGAATAAATAGGCCTCATGTTTTGAGTGTTCATTGAATTGTTGTAAAGAAGACTTACGTAAATCAACCTGAGAATTATAGTTTGTCCAGATGGTAAATAGAACATAAATAGCCAGCAGAGCTAATGCTGTCGGGATCGCTTTATTACTTTTGAACAAATGAATCTCCTTCTGCTGCTAGTCTCAATTGCTGAAAAAATTCTTATAGTAACTGAAAACTGCCGGATAGTATTGCATGACTAGTTTATTGTACTCTCCGCTCTTCCTGAGTTTTGCGTAAAAGTCGTTAAAAGCCTTGAGTAGTTCCGGTGAATTTTTGCGAAAGCCGGCGCCCATTACTTGCTGGGGAGAAACAGGACCGATTATTTTTATTTTTCCGGGCCATTTATTCAATGCCACCAATGAGTCTGGTACATCAAGCAATGCCACTTCCGCTTCTCCTTTGATAATTGCCGGGGCAATATCGTTGAGGCTGTCTGGAAAATTGATGATAGTAGCAATATTGGCATCTATGCCGTAAAGTCCCGGCGCAAGGCAGGTTCCTTCTTTGCCCATGACTCTTTTTCCTTTAAGCATATTTTTGACTGTCTGGATATCCTTGATGACATTTCCGCTTGGCTTGATGGGCTTTAATGGAGAATCTCCTTTGGCCACGCACCAGACTTGTGTGGGGAAGGTAGGATCTGAATAGTTGATAATTTTTTCGCGCCACTCAAGTTTGGTTAATCCATTACAAATGATGTCACCCTTGATAGGTGTCTTATCCAGAAACTCTACATTGTTCCCCTTAGGTTTGACCATTGTTCCGGTCAGGTCTGCGAAAATTGTGGACCATTGGGAGCTCACGAATTCGTATTTGACTCCGAGGTGTGCTGCAAAAAGTTTGATGAGTTCTACATCGAGCCCTGTCTCATGTCCGGTTATAAAATTAGCATAAGGAATTCCCAGATGCCGCAGGACTCCTCTTTTTTTTATTTGTTCAAGATCGGAATCAGAAGAAGTGCCTGCAAACAGGATGAATGCAAACAGGAATATGAATGCAACAGAAATAAATTTTTTCAAGTAGCTCATTTTTTTTCCAGCTTAGTTTGTGGTTAACGGCTTCAAGAATTATTTTTCATTATTCAAGATACTTAATCGGGACAAGAACCCTGATTCTGGGTGGGAGTTTCTTAGCCCTACCGAAGTTGGTTATCCTGATGATTGCGGTTTCTGTTATCTCAGTTCCTTCGGCAACCAGATGAACTTCATCTTCACTCCAGAGACCTTCGTCCAGAATCATGCCTTTCTTGAGTTCTCCAAGTTCAATTTCCCGGCGTACGTAGCCATCTTCCCCGGCAGTTCCTTTCTCAAGAACATCCAAAATCTTGGAGTCATAAATTCCTTCCATGCCGCGTAAAATGGCGATTGCGTCCATTTTGTCGGTTTTTTGCTGGATTAGGGAATCGTAATCCAGGCAGGCTTTCAATACTCGTGATTCCACGGGCATAGTAGGATTTATGTCCAGTCGGTCATTCTGGTGCTGGATGATTTGCGAAACGGTTTCCATGCGCGGAATTTGGGAAAGCATGCCAGCAGTCACTGAAGGATGCATGTCATAAATCTGTTGTTCTTCTGCTGTGAGTTCTTCTCCGGTGAAGACCTTCAGTAGAACAGATTCCGGGAGTGTTATGCAGCCCAGTTGTCCCAACATGGCAGCAAGGTCAAGGTAAAGGGTCTGTTTCAGTTTTAAATGTTGTCCTACGTAGCCGGCAAGTCGGCGCACTCTTTCGCTTCGTCCAAATGCTTCAGGATTGGTTAATGACAGAATATCGGTGAGGACTTTGACGCTGCCGCGCAACGTACCGCGTAGGAGTTCCCGCTCAGCAACGACTAATGAGTACTGCTTCATTGCCGCTTCAAGTGTGCGGATCATTTCGTCAATAGAGCTGGGTTTGGTCAGGAAACGGAAAACCGAACCCTCGTTGACCGCAGAAATAGCCGCTTCCAGATCTGCATGTCCGGTGAGCATTACCCGGACAGTATCCGGGGAAAGCTGCTTTACTTTCGTTAGAAAGGTGATTCCGTCCATCTTAGGCATTTTCAGGTCTGAAACAACAATTGCATACGGCCCGGAAGATTTTACTTTTTCAATCCCTTCCTCCGGTCCAAGTGCAACATCTACCTTAAAGCGTTTGCGTAGTAGTGCTCTATAAGTATCAAGTATGTTCTGTTCATCATCTACAAATAGAACACTATTCTTATTCATCGTTACTAATCTCCAGTCGGTTGTTGCATGCGTCTCGCCAATCATCAATATTATCTAAAAGTTTTGCTAAAGCCAGTTTATCTGTATTAAATTCTGAAAATATGTAGCCCTTACTGTGAGGTATAAGTTCATGTTGAAGTGTGTCTGCAGCATGTATTGCGTGTGTAGGAGTGAATATTTTATCGCAATTTTTAAGAGAGTGGTGGTAATAAACCATTTCTACAATTTCTTCATTGAATCCCCATAGTCCTAGCAGATATGCCCCTACCTCAGCATGACTGACACCAAGAATCTTTTTTTCCACATCAATTACCGGACCACCGAATTCCCTGACGTGTTCCAGTACCTTTTGATATTTTTTATTCATTTCGGTGATGAAAACGAACTTGCCTATGTCGTGGAGCAATCCTCCCACAAAACAGTTGGTAACGGTCTGTTCGTCTTCATCCATAAATGAGCAGATTTCTTTAGCAAGATAGCCTGTCTGCAGGCAGTGTTCCCAGAGTTTTTCTATAGAATATGGTCCGAGGATATTTGTATCAAGTTCTTGAAGGAAATGGACCCCGAGAATCAACCCTCTCAGGACATCCGTCCCAAGTAGTATAGTGGCTCGTGCAGGACAGGAAACGGAATTGTAGAAGCCGAAGAAAGAGGAATTAACCACTTTAAGAAGTGTTGTGGATATGCCCGGATCTTTCTTGACCAGTTCCCCAAGTCTTTGCAGATTTGGTTCCGACTTATTCAATTCGCGTGTAATTTCGATATATAAATCAGGTAGTACCGGCAGGGTATCAAGCCCGGTTATTATTTCCCTGACTTTGTGATCCGTCAGTACGGGACGCAGTGCCATCATTTTACGGATGGTGCCGATTAATATTTCTGTATTGCAGGGTTTGCTCAGGAATTGATGGGTATGCTTTGCTGATTTCAGCAATGATTGCATATCCGAATGTCCGGATAGTGTTATGCGGATAGTATCTGGCTGGATCTCGGCAACCTTGTGGAGTAACTCACTTCCGTCCATATCCGGCATTTTCGTGTCGCTAATGACAATATCAAATTCAGCCTTGCCAAGCTTTTTCAGTGCTTCCTGTCCGGTGGAGGCAAAGTAGCTTTTCCATTCCTTGCGAAGGCTGTGCATAGTAGCCCTGAAGCTATCCAGAATATTCTTATCATCGTCGATAAAGAGAATTTTCGGGATCATGGTGTTCCTTGTTTTTTATTTTAAGTATATGTGTTCTTTGTCTTATGGATATCGTTTTTTTGTTTTTTTTGTAAAGGAAATATCAAAGAATGTATTGGTGGATAATTGTCTTTTGGGTTGTGTTCAGTGAGGTGGATACTGTAGGTCTTTGTTCCCTTAGTCCTGTGCTTTTTATGGAAAGGGCACATCTATTATTAGCCCCAATTAGTGGCTTAGCATGAAAATAGTCGGCCATTTTAAGAGCTTATTTTATAAGGATAACGAACGTATTACCTTGAAAGTGGTCGGAAATGAGTTTTGAAACAACAGATTGCACTCCCTTCGATTATAGCGATAGCAAAAGGCTTGTGTATTTCGAATTTGCAGATAAAACCGGGGCGCGAGAGACCTTGGAAGGTCTTTGTTTTATCGATGGAATTGAAGAATTGAAATACGGATTTAACTTGATGATCGCGATGCAGCAAATTCCAGAAGTGATAAGATGTTTAACGAATGAAAATATAGCTATCTATACTGTCGAGGTTAGAAAATCTGCAAGCAAGTAAGTTAAAAGAGCTCTTCTCAAAATGTTTTTTAGTTTTGTGCAAAAAAAAATACGAAATTCCCGTAATGGAAATTCCGTATTTAGTAATGATTTGAAATAAATTGTGTTTGTGATTTACATCGCTAATCGCGACTGAAAGTCTAGATTTTGTCTAGTTTTTACATCGCTATTGACGACTGGCGTGATTTAAGCATATTTTCAAATAAGATATACAACGATAATCACGACTGGATTGCAAATGCCTGTAAGAAAAATTCCAAAGAATTATCGCAACGTGACTGGTAAACTTGTTAATACCAAGTCAGACGGTCCTGCTGGATTTGAGTCTACCTTGGAAAGGGACTTCTTGTCACTTCTTGAGTTCCTTCCGGAAGTCCTGAGTTTCGAAGTGCAGCCAGTAGAAATAAATTGGATCGATTCAAATGGAAAGCTTCGCAAGTATACCCCAGATGTTTTGGTCTTCTATGATGACGGGATTGAGTTAAAGCCAACAATTTTTGAAGTTAAGTATCGTAGTGATCTGAAGAAGAATTGGGATAAGTTGAAGCCCAAATTTATGAAAGCGCTATCTTATGCTAAAAGCAGAAGGTGGCGCTTTAAAATTGTGAGTGAGAAAGAAATTAGAACTGAACTTTTGAAGAATGTGAAGTTCTTGATAAGGTTTAAATGTCAGAACACTTACGATTCTAACCATGGAGAGATTATTCTTGATGCGTTAAAGAAGCTTCATTCAAGTACTCCTGCTGACCTTCTGAAGAGCATTTATGAAGACAAGTGGGATCAAGCAGAATTATTGCCCACTTTATGGTATATGATTGGGACATTTCAAATAGGGTGTGATTTATCTTTACCTCTGACAATGAGGTCGGAAATATGGTTTTTAAAAAACTAGGCCCTCCTGCTACATATCATTTTAATCGAGGGGATCGAGTATATGTAGATGGGAAAGAATGCGCATTTATTGAGATGTCTGACTTTTATACTGCGCTGGTTAAAGTTCTTAGCTCTGATGAAATAACAGAGGCTCATATTTCAGATGTTGAGCCATTTCAAGTTGTTTTAAACGATTCTCCTGCAATTGATGCCGTGCCAGAAGAAGGAATGAAGTTAGCTATGGAACGGTATAAGGCGATAGAGCCTTTGATTGATCTTAAGGGGAGAACTCGGGATGTTGTCGAAGAAAGAGGAAAAAAATTAAATATCCATCCGAGCACACTTTATAATTGGCTTCATTGGTATGAACAGTCAGGTAAGTTGACATCATTGGCACCTAGAAGTCGGAACGATAAAGGGAAAAAGAAACTTTCAGATGAAGTTGAGTACATTGTTCAGAGTCTTATTGAGACAGAATATTTAAGCCCCCAAAAGAAATCCATCCCTGAAGTTTATAAAAAGATAAAAAGGCATTGTTATAAAAAAGGCTTAACGGTGCCTCATATAAATACATTGCGTAATAGGATTAAAGAAATTTCACCTTATATTAAAACCAAGCTTCGGCATAGTGATAAAGAAGCCAATGATAGTTATGGTGAAATAAAGGGGAGTTTCCCTGGAGCAGATTTTCCTTTAGCTGTTGTTGAAATTGACCATACTCAGGTTGACTTGATCCTTGTTGACGATATTCATCGGCAAGCTATCGGGCGTCCATGGATAACCCTTGCAATGGATGTCTACAGTCGAATGGTAGTAGGTTTTTATATTTCTTTTGATAGACCTGGTTATGTTGGAACAGGATTAAGTATATATAGGTCAATTGTTTTGAAGGATAAGTGGTTAGCTGAGATGGGAATCAAATCAAGATGGCCTTGTTACGGGACTCCCAAAACAATTCATGTTGATAATGCAAAAGAATTTAGAAGTACGTCGTTTGAAAACGCATGTGCTCAATATGCGATAAATATCGAATGGCGTCCCGTTGGTCGGCCACAGTTTGGTCCCCATATTGAAAGATTATTGGGTAATTTTGCACAAAAAATACATAACCTCCCTGGATCAACTTTTTCCAATGTGCAGCAAAGAGGGCGATATAAGTCCGAGAAAAAGGCTTCATTAACTCTTTCTGAGTTTGAAGAATGGCTAACTATTTATATCACACAAGTTTATCATGAAGAGGTGCATTCTTCATTAAATATGACTCCATATAAAAAATATAAACAAGGAACCTTTGGCGATGATCATCATCCTGGTGTTGGCACTTATCCTAAATTTGTAGATGAAGATGCTTTGCTTCTGGATTTTATGCCAATGATTAAAAGGTCAATTCAAAGGGATGGAGTCTCGATAGATAAAGTTAAATATTGGAGTGATGTTCTGCGTAGGTGGATTAATTGCCCAGACTCGGAGAGTTCTAAATTAAAGCGTAAATTTATATTTAGGCGTGATCCTCGAGATATTAGCGTGATTTGGTTTTTTGATCCTGAGTTGGAGGGGTATTACTCTATCCCATATCGGGATATCTCTCATCCACCTATCAGTATATGGGAATTTCGTAAAATAAAGAAAGACTTGGAGAATGCAGGCCAAAAGGATGTTGATGAGCGGAAGATTTTTGAGGCATATGATCGAATGGATATGATTGAGAAAAATGCAGTGAAACAAACGAAAGCAATAAGATTAAAATGGCAGAAAAGGGTTTCGGGGCTTGGGGTTACCAAAAACAATATTAACCAACATAAAAAGAACGACTCAAATAAAACTAGCAATGATTGCACAAATTCTAAGGAGCTAAAACCGTTTGAAAATATATATTACGTGGATGATATATGATGACTTTTGATTTTCCGCATTTGCATAAAAGCGTAATTCATCTAATGGACCTGCAACAAAAAGATAGAATTGCAAAAATACGGACTCCTATTTGGATAGAATACCCTAAAGCACGAAAAATTATATCGCAGCTAGAAGATTTATTGGCTTATCCAAGGATGCATCGTATGCCAAGTTTGCTTTTAACAGGTGAAACTAACAATGGTAAGACTTTGCTTATTAATACTTTTTGCAAAAGACATCCTGCTGACGACAATCCTCAAGGTGAAGCTGCAAATGTTCCTGTACTATATGTACATGCTCCTCCAGTGCCCGAAGAGGGACGTTTTTATAATAATATATTGGAATGTCTTTCTGCTCCATTCAGACTTAGCAGCACAGTTGGTACGAAAGAGTCGCAAACTTTAAAACTACTCAAAGCTGTAAAAGTAAAAATATTGATTATTGATGAATTTCAGCAGCTTATGACGGGGTCTCCAAATAAGCGGCAGGTATTACTCAATATTATTAAAAGTTTGAGTAGTAAACTTAAGATTTCAATTGTCGCTGTTGGCACAAAAGAGGCTGATAGGGCATTGCAAAATGATCCTCCACTGGCTAACCGATTTGAAACTGCTTTTTTGCCGCAATGGGGTAATGATAACAATTATAGACGTTTGTTGATGAGTTTTGAAAGTTTGTTACCTTTGGCGTATCCTTCGGGGCTAGCTGATGCAGAATTGTCAGAACGAATATTATCAATGAGTGAAGGGTATATTGGGGAAATAGCCCAACTCATATCACAGTCAGCTGTTTTGGCTATCCGGTCAGGATATGAGAAAATAGATGCTGATATATTAGAGAATTTGGATTGGGCCTCGCCAACCCACAGGCGCTACCGTCCACAGTTAAGGGGGTAACTGCATGCTTTCAGGGAAAATATCTTCCGGCACACCCTAAGCCCTTACCAGATGAACTCCTTTCGTCATGGATTGTGCGTATTGCCGAGGCTAATGCAGTAAAACTTCATACTATGTCTCGCATGTTGTTTGGATTTAATTATTCGCCATGGATTAGGGATATAGGGCGGCATGGGCCAGATGCTGTCATAAATAAGATGGCTGAAGTGACAGGTACTCCTGTTTTAAGAGTGCGCGAAACAACTTTACATGGATATGTCGGCTGGATATTGCGGCATATGCGTATTAGCGGGCAAACCCATTGGATTCTTCCCGTAAAGAGTAAAAGTGCAGATCGGATTGGTTATGGGGTTCAATATTGCCCGCAGTGCCTGATGGAAGACGAGAAACCGTATTACAGGCGTGCGTGGCGTATTGCTTTTTATGTCTTTTGTCCTAAGCATGGGATAATGTTGCGTGACTCATGCCCTGAATGTGGAGCTCCGATAGTTTTTCATCGGCGTGATTTTAATCGGGATATTGATAAGGCACGAGAAATATATCAATGCACCAAATGTGAAGCCGATTTGCGCGATGTCCCTCCTGAAAAGCCGATTATTTATGATCAGAGAGTTTACGACCAATATTCAGTGTTACTAGATGATTTCCATGTGGGGTGCCGGAAGAAATTTAATTTGTCTTATTTTGAGGTATTGCATCAGCTTTGTAAGATAATTGTCTCGACTTCCAATAAGAATCAGCTTCATGAATATCTTTGTGACCAAATGGGAATTGTTCCTAAGGAATTTTCGCTTAGTAAGGGGGGATCGATCGAAGAAGCGCGAATTGACTTGCGCTATTATATTGTCTCGTTGGGGCTATGGCTATTGGTCTTTCCTAAGAGAAGGTTGAAGTCTGCCTGGAAAGCAAAGACTGTTCGCTATAATTTGTTACTAAAAGATTTTCGACATCCCCCAAAATGGTTTGCAGATATGGTTTGGGAATTTAATCGGCGGAATACATGTCGTAAGTGTAATAAGTAGCAGTTTAAACTTCTACGATTAAAGTTCGATATGCAGTTATTTTTGTGGGATGACTCTCGAATCTGGATTTAACCAACCTGTCTTGCTAGCAAGGCAGGTTTTTTATTAAGTAATCGTAAGATATATTTTTAAAAGTATTGCATTTAAGTGAGCAGTATTATAATACGAGTCTCGTTTTTGATATAGTCCGTTAATCAAGTTGGTTAAAAATATGTATAAATAGGCATGTTTTGAGATTGTTCGTAAGCGTCCAAACATCTACATCTTCCATTTATTCCCCCGTCTGGCATAGTTCTCTTCCATTGAAGGAGGATGACTATGAAAAACAAACAGCGTTTCTGGAAAAAACATATTGAAGCATGGAGAAACAGCGGTGTTTCTCAGGCTGAGTACTGTCGTGAGCACAGTCTTTCATATAAGTCTTTCGGATATCATAAACGCAGGGTGGGTGCGTCAGCCAAGCCGCAAAAGGTTATTCCTATCCCGGAAACCGCAATGCGAGCAGAAGAAGAGTCGCGGACTTGCAAGCCTATAAGTCTTTGTGTTCCCAGAGGGTTTCGGATAGAAATTGAACCAGGTTTTTGCCAGCTTACCCTGAAAGAATTGCTTGAAGTTGTTGCTTCCTGATGCTTCCGATTGATTCAAAGTCTCAGGTATTCATCGTGCTTGGCGCAACCGACATGCGCAAGGCCGTCAATGGACTCTCGGTCATGGTGGCCGACCACCTGGATCTCGATCCTTTTACCGGAAATTTCTTTGTCTTCTGCAATCGCGTACGCACGATTATCAAGGTTTTGTACTGGGACAGCAATGGTTTTTGCCTGTGGCAGAAGCGTCTTGAAAAACACCGCTTTTTCTGGCCCGAGTCGGAACGGGAGGTGCTTGAATTCAGCTCTCGACAACTGCGTTGGCTGCTTGAAGGCCTTGATCCTGTCCGAACTCAGGCCCACCCCTCGTTGAGTTATTCTACTATTCTTTAATGTTACGAAATAATTGTGTTTGCGCTAAAATAACATACTCTTTTCCGCATGGACAAAGCACTTCTTCCCGATGATCCTGAAAAGCTGAAAGAGCTTATTCTGCAACAGAATAGACTGCTTGCCGCCCAGAATGCAGCGATCGCTGATCGTGATACGGTAATTGTCGATCGTGATGCGGTAATTGCCGATAAAAGTGCCGTTATTGAAGAGCTGTCAGAGCAGGTTGAACTGCTCAAAGCCATCGCCTTTGCCAAGAAATCGGAAATGGCAAAGAAGCCCGCAAAAGACGAGTATCAGTATTCCCTTTTTGATGAGGCGGAGTTTGTTTGTGAGCAGTCTTCATTCGAACCGGAGGTCGTGCAGGTTCCGGCGCATTTCCGTGCTAAAAAGGGCCGCAAACCTATCTCCGAATCCATTCCCCGCAAGGAAATTGTTCACGACATTCCAGACGAGGAAAAAATCTGCGCTTGCGGCTGTGAATTGAGTCGCATCGGCGAGGTCGTAAGTGAAAAACTTGATTACGTCCCCGCTAAAATCCGGGTTCTACGGCACGTCCGCCCCAAATACGCTTGCAAAAATTGCGAAGGCACCGAGGGTGACGGGCCGAGCGTTAAGATCGCTTCGATGCCGCCCCAGCTGATCCGGCAGGGCATTGTCACTCCGGGGCTTCTGGCCCATATCTTGATCAACAAATTCTGTGACGGGCTTCCTTTTTATCGCCAGAACAAGATGTTCGAGCGACTGGGAATCGATATTTCACGCTCTACCATGTCCAACTGGACCGTGCTGGCGGCAGAGCGATGCGGACCGCTTATGGAATTAATGTACGAATATTTGCGCTCCGGCAGGATCATCAATCTCGACGAAACACCGGTACAGGTGCTCAAGGAACCGGGCCGGGAGAACACGACCAAATCCTACATGTGGGTAGCCTGCAGGAGCGGGACAAAACCGGTAGTCCTGTTTCATTACGCGCCGAGCCGTGCAGGGAAAATTGCCACTGAGATTGTCGGGGATTTCAAGGGATATCTGCAAACTGACGGCTATGCCGGATACAACGCTTTGGGCGAATCCGAGGGGATTACTCACGCTGGTTGCATGGTACACGTGCGCCGAAAATTTATGGATGTCCTCAAGGCTGGTTCGAAAAAGAAAAAAGGCACGGCATCGACGGTGGTTGCCCTGATAGCGAAGCTTTACCGACTGGAGGGGCGGGCCCGAAAGGAGGAGGCTTCAGAGACGGAAATTCTGACCATGCGGACGGAAAAATCCAGCCAGATTCTTGAAAAAATCCACGAAATAATTACGAAGAGCAGCAGTTCAGTGCCTCCGACAAGTCTTTTGGGTAAAGCGATTTCCTATGCTTTGGGCCAGTGGGCCCGGATCACAGTTTTCCTTGAAAATCCGACACTCTCACTCGACAATAATATCGCTGAAAATGCCATTCGTCCTTTTGCGGTGGGTCGAAAGAACTGGTTGTTCAGCGGTTCTCCGCGCGGTGCTGAGGCGAGCGCGACCCTCTACAGTCTCATCGAAACCGCCAAAGCCAACAAATTAAATCCTGCTGACTACCTCTGCGAACTGTTCGAAAAACTCCCCCATGCGCAAAGCAGCACCGATCTCGAAGCCCTCATGCCTTGGGCTGTGTCAAAGAACGCCGAAACAAAGTAACGACTGCTTCTTTCTTCATACCTCAGCTTATCGGGGCTTTGTAGGTGTAGGTGTTTGGACGCTTACGATTGTTCCCTGACTTCAGGGAAATAAAATTGAAATTCTTGCTGATTAAAATTGGAGTCTATTGTGCCTGAAGAGAATAATAAGAATGTCGTTGATTCTAAGGATAATGTTTCGCACGAAGTAAACACTGAAGCTAATGATGCGAAGGCTTCATCCCAGCCCGATCTTTCATCTGTTCTTGGGGTTGTTACCGCTCTTATGATGGATAGTCCTGTCCATGAGTACTTTTTTCTTTCCGATATGAAATGGCTTGTCGTTCCTCCGGTTCGTTTGCGTCAGTTCAGGATTTTCCGCAAAGACGGAATGCCCTTCGCTTATGTTTGCTGGGCATCTGTCAATGAGCAGACTGAAGCAAGACTTAAGGCCGGGCATGTGAAGCTCCGCCCGGATGAATGGAATAATGGAGATAATCTCTGGCTTGTTGATTTGGTTGCGCCGTTTGGTGGGGCTGAAGAGGTGATGAAAGATTTGAAGCGTACTGTTTTTGAAGGGAAGACTGTTAAGAGTCGTCAGGTTGCTCCTGATGGGACAGGTACTGCTGTTGTGGAGTGGTAGAGTGTGTAGCTTTTTGATTAAGTATAGATCAACTTTCACGATATTTTCTTGTACGGTTCCTTTTTTTATAGCTTATCTCATAGATAACGATCCAGGTAGAAATAGGTTCACAAGCCTATTTCCTCAGTCCGAGTATACAGTCTTGATCGTTGCAGCGTTAGCTTTTTTTTTGGGGCATTTATTTGACCACTTTAGAAAAGTTAATGTTTTTCAAGGTCTTGATTTTTATAGTAATAATCCTTTTTTCTTTTTGCAGTCCTTTTTTCTTTTGCTCGTAAGTTGTCCATTACTTATGTTTTGTTTTGGTGTTGTTGATGAGGTAATGGCTATTACATATATAAAATACATTGCATTTTTTTCTGTTTGTGCTTTTGCGTTTTGTTTTGTTTGGCTGAGAAGGATTTTTTCTGTTTTTTCTTGTCGCATGTTTCCATTTAAAAATAAATATATTGTACTGTATGTTTTATTTTTTATAGTTTTTTTCCCTTTGTTTCTGTTGGGTGTAAATGTCTTTGTTGATTATCCTGTGGCTATATCAATGAGAAAAAGTTGCGCAACTTCCGTTTATGCTGTTTATCTTATATTTTTGTTCGAATCTTATCTTGCAATTATAATTTATAATTTTGTTAGGAGTTTACGTCGTGAGCGTTAGGTCTACACATAGTAAGAGCGGGTCATTTTCTTCATCATTCCCACCTGTGAATAGGCATACCCGTTCTACTAGCGTTTACAGCGGTGAAACTACACATACTAGTAGTGGAAATAGTTATAATTACAGAGCATATGTAGATCATAGAGGAAGTGAATACTTTGGGCATGTTTCAAATTTTACTTCATTGATAAATGCTGGAGTTGAAAAGTATGGAGATGATTTAGGAAGGGCTTTAGGAAAAGAATTAGGCAAGGTAGTTGGCAAACCTCTTGAAGCTATTTCTGTGTTGTCTCATGTATCAGAAGCGATAGATGCTTTTAAAAAAGGGGAAGAGTCTGAGGGGTATAAGTCTTTGGCAAAGGCCGGTGTTGGGGTCGTTGCGATTGGTGCAGGTGCAATTCTAGGGGGGGGGCTAGGTGCTACCGCTGGGATTGCTGCCATTGCTTACGGTATTGAGTTCTTGATAGATAGTGTTGATCCATTAGTCATTGACCTTGATGGAGATGGTGTTGAACTCGTAGGGGTGCATGACTCCTCAGTTTTGTTTGATATGAACTCAAGTGGGAAAGTTGTTTCGACTGGTTGGGTATCATCAGATGATGGTTTACTTGTCGTTGATTTAGATCATGATGGTGTAATTGGTAGTCTTAATGAAGTTTTTTCTGAACATTTTGTTGAAGGATGTTCCTCTGGACTTGAAGCTCTAGCAACCCTGGATTCTAATGCAGATGGGCTTATTGATTCAAATGATGATCGTTATTCGGAAATAAGTGTATGGAGGGATTTCAACCAGAATGGCGTTACAGATGAAGGAGAACTCCAGCACCTTGAAGATATAGGGGTTGAGAGCATTCGTCTAACGAACAAGATCAATGAAAATTCAGTAGTTGATGGTAATACGGTTGTTAATTCTGTTACTGCGCTTGTTTCTGGGCACGAGCGTAAACTTTCTGAAGTTGGTTTTGGGGTCATCAATTCCGATTATGTCTTTAAACAAAAAATAGATAGAATAAATGTTTATACTTCGAGTGACGGGGTAGAAATAGGGGTTGTTGTCTCGCCAACAGAAGAGACTCTTTCGGTAAGTGAATTGGGACTTGGTATGCTCCTAGGCAGTTATGGTGCCGATAGTTTTTTAGGTGAGGGGAACTCTAATTATTTGATGGCAGGAAAGGGAGGGGATGATACCCTTATAGGTGGAGCTGGAGATGATTATATTATTGGAGGGAAAGGTAAAGATTTTCTAGACGGTGGTGCTGGAGATGATGTAAACCTCCCCAAGTTAGTGCCAGCCGTAAGTAGAGTTTTCTTGGGGTGAATGTGTTTGGACATACTCGACTGGGGTCATGTCTCCGAGCGATTCATGTGGTCGCTCTTCGTTGTATTGACGAATCCAATCTTCGGTTATGTCCTTGACCTCAGATAACGTTGAGAACAAGTAAAAATCTAAAACCTCGTTGCGAAACGTTTTGTTGAAACGTTCAATGTATGAGTTCTGAGTCGGTTTGCCTGGCTGGATGAATTCCAGCGCAACACCATTTCTTTCAGCCCAATCTGCCAATGTTACCGAGATAAGCTCCGGACCGTTATCCATCCTCATTTTCTCAGGAAAACCGCGCCACGCTGAGACTCTGTCCAGCACACGAGTAATCCTTCCGGCGGGTAGACTTGTGTCGACTTCAATTGCCAAGCATTCACGGCTGAAATCATCAAGCACATTAAAAGTTCTAAACCGTTGTCCACTCATCAGCGAGTCATGCATAAAATCGATTGACCAGCAGATATTGGCCTTTGGTGGAACTGCTAAAGTCTGAGGATTCCGGGACGGTAAGCGTTTCTTACCCTTTCGCCGGAAATTCATTTTAAGCATGCAGTAAACTCGATAAACCCTTTTATGGTTCCAGCGTTGTCCTTGCTTGCGCAGCAGGATAAATAATTTTCTGAACCCGTAACGGGGATACCGGTCAGCCAACTTAAGAAGCATTTCAATAAGTAACGAATCATCGCGCGGCTTCGGTTCGTAGCAATATACTGAGCGGCTTAAACGCAGCGCACCGCATGCTTGTCGAATACTGAGACAAAATTCATTGCAAAGGTAGTCAACAAGCTCACGCTTCTCAGCTGGCTTTAAAGCTTTTTTGCTATGACATCCTTCAGAGCTTCGTTTTCAAGGCTCAAGTTGGCAAACATGTTCTTGAGCTTACGATTTTCTTCTTCAAGGTCCTTCAAGCGGCGGATATCGGAAGCTTCCATACCACCGTACTTCGACTTCCACTTGTAGTACGTGGCTTGACTGACTTTGTACTCACGGCAAACGTCTGCAACTTTGCGACCGCCTTCGGCCTCTTTCAGGATCTTGAGAATCTGACTTTCACTGAATCTGGATTTCCGCATCGAAACAACCTCCTTCATGGCTGTCTTTATCAGAAATCTCTACTTTGCGCTGGGACTAATATACGGGAGGGCTACACTGTCAATGACGCACCTGTGTCTGGAAACATTGATCTGGGATTTATCAGTCGAGACCGAGTTCTCACGATTACTTCCGAAAGCCTTCTTGCGGATGCTTCTGATGTCGAGGGAGATTCTCTCAGTATTCTCAATTTGTCTATCGCTGAAGGGCAGGGTGAGTTGCTGGAAAATGCAGATGGGACATGGTCATTTACCCCGGCAGCAGGTTGGAGTGGAGATGTCCGGTTCAGTTATGAGATCAGTGATGGAACAGACGTTGTTTCCGTTGACGCCTTAGTAGAAGTAAGAGTTCTGAATACTGGGCCTGAAGTTTCCGGAATAGCCGCGCTTGGCGACATTCAAGAAGAAGGCAGCCTGACCTTTACCACTGCGGATCTTCTCTCCAATTCCAGCGACACCGATGGGGATGCCCTTAGCGTAGCCAACTTAAGTGTTGCATCCGGCTCCGGCGCGTTGGTGGATAACGCTGATGGTACTTGGACTTTTACCCCTGCGGCCAATTTTAACGGTGCAGTCAGTCTGAGCTACGAAGTCAGCGATGGTGAACTCAGTGCAGCAGCCAGTGCCGGTCTCAATGTAACCGCAGTGAATGATGTCCCGGTTGCCGGTGCAGCCATCGACCTTGGCTCAGTTGCCGAAGACGGCTCCATGGTCATCACTTCCGCATCTTTGCTTGCCAATGCTTCCGACATTGATGGCGATGCCCTTAGTGTAAGTAATTTAAGCGTGACTTCTGGCTCCGGCGCGCTGGTGGACAACGGTGATGGGACTTGGACTTTTACCCCTGCCAATTTCAACGGCGCAGTCGGCTTTAGCTACGAAGTCAGCGACGGTGAACTAAGCGCCGCTGCCAGTGCCGGTCTTAATGTAACCGCAGTAAACGATACCCCAGTTGCAGGTGCGGCCATCTACCTAGGTTCTGTTGCCGAAGATGGCTCCATGGTCATTACTTCTGCGTCTCTTCTTGCCGATGCTTCCGATATTGACGGTGATACTCTTAGTATATCTAATTTGAGTGTGACTTCTGGGTCCGGCGCGTTGGTGGATAACGCTGATGGTACTTGGACTTTTACCCCTGCGGCCAATTTTAACGGCGCGGTCGGCCTTAGCTACGAAGTTAGTGACGGTGAACTAAGCGCCGCAGCCAGTGCCGGTCTCAATGTGAGCGCAGTTAACGATGCTCCTGTTGCAGGTGCAGCTATCGACCTTGGTTCAGTTGTTGAAGACGGCTCCATGGTCATTACTTCCGCGTCTCTTCTTGCCGATGCTTCCGATATTGATGGAGATGCTCTTAGCGTAGCTAACTTAAGTGTCGCCTCTGGTTCCGGTGCGCTGGTGGACAACGCTGATGGTACTTGGACTTTTACTCCTGCGGCTAACTTTAACGGTGCCGTCAGCCTGAGCTACGAAGTCAGCGACGGTGAACTAAGCGCCGCAGCCAGTGCCGGTCTCAATGTAACCGCAGTGAATGATGTCCCGGTTGCAGGTGCAGCTATCGACCTTGGTTCAGTTGCCGAAGATGGCTCCATGGTCATTACTTCCGCATCTTTGCTTGCCGATGCTTCCGATATTGATGGAGATGCCCTTAGCGTCACTAATTTAAGTGTCGCCTCTGGTTCCGGTGCGCTGGTGGACAACGCTGATGGTACTTGGACTTTTACTCCTGCGGCTAACTTTAACGGTGCCGTCAGCCTGAGCTACGAAGTCAGCGACGGTGAACTAAGCGCCGCAGCCAGTGCCGGTCTCAATGTGAGCGCAGTTAACGATGCTCCTGTTGCAGGTGCAGCTATCGACCTTGGTTCAGTTGTTGAAGACGGCTCCATGGTCATTACTTCCGCGGCTCTTCTTGCCGATGCTTCCGATATTGATGGAGATGCTCTTAGCGTAGCTAACTTAAGTGTCGCCTCCGGTTCTGGTGCGCTGGTGGATAACGCTGATGGCACTTGGACTTTTACTCCTGCGGCCAATTTCAACGGCGCAGTCGCTTTTAGCTACGAAGTCAGCGACGGTGAACTAAGCGCCGCAGCCAGTGCCGGTCTCAATGTAATCGCAGTGAATGATGTCCCGGTTGCAGGTGCAGCTATCGACCTTGGTTCAGTTGCCGAAGATGGCTCCATGGTCATTACTTCCGCATCTTTGCTTGCCGATGCTTCCGATATTGATGGCGATGCCCTTAGCGTCACTAATTTTAGTGTCGCCTCTGGTTCCGGTGCGCTGGTGGACAACGCTGATGGTACTTGGACTTTTACTCCTGCGGTTAACTTTAACGGTGCCGTCAGCCTGAGCTACGAAGTCAGCGACGGTGAGCTAAGCGCCGCTGCTAGTGCAGGGATTAATGTAACCGCAGTGAACGATGCCCCAGTTGCAGGTGCTGAACCTATATTGCAGCCTGTTTCCAGCAACGAATATTTGATCATTACTCCAGAAGAACTTTTGGAAAATTTTTCAGATATTGATGGTGATACCTTAAGCGTCTCATCTTTAACCCTTGCCAGTGGTTCTGGAACTCTTGCAAAGCTCGCAGATGGTTCTTGGGTTTATGAAACTCCTAGTAATTGGGGTGGGGAAGTCAGTTTTGACTACGTGGTGACTGACGGAGATTTGGAAGTTGCTGCCACTGCTAAAACCACCGTTAATAATACTGGTAGTGGTATTAACCAGGTGGATGGCACTGCTTTGAATGATATTATGTTGGGATCAGCCGTTGATGATAAGCTAGATGGAGGCTTGGGCGCGGACACTCTGACTGCTGGAGATGGAAACGACCTATTAATCGGCGGTAATGAAAATGACGTCCTTGACGCTGGGGCAGGCAATGACACCCTCATAGGCGGTTACGGGCGTGATACGTTGCTGGCTGGTGCAGGCGATGATGTCCTTTACTTTGATAATGGGGATATTCGTGTCGATGGTGGTGAAGGCTATGACACTGCCATGGCTGACGGTTATTTGAACCTGGCTCAAACCACCAATGTAGAGGAAATTCAGGGTGGTCAAAATAATGATACCGTCTTCGGTAATGATGAAAACAATATAGTCTACGGTAATGACGGTGCTGATGATCTTAATGGTCGTTACGGCGACGATTCCCTTTATGGTGGGGCCGGTAATGACATCGTTGAAGGCTATTTTGGTAATGATTATTTAAATGGCGGAACAGGTGACGATACCCTGAGTGGGTTTGTTGGCAATGATGTTTTAGAGGGTGCAATAGGCAACGATACTCTTATAGGCGATGTGGGAGAGGATTCCCTTTATGGCGGCGAG